>CAZNYK010000009.1:30548-46250 GCA_964577215.1 uncultured Saprospiraceae bacterium
TTCACTTCAATAAGATATCCTCGCCAGCTTCACGCTTTCCCGCACCAAACCGCGTACATCCTGGATGGAGATCAATCCAAAGAGCATCTGCTGACCTGTGCTGGTTGGAAGCGGCAGGTCAAACTGCACGCGGTGTGTGCCGGCGCCGTTCAGCGGCTCTTTTACATAAGCGATCTTCCGACCCAGCATATCCAGCAGTTGCATTTCAAATTGCCCGGCGGATTCGGTGTCAAATTCCATTGTGAAACTGTCCTGGAACGGGTTCGGAAAAACCTTCACTGTTGAAACATTGCCGGCAAGGACCTCCTCAATACCCACAAAGGTAGTGCAATCTATGGCATCGATGCCTTTGGCCAGCACTCTTTCGTATAGAAGCCTGTGCCCGGCATTGTTGAGGTGAATGCCGTCGCCGGAATTATAGGCGGCTTCAATGAAGCCGTTGGGCGCAGCAAGGTCCGTCCAAAAGTCTATGGCGTTATCGCGGTAAATGGCCAGGATGGAATCCCGGGTGGCAGTTTGGATCACGATTTGGGCCGGGCTGCTGAAGTTCCTGGGCTGTGTGGTACCTACCCAAACGCCTGCACCGGCGCTGTTGGCGGTAGAAACCACCAAAGCGATGTTGTTCAACTGATCCTCTACGCCGAAGTTGTTGGCGGCATCATTGGAAGGCATATTGATGATGACGGCATAAGGATCAAGGGTGAGCGCCTGCGTGATGTTGCGGGCAGGATCGATGCTGACGTTGACGCCGGGAGGTATCGGCGTTCCCGTGGGCAGGATGTGGTAGGTAGTGTATCCGCCTCTCGCTAAGTTGGTGAGGGCGTAGCGGGTATTCTTCTGGAAAATCTCTTTCCTGTACCGGTTGACCCAGGAGCTGTCAATTGGGGCCGCGCCCGTGCCTTCTGCCGTGGAAGAGCCCAACACCACAATCCGGCAGGTGACGTCGTCGTCGGCAATTTCAAACGCGGAAGCGCTCTGTGCGCTCAGGGTGTCGGAAGATACCCGCACCAAACATTCCGTGGAGGGTGTATTGGGTACGGTCCACACAAATTCCTGCTGCACCGCCGGTACGGTGTCGATTGCCGTCCATGATGCGCCGTTGTCGGTGGAATATTCCAGGATCACGCTGCTCAGGTTCTTGCTATCCCAAATGATGGAAGGGGTTTTGCCCGCTTGCCAGTATTCCCCGCCGTTGGGCGAGACGAGCGACAGTTCTGCAGGCAGGGCTTCCTCCTGCTCGTAGATGACTTTCAAAGCGCCGAGGTAGAAAAATCCGGAGGGGTTGTTGTTGTTCGGCCCCGGCGCCACCTCCATGCGGATGGAGCCGTTGTTGTCTGGGAACAACGTAACCTCAGCCACGCGATCGGTATTGTTGGAAGCGTCTAAGTACACAGTTTCAGCAGAAAGCCCCTGCAAGGTGTATCGGGCCTCGCGGATGTCGGCTGATGCGTTTCGGGAGGCGAAAATGATGAAAGTGTGCGGTTTGGACGGATTCAGGTTGGCAAATTCAATACCGCCGGTGGGTTGCTCCTGCCCTCCGAAAGTGGCGGTGTTGCCGAAGAAGCTGTCGCCGGTAGCCGTGGGCGGAAATCCTATGGCCGGGTCGGGGGTTTGGGTACCCGCAGTGTTGATGTTGTTGAAAGCATCGTACACGAAAACGGATTTGCCTGAGGAAAATCCGGCTGAAGTGAACAGGTTCTCCACGCGGCCGGCCACCGGGTCGGCCACATTGTTCCAGGGCAGGGGAGAAAGGTTGTTGCCGAAATCCACCAGCAGGGTATCCATCGGCGTTGGCGGCGGCGGGTCGCGCTCGAAGATCACCTTCATAGCGCCGAGGTAATAAAAGCCGGTTGCATTGTCGTTGTTTGGCCCCGGCGCCGCTTCGATGCGAATGACGCCCTCTGCATTGGGGAAGAGGGTCGCCGTGGCCGCCATACCGGTGTTGTTGGAGGCATCCAGGTCGGCAGTTTCCGTGGTTAGTCCCTGAAGGGTATATCGCGCCTCGCGATTGTCGGTTACGGAAATGCGGGAAGCGAAGATCGAGAAAGTGTATGGCTTGTCCGGGTTGAGATTGGCTAATTCGACGCCGCCGGTGGGCTGTTCCTGCCCGCCGAAGGTAGCTGTATTGCCGAAAAAGCTGTCGCCGGTGGCAGTAGGCGGAAATCCGGCAGCTGGGTCGGGGCTTAGGGTGCCGGCGGTATTGATGTTGTTGAATGGATCATATACGAGAATGGAAATGCCGGATGCAATACCCGAAGCGCCGAGCAGGTCATCAAGCTGCCCTGCCACCGGATCGGTCAAGTTGTTCCAGGGAACAGGCGAGAGGTTGTTGCCGAAGTCGATAAGGAGGGTATCCGTCAGGGGTATGACGGGCGGTTCTTCGCGTTCATAGGTCACTCTCATGGCCCCGAGGTGGAAAAAACCGGTGAGGTTGTTGTTGTTCGGCCCGGGAGAAGCAATGATGCGGATGATGCTGTCGGCTGAGGGGAACAGGGTGGCCACCGCAACCATGTCGGTATTGTTGGAAGGATTGAGGAAGACCGTTTCCGTTGTAAGGCCCTCCAGGACGTACTGCGTTTCGCGGTTGTCGGTACCGATGCGGGATGCGAAGATGGAAATGGTGTAGGGCTTGTCCGGGATCAGTTGGGAAAGCTCTACGCCGCCGGTCGGCTGTACCTGGCCTGCAAAGAGGCTGGTATTCCCGTAAAAGCTGTCGCCGGACGCCGAGGACGGAAACCCGATGGAAGGCGAGGGGCTTTGTGTACCCGCTGTGTTGACGTTGTTGAAGGCATCAAAAACGGCAATAGCTCTGCCGGAGGGCCTTCCCGCCGTGTTGATCAGGTTGTCCACCCGGCCTGCTGCAGGATCGGTTATGTTGTTCCAGGGGGAGGGCGAGAGCAGGGTGCCGAAGTCGATGAGCAGGGTATCTAATTCCATGACTACCGGAGGCTCTTCATGCTCGTAAGCGATGCTCATAGCGCCGAGATAGTAAAAGCCGGTAGCGTTGTTGTTGTTCGGTCCGGGAGCGGATTCTATACGAATAATGCCGGCAGCATCGGGCCGCAGGGTAGTCGTAACGACCATACCGGCGTTATTGGAGGCGTCTAAGTAGATGGTGTCAGCTTCAAGCCCGGTCAGGATGTACTGTGCTTCGCGATTGTCGGCTACGGAGATGCGGGAAGCAAAGAGGGTGAAGGTGTAGTCTTTTTCGGGATTGAGGTTGGCTAATTCCACGCCCCCCGTAGGTTGTACCTGTCCGCCGAAAGTGGCCGTATTGCCGAAGAAGCTGTCGCCCGTAGCGGTAGGCGGAAACCCGATCGCCGGATCCGGGCTTTGCGTACCCGCGGTATTGATATTGTTGAAGGGATCATACACCGCAATAGACTTCCCGGTGGGAAACCCCGCAGAGTTGCCCAGGTCTCCGATAAAACCTGCGACCGGGTCGGTCATGTTGTTCCAGGGCGCAGGCGACAGTGCGTTGCCGAAGTCAATGAGAATGGTATCCATCGGGAGCGGCGGCGGCGGGTCAGCCTCATAAGCCACGCTCATGGCGCCGAAGTAGAAAAATCCGGTGGAGTTATTGTTGTTCGGTCCGGGAGCGGCCTCTATGCGAATAATGCCGGCTGCATCGGGTTGCAAGGTAGCCGAAACGACCATTCCGGCGTTGTTGGACGCATCTAAGTAAATGGTGTCGGTTGTCAGCCCCGTCAGGATGTACTGTGCTTCGCGATTGTCTGACACAGAAATTCTGGAAGCGAAAATGCTGAAGGTATAGGTCTTGTCTGGGTTAAGGCCGGTGAGTTCTACCCCGCCGGTTGGCTGTATCTGTCCGCCGAAGGTGGCCGTATTACCGAAGAAACTGTCGCCGGTAGCGGAAGGCGGAAATCCGATGGCCGGATCAGGGCTTAAGGTGCCTGCGGTGTTGATGTTGTTGAAAGGATCATACACGAATATCGACGTGCTTGTCTGAATCCCCGCTGAGTTGAGGAGGTTGTCAATCCGGCCGGCTACCGGGTCGGTCACATTGTTCCACGGGGCCGGCGAAAGGTTATTCCCGAAGTCAATCAGGATGGTGTCGGTCTGTGCTGTAGCCATTGGAGTTACGGCCAGCAGAATGCCGGTTAGGAAAAGTAAAATTCTGTGCATGAGTTGCTTGTTTATAGTTTGTGTTTAACCATACACTTTTCTCAGTACCCCGGATTTTGCATCAAAGCGCCTGCGCTGAGGTCAATTTCCGATTGCGGTATGGGGAAAAGCTCGTGTTTGCCGGTTTGAAAACCGGAAGGCCCGAGTTTGGCGGCGGCCTGCCCGGTGCGAACGAGCTCAAACCAGCGGTGTTGCTCCATAGCCAATTCCACGCGGCGTTCGTGCCAGATAAACTGGCGGAGCTGCGCCTGGTCTGTGGTAGTGCGCCTCGGCAACACGGTCATGGGGCGATTGCCCCGGGCGCGGTCGCGCACCATGTTGAGGTACACGAGTGCCTGGTCCGGTTTGCCGTTTTCATTGAGGGCTTCGGCGGCGACCAGCAGTACATCCGCATAACGGAGGATGCGAATGTTGCTGGGGCCGTTGTCTTGCAAGCCTGGGTGGTTGGGCGTCCATGCCTTCTGGTTGTAGCGCTCATTGAGGATATCGGGGTTGTCCTGCACGATAGCGGATCCATCGGGCAGCACCTCGCCGACATAGAGGATAGTGGCGTCGCGCCGCGGGTCGCCTGATTCATAGGCGGCGATGAGGTCGTCGCTGGGCATATTGAATCCCCATCCGAGGTTGGGCGTGCCCCGCACCCCCTGGATCATGTTCCACGCAGTAGCGCCGGCATAGGACTCCTCCAATGCAGTGGCCTGGATTTCAAAAACCGATTCGCTGGAATTCTCTCCTTCGGGCAAAAATATCCGGTTGTAGTTGGCCAGCAGCGCGTATTGGCCGGAGTTAATGACCTCCAGGGCGTACTTTTCTGCGTTGGCGAAATCGCCGATCGTGAGATACGCCTTTGCCAAAATGCCTCTTGCTGCGCCCTTGGTGACCCTGCCCATGTCGGCAGACGAGTACTGGCTTTTTTCGGGAAGCACCTCGATCGCGTCTTTGAGGTCCTGGATGATGAGATTGTACACTTCCGCCTTCGGTGCGCGCGGCTGGGTATAGTATTCCGACTCTACCAATGGCCTGGTAATGAGCGGAACGTCGCCATACCAGCGCACTAAGTTGAAGTAGTAGTGCGCCCGCAGGAATTTGCACTCGCCGATGAGCCTGTTTTTCATTTGCTCATCCATCTCGATTTGGGCAATGCCTTCAATGGCGGTATTGGCACGGAACACACCCCTGAAATAACCCCGCCATGCCAGCCGTATTTCTTCCGGGAAGGACGGGTCGTAAGTGAAGTTTTCAAAGGCTGTGATCCGTTCGGCATCTGCCGGGAAACTGCCTTTGGTGGCATCGTCGGATACGATGTCGGTCATGGCCAGGAACGGAAAGGCAGTGACCTCCCAGGCGCGCAGTTGGTTGTACGCCGCATTGGTGGCCCATATGGCGTGATCGGCCGTTTGGAAATAGTTTTCCGCGTTGATCTGGCCCTGCGGCTTAACCTCGAGGAAGTCCTGGTTGCAAGCGCCGGCCGCCAGCAGAATAGCCGTAAGGCTGAGCGTTCGAAGAAGGTATTTTTTCATAGCGACAATCTTTTCATTTAGTCAAAAAAATCAAAAATCAAAAATCTAAAAACTCGCATTTACCCCAAACAAGAACGTCCTCGCGGTTGGATAAATCCCGCCGTCAATGCCCACCTGCAACACATTTTCGCTGCCGATTTCCGGGCTGTAACCGGAGTAGTTGGTCCACAAAAATACGTTGTTCCCGCTCACGTACACCCGGAGATTGGATATCCCCGTCTTGGTGAGCAAGCTCTTCGGCAACGTATATCCCAATTGCACACTGCGCAGGCGCATAAAAGAGCCGTCCTCCAGGAACCTGTCGGAGACGTTGTAGTTGGGATACCCTCCGTTGGTAGTCCGCGGCGACTGGTCGTTGGTGCCTTCTCCGGTCCATCGGTCGAGGAAGTCAGCTTCAAAATTGGGAATGCCAAACCCCCGCGCCATGCGCTTGGAGTTGAGTATCTTATTGCCGGATACGCCGTTGAAATCTGCCGAAAAATCAAAACCGGCGATGTCAAAACCGAAATTGAACCCGTAGATCAAGTCGGGAATGGGACTGCCGAGATAGGTGCGGTCTTCGGTGTCGATGGTGCCGTCGTTGTTGACGTCTTCAAATCGCAAATCGCCGGGCCGCACGATACCCCGGTTGGGATACTTGGCGATGTCCTCCGCATTTTGATACACGCCGGCGACGCGGTATCCGTAGAAAGCGCCGATGGGGCCATTGACAACTGTGCGGGTGGCAACCTCTCCCGATATGATCGCGCCGTTGAGCGCTTCATTTCCAGTGCCTAAGGATTTGACCTCATTTTGTATGGTAGAACCGTTGATTCCCAGGCGATAGGTGAATTTGCCGACACGGGCTCTCCAGTTCAACATACCTTCAATACCGCTGTTGAGCACGCTGGCTGCATTGACGTATGGATCGCCGGCGGAGCCTACGTAGTCAGGTATGGGTACCGGTACCAGTATCTTATCCGTCATGCGGCGGTAGTAGTCCAATTCCAGGGTGAGGCGGTTTTCAATGGCGCCGAGTTCGATGCCGACATTGGTGCTGTTGCTCAATTCCCACTGGAGGAACGGATTGGCTAAGGTGATGACGGTGGCGCCGAAGAGCAGTTGCTCATCCGGCCCGAAGACGGAACTGAGGTTGTTGGTTACGGTTGGAATGGCTGCGCTTGCCGGTATTTTGTCGTTGCCCAAACGGCCCCAACTGGCGCGCAACTTGGCGTTGGTGAGTAACTTTTGCTTGGCCATGAAGGGTTCGTCGATAAGGCGCCAGGCAACGGCAAGGGAAGGGAAGCTGCCGAACCGTCGCTCAGAGCCGAACTTGGAGGAGCCGTCCCGTCGCAGCGATGCCGTGATGAGATATTTGTCAAACAAGGCGTAATTGACGCGGAAGAGCGTAGAGAGATAGCGCTCCGGGGTATTGCCGAAATGATAGTTCGTAGAGGTCTGGGCATCGCCCGAGTTGAGGTAGAAAAACTCTTCGGTAGTACCTATGAGGCGCGTTCTGCCCCCGCCGATGCCTTCCCCGGTAATAGCCTGTACCGTATAGCCGGCGAGGAGATCCACGCGGTGGTTTTTCCACTCCCTGCGATAGTTGGCGGTATTTTCCCATTGCCAGTCCACGCCGCGGAAAAAGCCTGCAAAGATGCGGCTTTCGGGATTGCGCTGTTTGTCGTCCACCTCAAACTCAGGCTCGAAGCTGCGGTTGCGGTTGTTTATCGCGTTGAAGCCAAAGCTGCTGCGCACCGTGAGGTTTTTTACCACGAACAGATCGCCGTATAAGTTACCGGTAAATTGCTGTCCGTAACCGCGGTTGTAGCTGTTGTATTCCAGCTGGGCAGCCGGGTTGCTCACGTTTGACACTAAGGAAGTGCTTCCGTACCTGCCGGAAGCATCGCGGGCTGGTACTGTCGGGTCGGCGGCAATAGCGTTGAAGATTATTCCTCCGGGCTCGCGGTTGTTGTCCGACATAATGAATGCGGCGTTGTGCCCGAATTTCAGCCACTTGAAGAAGTTGTACTCGTTGTTGATGCGCAGTGCATAGCGGTTGAAGTACGAACTTTGGATGATGCCTTCCTGGCGGAATACGTCGCCGCTGATGCTGAAGAGCATGTTTTCGGAGCCTCCGCTGATGTTGAGGTTGTAATTCTGGATCAGGCCCTTTTGGAAAATGACGTCCTGCCAGTTGGTGCCCTCCCCAAAAACCGAAGGGTCGGGATGCACGGGTTGCCCGCCGCCGTTCACTGATATTTCGTTGATCAGCGTGGCATACTCGGTGGCGTTTACCATATCTAAGCGGCGTTCCGTTTGTTGTTGGCCCACGTACGAACTGAACGACACCCTGGACTTTTGGCTCCTGGTACCTTTGCGGGTGGTGATGATAATGACGCCGTTGGCGCCGCGGGTGCCGTATATGGCCGCCGCAGAGGCGTCTTTAAGCACTTCCATGCTTTCTATGTCGGCAGTGTTCAGGAAGTCAATATTGTTGAGGATCAATCCATCTACCACATAGATCGGGGCGGCGCCGTTGAGCGTACCCGTGCCGCGAATGCGCACCACGGGGCCTTCGCCGGGTCTGCCGGATGCGGCGCTCACCTGCACGCCGGCCACTTTGCCCTGCAAGGCTTGCACGGGGTTGGCAGTGGCGATCTTTTGAATTTCGTCCGACTTTACGGTCGTGACCGAGCCGGTCAGGTCGCTTTTGCGCTGGGTACCGTAACCCACTACCACCACTTCGTTGATGAGTTGGGCCTGTTCGCGCAGTACGACGTCTAATTGGGTATTGCCCCTGAGAGGGACTTCCTGGGTGGTGTACCCCGTGTAGGAAAACACCAGGGTGACAAAACCGTCGGGTACTTGCAACTCATAAGTACCGTCGTATTCCGTAATGGTACCCGTGGTGGAGTTTTTCACGATGATGTTGGCGCCGATGAGTTCTTCGCCCTTGTCATCGGTCACTTTCCCTTTTACATTGACTTGGGCGGAGACGGCTCCCCCCAGCAGGATAATGATGGCTAATAGTAGATTTTTCATATGAGTGAGTGTTGGCGTGAAGAACAGAGAGCAGAGAGTCCAACAGGCCCTCTATGCCCTATGCTCTATGCTCCATGCTTATCCATGAAGTTGAATTATTTGATTAAAGTAATCCTGGTTCCCAAGGTAGCATCCGAATCGCCTCCAACCCAAAGGTCGAAATCGCCGGGTTCGGCGCGGAAGCGCAAGTCTGCGTCGTAAAATCTCAGGTCGTCGGCGCTCAGCTTGAATTGCAGTATCTTGCTTTCTCCTTGTTTGAGGAAAACTTTCTGGAAGCCTTTCAACTCCCGCACCGGGCGGGTTATGCTGCCCAAGAGGTCGCGTACGTAGAGTTGTACGGTCTCCTCCCCGGCGTAAGATCCGGAATTGCTGATCTTGACACTGATCGTCACCACGTCGTTGCGGTCAAATTGCTTTTTATCTGATTTCAGGTCGCTGTATTCAAACTTCGTGTAGCTGAGGCCGAACCCGAAGGGCCATTGCGGCGTATTGGGCACGTCCAGATATTTACTGGTGTACTTATCGTTGGGGTTTATCGGGCGTCCCGTGTTTTTGGGATTGTAAAAAAGCGGTACCTGGCCCACGTTGCGCGGGAAGGTGACCGGCAGTTTTCCCGAAGGGTTGTAATCCCCGAAGAGCACGTCGGCAATGGCATGCCCGCCCTGGGTGCCCCCAAACCAGGTTTCCAGTATGGCGGGCACATTTTCCGCTACCCAGGGAATAGCAAGCGGGCGACCGTTCATCAGCACAACTACGACGGGCTTGCCGGTGGCTACCAAAGCCCGGACGAGGTCTTCCTGCGCGCCTGGAAGGGAAATGTCGGTGCGGCTCGCCGCTTCTCCCGACATCCAGCCGGCTTCGCCCACGGCTACAATTATTGCTTCGGCCTTTTTGGCGGCAGCCAGGGCTTTGGCAAAACCGGCTCGATCCTTGTTGTCCACCTCGCAACCTTTTTCATGGATGATCTGCGTAGAGCCTTGTAATTTGGCGCGGATGCCCTCCAGCAGGGTGACGCAGTCTTTGGCATCGCCGGCAGCTGACCAGTTGCCGAGCATGTCTTTTTTGCTGTCGGCCAGCGGGCCGATTACAGCAATGGTTTTCATGGTTTTGGAAAGCGGCAGCAGTTGTTTTTCATTGCGCAGCAACACGATGGACTTGCGGGCCACATCCCGTGCTGCAGCTAAGTGTTCAGGCGCCAGGATCAGCCGTTTCTCGCGCTCAGTATCGCTGAAACGGTAAGGGTCATCGAAAAGGCCGAGCATGAATTTCATGCGCAAAATGCGGCGCACCGCGTCGTCTATGCGGGACTCACTCACTTTGCCTTCCCGCACCAGCTCCGCTAAATGGTTGTAAAATACGGCGCCCTGCATGTCCATGTCCACGCCGGCGTTTACAGAAAGTTCTCCTGCGTGTTTGTAGTCGGCGGCATAACCGTGCATCACCATTTCGTTGATGGAGGTGTAATCCGTCACCACGAAGCCGGGGTAGCCCCATTCCCATTTGAGTATATCCTTGAGCAGGCGCTCATGAGCGCTGGCCGGTATGCCGTGCCATTCGTTGAAAGCGGTCATGAAAGTCCAGGCGCCGGCATCGGCGGCAGCTTTAAAAGGCGGCAAATACACCTCGCGCATCATCTGCTCCGACATATCCACCGTGTGATAATCCCTGCCGGCCTGGGCGGCGCCGTATGCGGCATAGTGTTTGGCACAGGCAAGAACGGCATCTGCATTGGCGAACCCGTTGCCCTGAAAGCCTTTTACCCTGGCCCCGGCGATGACCGACCCGAGATACGTATCCTCCCCGGCGCCTTCGGAAATGCGGCCCCAGCGGGGGTCGCGGGCAATGTCCACCATAGGCGCGAAGGTCCAGTGCAGGCCGGAAGCGGCGGCTTCAATTGCCGCGATGCGGGCGGCCTGTTCAATGGCAGACAGGTCCCAACTCGCGGCTTCGCCAAGGGGTATGGGGAAGATGGTTTTGTATCCGTGGATGACGTCGTAGCCGAAGAGCAGGGGAATGCCGAGCCGGGTTTCTTCTACGGCTATGCGTTGCAACTCCCGGGTGTAGGCGGCCGTGTGCGCATTGAAAATAGCGCCCACCTTGCCCTTGCGAATATCCTCCTTGTAAGTTGCCCTCAGGGTAGGGCCGGTCATTTCCCAGTCGGAAGTGAAAAGGGTCATCTGGCCGATCTTTTCTTCCAGTGTCATGAGGGCGAGCAGGGAATCTACCCGCTGCTCGACGGTCTTGTCCGGCGGGGTGTATTTCATGATTCCGCTGCGCAAAACAAAGCTGTTCATCAAGTAGGCGACGAGCAGCAGTGCGGTGATGTGTATGATTTTTTTCATTTTGGATAGCGTTGAGACAACGCATGCGCTGTCTGTACATTTGGATATCATTGAGACAACGCATGCGTTGTCTGTACTAACGGGGCCGCAGAATTCTATTCCTCCAGCCACCCCCCGGTGAACCCCGCTTTTCGGAGCCCCTCCCGGATGTAAGGATTTTTCTTCATGATGTTCCAGATCAATCCCGTGCGGTAATTTTCCAACTGGATCAGGATAGGCCCCTGGTCAATGCCGAGGTAATCCACGTTGAACCATCCGTTTTCAGAGCCTGGCTTGAAGGTGAAAGTCGGGTTGAAAGCGTCTTTGAAACCGTATTCCCCGGTCAGGTTTGGGTAGTAGGTTTCCCACATATGTTTCAGCGCGGGCAGGCACACCTCAGGTGCAAAAGGCACGGAGCCTCCGGCAGCCGTAGGCGCGATGGTGCCGTCGTCGCGGATGTAATCGGAGGCGGCGCCGCGGGCGGAGTATTCCTGGAAAGCGATCTTTTTGCCGTTCCATTCGCGCTCCATGTATGCCGGGCCGTCGCATGCGGTGAGACCCCATACGTTCTCGCCGTAGTCTTTAAACATGTTGGGATTGGCGATGCAATAAGCCCGGTTGGCCAAGGTGGCGCGCCGGGAATTTTCAAAATAGTCAATTCCTTTTTCACGCATATAGGCGTCTTGGATGCCCCTGAAGTCAACATACATATGACTGTACTGGTGCCCGAAGAGCGGTGCGAAGTTCACCATTTGTTGGCCCTGGAATTCCGTCCATTGATAAGGCTTCGTCCAGCCTTGCCAACAGTTGGGTTGCAGCGGATAGGTGGGGGAACCGAAGGCCATGATATACAGTACCATCGCTTCGTTATAGCCGTCCCATTGTGCATCAAGGAACCCTTTTTCCGGATGCCAGCCCATGGATAGCAGCCCGTTTTGGTTGAGGAACCATGGCCAGTTCACGCGGCGGAACAGCGCGTCGGCCAGCCGGCGTATCTCTTCCTCCACAGGGTCGCTGCGGTCGAAATATGACTGTACGGAAAGCACGCCGGCCATGAGCAGCCCCGTATCTATGGTGGATAGTTCCACCTGCTTGAAGCGGCGGGCGTCGTCCAGGTTGAGAAAATGGTAGAAGAAGCCCTGGTAGCCGCTGACGCCTGATGCTTCGGGCCCTTGCGGCAAGTTCCACAGCGCAGCCAGGGTGTTGCGGGTGCGTTCGGCTGCTGCCTCGCGGGAAACGAAACCTCTCTCTGCTCCCACAATGTAGGCTGTCAGCCCAAAGCCGGTAGCGGCAATGCTGGAGAAAGTGAGCGTAGGCCAGCGATCGGGTATCTGCCAATACGCGGTATCTGCCAGCTCCCAGAAGTAAAGAAAGGTCCTGCGCTGCAACTCTTCCTCGCTGAAAGGAACCGGCGCCGCCTGGGTGGAACCGGTTTGCTTGCTCCGGTTGCAGGAAACCGGCAGCACTGCGAAAATAAGAGCTGAAAGAAGAATTACTACTCGCATGGCCGCTCCTTTTCGTCCGGACTATGCGGGAACGCACCTGCCCAAAAGGCTGGACCCGCCTGCGGCGACGAAGAGCGCATCATGGGCGTTTTCAACCCCGATGTGCTCCGCGCCGCTGCGGCGAATCTAAAAACAGCCTAATGTTTCAGTTTGCTCCGGCAGTGCCGGGAGGTTAATTTACTGTTTGATGAACTTGGCATTTGCGATCAGTTGTCCCTGTGCGTTGTATCCTGTCAGTACGTACATGCCGTTGCTGAGGCCGGCGAGGTCAATTTGCAGGTTGACCTGGCCATTGCTGCGCACCGATTTCACCAATTGCCCGTAGGCATTGTGAATGGCGAGATGCTCGAGCCCGTCGGCATTCTGTACCGTAAGGCGGTCAGAGGCCGGGTTGGGCATGATGCGGAGTTGTTCCACTACCGGTTCGAAAGTGGCAACGGCGCCCGGGCAGTTGGCATCGCCTATGGTGATATCGTCAAAGTAGTAGGTTTGCACGGTGCCGGGCACTACCCCGAAGTTCATGATGATGGTAATGCGGTCATGCAGCGTATTATCCTCGAGGATATATTCCGAGAAATCAAAAGTGAGCTCCTGCCATTGGCCCGGGGTAGTGTAATTATTGGTAATCGGATCTGTTGCTCTGGGCACGTCGCCGGAATTGCTGGAACCCGGACGTCCGCGTTCGAGCTTGAAAACCACCATGGCTTCCTGGTCCATCAGCACTTTCATGCGAATGGTTTTGTTGTCGGGAGGAAGGGCAACAGGCGCCTCGAGGTCGGCGTACATGCCGGCGAAAGGAGCGCCGTCTGTTGCTTCTACAAAAACGCCGACGTTGGCACTGGTGTTGACCCCGGTCGGGTTGGGGTTGGCCACTGGCGCGAAAACGGTATTTTCCAGCGAACCATTGGAGAAATAGCGCCAGTTGGTCACCGTAAACTCAGGCTGGTCGAGCGTGGAAATACAGCCGCGGTAAGGCGCCCTGCCCCAGGTTACGTTGTCGAAGTACCACACATCTTCGGTTGGCTGGCCTATGCCGGCATTGAAGAACAGCGCAATGCGGGCGTGGTTTTCACCGGCGTATGGGCTGAAGTCAACGCTGTAGGTCTTCCATGTGTTGGTGGCATCTACCTGCACGGTGAGCTCCCGCTGGGGCGATGTGCCTCCTTCCAATTTCACCAACAGCGGCCCGGTTTGGGCGGCGTACACCTGGATGTTGAACTGGTTGTAGATATTCAGATCAATAGGCTCGTTGGGAACCATAGTCAATGCCGCCCAGGGATCGTTGGCCGGATCGGTGTATTTACCCACTTTGAGACTGGCATTGGCTACCTGAAGTGCCGGGTTATTGGCCACCTCCAGGCGATCGGCGCCGCCGGTGTAGGTCGCGTTGCGCTGGCACTCGAAGTCATCGAGAGTACGAGGGTCGGGAATGGTGCCTTCGCAGGGATCCACCGTGCTGAGGCTCTGTGCCAGGTTGTCGAAGAAATAAATGGCGCCCGGGGCGGTGACTCCATTGTCGAAAATGAGGCGGATCTCTTCAAAGTCGTCGATATCGCTGAAGTCGGAAAACTCAAATCCGAGCGTCACCCATTCTTCTGTGGAAGGTATGGCAGTCGTGCGCTCTTTGTTGCCCTGTGAAGCGCTCACCAATTGCATGGTCACGTTGGCGCCGGCTGCGGGCGCCCATACGTCTAAGTTGAGCTGCGGCGCGGTGCTAAGGTCCAGGCCGCTGGGCAGGAATGCGGTCAGCGTGCTGAATGCGGAAGCTCCTTTCTGGTAGCGCCCCACGTGCGCCGTTGTGTTTACGCCTGAAATATCCGGGTTGGCTATCCGCGTCAACGTGCCGTGCACGGTTTCATTGCCGCCGAATGGCTGCCAGTCCAAATTGGCGCCGCCGAACGGACCGTCTTCAAATTGTTCGAGCGGGGGCGGTACCGGCACGGGTACGCGCTTGATATCGTCGATAAAGTATACGCCGCCCTGGTCGCTGTCGTCGCCTGCATTGAAGAAGAACACGATGCGCTTGTGGCTGGCGCCGGCCTGTGATGAAAAATCTACGCCATATTCCACCCAGGTGTTCAGGGCGGTGACCGGTACGCGCGTTTCCACTGGAGGAGAAGCGCCGCCCTCTAATTTGAAGAGGATGTCGCCCGGGCGCGGCGCCCACACCTTGAGGCTGATATAGTTGTCGGTGCTCAGATTGATCACATCGTCGTAGTCAATGACCAATGGGAAAAACGCACCCGGCGGATCCAGGAAACGCCCCACTTTGGCACTGTTGTTCACCGGCGTGGGGTTGGGATTATTGACTTGCGCCAGTCGAGGCGCGCCAATAGTGTAAGCAGCATTGCGGTTGCACTCGAAGTCGTCGATCATCTTTGGATCGCGAGGCGCAGTAGCGCATGCACCGGCAGGCACGGCGTAGATGTTGTCGAAATACCAGGTGTCGGAATTGCCGGTCTCGAAAGGCGTTACGGAAATCAAAATCTTGTCCACAGTGGTAAGCCCGGAACCGGCGGCAAAATCAAAGGAATACTCCACCCAGACACTGTCGAAAGCAATATTTTTGATGGCTTCAATGGCTTGGCCGCCCCCTTCGAGTTTGAACAACACTTTGCTGGCAGTAGGCGACCAAATACTCACCCTGAACTGGTTGTTCACGCTCAGATCGAGCGGGGCCCCCACGTCGCCGATGACGAAGTTGAAATCGGAGTCGGGGTTGTTGGTGTAAGAGCCTACGGTGGCGGAGGTGTTGAACGCATTGGGATAAGGGTCGGGATTGGCGACCGGCCCGTTATAGGTACCGTTGCCCGCGTTCCAGGTAATTCCTGAATCTTCCTCGAAGTCCTCATAGGTACTGCCGATGCGCACGGCGACAATGTCGTCAAAATAGTAGGTGTTGTTGTCTCCGCCTGCTACAAAGGGATTGAACGAAATGAGGAAAGTGGTCAGCCCGGGATTGGCGGCGCCGCCGGAGAGGTCGAAGGTGTATTCCACCCATTCGTTGGCCACGGTAATGTCCACGAATTTTTCCACCGGAGTTCCGGAGCCTTCCAGCTTCAGGAGTATCCTGCTGGGCGCAATGGGCGACCAGGCCTTCATTTTGAACTGGTTGTACTCTGAAATATCCACAGGCCCGCCGGTGTTGGCCAGTGCAAAGCAGAAATCGGAAGGCGCAATATTGGT
>CAZNYK010000009.1:46350-56102 GCA_964577215.1 uncultured Saprospiraceae bacterium
CAGGCCCGCCGGTGTTGGCCAGTGCAAAGCAGAAATCGGAAGGCGCAATATTGGTGTAGGATGCCACCTTGGCGCTCATGTTCACGGCATCCGGGTCCGGGTTGTCCACCACCCCGTCAAAAGAGCCGTTGATGCCGTTCCAGGGCAGTGCCGGTGTGCCGGACTCGAAATTTTCAAATACTTTCCGTTCCGGTTTCCAGGCAGATACAAAGTCGAAGTAGTACGTGTTGTTGTCGCCCAAGCCGTTAAACGGGTTGAACGCTAACAAAAACGTATTGATCGTGGTCAATCCTGACCCGCCGGACAAGTCAATGGTGTATTCCACCCATTCGTTGGCAACGGTGATGGGCACGAAGCGCTCGATTTGCTGCCCCCCGCCTTCGATCTTGAAGAGGAACTGCACGCCTGCCTGCGGCGACCAAACCAGGATTTTGAACTGGTTGTACTCGGAAAGGTTGATGCGGCTGCCGGTATTGGCCAGCAAGAAGCTGAAGTCGGAATCGGGGTTGTTGGTCACGCTGGCCACTTTCCCGCCGGGATTGACCGGGCTTAAGTCGGGATTGTCGATTACGCTGAACACTGGCCCGTTGATGGGGTTCCATGGCTGTTGCCCCGTTGTGCCGATTTCGAAGTCTTCGTAGAGGATGTACGGTGCGCTTTGCCCGAAGCTAAATGTGGCAAAGAAGACCGCTGAGATAAGAAGAAGTAGGACTTTTCTCATGGTTTTAATGGTTTTAATTATGGTGAAAAACTACTATACGTTGCGAGTGGGAGCGCCCGCCGGAGCGGCACTCCAATTGATAAATCCCCTCCGGCAATTTCGCGAGCCGGAGCGGAATAGAATGGCGTCCTTGCGCCAGTTGTAACGGGCCGAATTGCTGTACAGGCTTCCCGTTGACATCAAAAAGCCTGACCTGCAATCGCATGGCTTCAGCGGCTTCGATATCCAAGGTGAAGTCCTGGGCAACAGGGTTGGGATATGCCCGTACCTCCGCCGGTAGCTTTTGGGCCGCTGCGGTGTGATTCGGCTCTGCGATAAAACCGATTGAGTCAAGCGCCGGCTGTATCTCCGGGTTGGACATGAACAGGTCCCACAATAAGCCCGTGCGGTGATTTTCTATCATCGCGATGATCGGCCCCTGGTCGATGGCTAAGTAAGAGTCGGCAAACCAGTTCTGTCCCAGGTTAAAGGCGTCGTAAAAACCGTAATAACCCCAGAGCCGGTCGCCCAGATTGCGGTAGAAATGCTTTAGCGCGGCCATGGATTCTGCCGGGGTGTACGGCATGGATGACAATGCTGCCGTGGGGGCAATGGTGCCGTTGTCGCGATCGAAAAGCGGTTCGTGGGCCAGATAGCCCCAGGGATTGTCGCTGGCCGTAAGCCCCCAGGAGTCGGGCCCGTAACCCACCTGGTTTTTGGGATTGGCTATGCAGTAGGCGCGGTTGATTAACGTGTGGTTGCGGTTGCGGTTGAAGTAATTGCAATAGGCATCCCGCTTGTTGCGCGGGTCGAAGCCGAGATAGGAATAATGCGCAAAAAACAGTGGCCCGCCCCTTGGCGGCCCCACAAATATGGGGTAACCGTAATATGTTCCCAGGTTCACATATCCGCTGCCTGCCCAGCCGGTGTGGTAAAGACTCGCCGGAATGCCGTGTGTGGGAGAGGCGATGCCCAGGATATAGGTGATCATCACTTCGTTAAAGCCGCGGAGCTGAAAGTTCATTTGCCACTGGTAGTTGGGCGACCAGTGCCAGTAGAGTACGTTGCTGTTGTTGCGGCGGTACCAGTCCCATTCCACGTCTTCCCAGAGGCGGGTAATAGATTCGCGGAGCGCGGCTTCCAACGGGTCATTTTGATCGAAATAGGCGCGTGCCGTGAGCAGGCCCTGGATGAGGAAGGAGGTTTCCACTAAGTCGCCTCCGTTGTCAAACTGGCTGAAGGGAATGGTGGCGCCGGTGGCGCCGTTGAGCCAGTGGGAGAAAGCGCCGTGGAAGCGCTGTGCCCTGACCTCCAGGAAGGAGGTGATCTGGATCAAACGCAAAAGGCCTTCCTGCCGGGTGATGAACCCGCGTTCTATGGCTACCGGTATGGCTATGATGCCGAAACCGGAGCCGCCGGTAGTGACGATGTCTCCTGAACTGTTGCGCTCGCGGGCTAAACCCGAAACTGGGTGCCCGAAATCCCAAAAATAGCGGAAAGTATAGCGCTGCACCATGGTGAGCAGGTCCTCGTCGCTCATCAATGCGGTAGCGCCGGTTTGAACGGCGGTTGCTGCGCTTTCCTGGCCGGAAGCGTTGAGCGCCGTTACCCGGTAGGCAAAGGAGGTATCTACCCTGCCGGTAAAATCTATGGAAAAACGCTGGTTGGGGGCCGTTTGCCGGTAAAGGCTGAAAGTGCCGGATGCGGATTCGGCGCGGTATATATTATAGGCGGCAATGTTGGAGGAGGGGGAAGGCGCCCAGTTCAGCTCTATGTGGCTGTCGTATCCTGTTGCACTGAATGAGGCCGGCGGCGCCGGTTGCGCAGCGGCGCGGATAGTTGCTGAAACGAAAAGCGGGAGGAGAAAAAGCGTTTGGAGAAATGTTGCGACTATACCTTTTTTCCTCCCCGTCCATTCGGGTATGGTTAGCCTCATGAGCACAATTTTTCTTGCGATAGCGATGGTAAAATTACTCAGGATAATTGGAATAACCTATTTTTTTACCTCACTATTACTACGCCATGAGTGATAACCGCGCCCGGTTCTTATTTTATATGAATTTGATAATCAATGCCAAAAAATTATGGTGACAAAAATCACCACTACGCCACCCCCCTTTAACACCTCGGCTTTGCACTTCGGCATCGCACCTCGACTCCGCTCGGTGCATCGCCTTTAACACCTCGACTCCGCTCGGTGCATCGCCTTTATCCTCCCCCCATCACTCCATCGTCACCAACTTCCCCGAGCCGGCTATACTGGAGTTGATCCTGGGCCGTCCCTTGTAGTGCACGCTGCCGCTGCCCCCGATGGAGACGTCCAAGCGCTCGCCCACTTCGATATAGCAATTGCCGCTGCCGCCGATGCTCACCTTGCTGGTCTGTACTTTGAGTTCGCCGGCTTTCACGCTGCCGCTGCCGCCGATGCTGATCTCTACAGAATCTGCGGTGCCGGCAAATTCGATGTTGCCGGAGCCGCCGATGGCTAATTTAAGCGCGCCGAGGCCGTTGAATGCTTCTTTGGAGATGATCTTGCCGCTGCCGCCGATGGCCAATGTTTTCACAGTGGGAAGGGTGATGTAGAATTTCATGTCGGTTTTGCCTTGCACATTTTTGTCGAAGGCAATGTTCCAGGAACCATTTTTCACCTCTTGTTTGAGGTTGTCGATGAGGTTCTTCTGGCCCTCTACAATGACTTTTTGCGTTTTGCCGGGAGTGAGATAAATCGTGCCAGAGATACCTAAGCCGACGCTTTGGAATTCGTCGAGCGAAAGTTCTTCCTTGACGACAGGGCCTTCGCCGGTGATGCTGCCCCAGTATTTCTGGCCTTGGGCCGTCAGGACAAAAAGAAACGCAAAAAGGAAAATGGGAAATGACAATGCTTTCATGTTTGGTTGATTTTTAAGGAAAGACAGCGCGAATTGGGGAAGGTTGCACCAGGTAGAGACAACGCATGCGTTGTCTCTACCTGGAAATATGAATTCCATACCGGGCCAAATCCTCCCGCAATTGTTCCGGCGAGTGAAACCGGACGGCATGCAGACCTGCCGCGCGGGCGCTTTCCACATTTTCAGGGATGTCATCAATAAAGAGGGCGCCTGAAGGTTCTACGCCATACCGGTCTATCAGGAGTTGGTAAATGCGCAGATCGGGTTTTTTCAACTTTTCCTGCCCGGAGACGAGAATGCCCTCGAACAATTGTAAGAAGGGGAAATTATCCAGCGCATAGGGAAAGGTCTCGGCAGACCAGTTGGTCAGGGCCAGCAGGCGGCGGCTGTTTTGCCGGTGAAGCAACTCCAGGATGTGTACCGTTCCGGTGATAATGCCGCCGATCATCTCCGTCCAACGTTGGTAGTAAGCCCGGATTTCCAGCTCGTATCCAGGATGTTGCGCAATGAGCGCGTCAATGGCTTCCGCCCAACTGCGCCCGGCATCCTGCCCGGCATTCCAGGACGGGGAACAGACTTCCCGCAGGAAGTAGTTCAGTTCTGCTTCGTCCTCGAATATTTTCCTGTAGAGGTAGGCGGGATTCCAGTCAACCAATACCCCGCCAATATCGAAAATGATGGTGTGGATTTGGCCGTTTTGGGTGCGCATCTGGTTCTTATTGCTTCTCCAAACCCGGCTGCACAATTTCAACATCGTCCTTCTGCTTGCTCTGTTGCACTATGCGGCGCACATCTGCCAGCAACTGCTTCGCATCGTAGATGATGCCGTCTTTGACGGTGTATTTTACGCCGCCGGCGCGCACTACCTCATTTTGTTCGTTGAGCCGTATGGCGCCGGTGCCGTAGAGCACTTTCAGGTCCATGAGCGGATTCTCTTCCACGATGACAAAATCAGCTAACTTACCTACCTCCACCGTGCCGAGGTCTTTCTCTACGCCGAGGGCCTGGGCGCCGTTCAGGGTGGCGGAGCGGATCACCTCCAAGGGATGAAAGCCCGCTTCGCGAAGCAACTCCAGCTCACGGATGAACGCGAAGCCGTACAACTGGTAGATGAACCCCGAGTCGGACCCCGCCGTCACGCGGCCGCCCCGGTTTTTGTATTCGTTGACGAAGGTCATCCACAGGCGGTAGTTCTCCCGCCAGACAGTTTCCTGCTCGGTGCCCCATGAGAACCAATAAGAGCCATGGGAGATGCGGCTGGGCGAGAAGAAGCGCCACAAGGAGGGTAGGGTGTATTCGTCGTGCCACTCCGCGCGGCGGGTGCGCATGAGGTCGCGGTTGGCCTCGTAGATATTGAAAGTGGGGTCAATGGTGAAGTCTAAGGCCAAAAGTTCCGACATGACCTTGTTCCAGTGATCGGAATAGGGGGGGGCGGCCTGTTTCCAGAGCTTGCCGGCTTCCTCGAAGCGGTGCTGTTCGTTTTGGTAGTTGTAGTCGAGCGGATAATCCTGTACCGTGCGGTCGGCAAACAAAGCTTCCGGCAGGCCGTACCAGTGTTCCATGGAGGTGAGGCCGGCGCGGGCGGAGTGGAGCACGTTCCAGCGGGCCACGTCCATCTGCGCGTGGTGGCAGGCCGAGCGCAGCCCCAGTTTTTTGTTTTCGTCCAAAGCGGCGGCCATGATCTGGGGCGCCGCTCCGAAGAATTTGATGCCGTCGGCGCCGCGTTCTGCATTTTTGCGCACCCATTCGCGGGCTTGTTCGGGAGTGGCAATGGGCTCGTCGCTGCCCATGCCGAACGCGGTGTAGGCGTGGATGCGCGGCGCGGTGATCTCATTTTTGGCGCTGCGTTTGCGCTGGTCGAGCGTCCAGTCCAGCCCGTTGCCGGCAGATGGATCCCTGACGGTGGTAATGCCGTGTCCCATCCAGAGTTTGAAAACGTATTCGGCATCGGCGCCCTGTCCGCGACCGCCTATGTGCCCGTGCATATCTACGAAGCCGGGCAGGAGGTACATGCCTTCAGCATTCAGTTCCTTTCCGCCGGGTTTGAGTTTGGGGCGGTTTTTCTCCTCCAACGGCACCCCGGGATAGCCCACGGAGTGGATACCGGCGACGCGGTTGCCTTCTACAACGATATCCATAGGCCCCCTCGGGGGCGAGCCGTCGCCGTTGATGAGGGTGACGCCGCGAATGATGAGTTGCGGAAAAGGCCCTTCGCCTTCTTTGCGGTCGGGGGCTTTTTGTACCTGTGCGGAAAGGGCGCAGTAGCCCATCAAAAGTGCAGAAAGTAAAATGGCGCGCATATCATATCAGATTTGCGCGCCAAGTTACAGCTTCATTCAGTAATTATTGCAACCTTATCCGGCTCAACTCAACCCGGCTCTCCAGGTTTCCCTTTTTGTCGTAGGTTTCCGATTTCACCATGCCCGCTTTTTCGCTGTACCAGGTGGCGGTGGTGTATGTTTTGGCAATGATGGTTTTGGTGGTAAGCGTCTGGGTGACCTTGTAGCATTCAAATTTTCCGGCAGGTACGGTGAGGGTTTCCATGGCCTCCACCTTGCGGTCGGTGATATCGAAACGCAGGGTCATGATGGTCACGCCGCCCGGCCCGGCTTTGATCTCGGCGCCGGCGTCGGGAAGCGTTTGGCCCACGCTGAGTTTGGAAGGAAGGGCCAGGGATTCGCCGGAAAAGCTCATTTCCATAGAGCCGAGCCCTTCTTTCATTTCAGGGCTGATGACATCGACTATGTCGAAGTAAACGGTTCCTTCTTTGCATTTGACGAGGTAAGAGCCTTCGGAAAGGACTTTGCCTTTGTCATCGCTCAGCTTGTTTTTGACCTGGGCTTCCCAGGCGCCGTCCACTTCTTCCACAATGCCCACTTCCTGGGCGGAGACAGAGGAAACAGCGCCTTTTTTATTGTAGTAAGTGTATTCCCACATGTTGCCTTTTTCAAGCGGGTAGAGCCCGGAGCAATCGCTCTGTGCATAAGTGGAGGCCCACAACCCGGCAAGCAGGAACGCTGCGATCATTTTGTTTTTCATAGTATGATGCTTTTGGTTTTCGGTACAAATTTAAGTCAAAAATTTCAGGGCGCCCCTGATTTTCGACCATCACTCCAAGTCCTTCAGCAGATCGGGCCTTCGTTCTTTGGTGCGTTCAATGGATTGCTCCAAGCGCCATTCCTCGATGTGTTTGAAGTTGCCCTTGAGCAATACTTCGGGCACGTGGCGGCCCCGGAACGCTGCGGGGCGCGTGTAAACCGGCGGCGCCAGTAGGTTGTCCTGGAAGGAATCGAAGAGTGCGGAGGTCTCGTCGTTGAGCACGCCGGGCAACAGGCGACCTACCGCATCCACAAGCACCGCAGCCGGGAGTTCGCCTCCTGACAGCACGTAGTCGCCGATGGAAATTTCCATGGTGACAAACTCCTCCCGGATGCGTTCGTCTATCCCCTTGTAATGCCCCGCAATGAGAAGCAGGTTTTCCTTCAGCGACAAGCGGTTGGCCATGCCCTGGTTCAGCAGGGCGCCGTCGGGGGTCATGTAGATGACTTCGTCGTAGCTGCGCTGCGCTTGCAGGGATTCTATGGCGTGCGCCAGCGGTTCCGGCATCATCACCATTCCGGCGCCGCCGCCGAACTGATAGTCGTCGATCTGCCGGTGGCGGCCCAACCCGAATTCCCGGAGGTCGTGCACATGCACTTCGAGCAGGCCCCGTTCGCGCGCGCGCTTGAGGATGGAATGCCCGAACGGACTTTCCAGCAAGTCGGGCACAGCCGTGACGATGTCTATCCGCAAAGAATTAATTAGTTGATTTTCAGTAATTCAACTTCAAAAACGAGCGTGGAGAAAGGGCCTATTTTTTGGCCTGCTGCCCGCTCGCCGTAAGCTAAGTTGTACGGAATGAAAAGCTTCCACTTGGAGCCTTCGGGCATGAGTTGAAGCGCTTCTATCCAGCCTTGAATCACCTGGGTGACGCCGAAGGTGGCCGGTTGGCCGCGATCTACCGAGCTGTCGAACACGGTGCCGTCGATGAGAGTGCCATGGTAATGCACCGTCACGCGGTCTTCAGCGCTTGGTTTGGCTCCGTTTCCGGCGACGAGAACTTCGTACTGAAGCCCGCTGGGCAGGGTCACCACTTCCTTGCGTTGGCCGTTGGCCTCGAGGAAGGCCTGGCCTTCAGCGATGGTCTTTTCGTGCTTTTTGGCTTGTTGGCCCTGCATGTGGGTTTGCACGATGCGGTTGGCGTTGCCGGCATCCACCTTCAGGGTTTTGTTGCCCATTACGTCGGCGATCGCCTCTGCCAGCACGGCGGCATCTACCTGCTCAACGCCTTGCTGGCGGAGATTTTGCCCGATCAATACGCCGAGGCTGTAGCTTACTGAATCCATTGTTTGTGCTTGTGTGGTAATTGCAATGCTTAAAACTGCAAAGAAAGTTAAAATTCTCATGTGTCTATGTTGGTTTATGATTTACGGTTTGATCCGGACTTCTACTTTTCTACTTTTCTACTCCTCTACTCTTCTACCCCAAAATCTCCCCACCTGTAAGCCTTCACATCCAGCCCCGCCAGATCGAGCACTCTGTCCACCACGGTTGCTGCCAGTTCCTCAAAAGTTTCCGGTTTGCTGTAAAACGAAGGCGTAGCCGGGCAGATGATGCCTCCAGCCTCGGTGATCAACTTCATGTTGTTGATATGAATAAGGCTGTAGGGCGTATCGCGCAGCACCAGGATTAAACGCCGGCGCTCCTTTAATATTACATCTGCGGCTCGGGTAGTGAGATCGTTCGATATGCCGGTGGCGATGCGGCCCATCAGCCCCATGGAACAAGGGCATACGATCATGGTCTCGTAGCGGGCCGAACCAGAGGCGAAGGGCGCCATAAAGTCGCTCTTTCCGTAAAATTGAAAGGGGTAATCCTGGTAATC
The DNA here is from genome assembly GCA_964577215.1 of uncultured Saprospiraceae bacterium. Classification (GTDB taxonomy): domain Bacteria; phylum Bacteroidota; class Bacteroidia; order Chitinophagales; family Saprospiraceae; genus UBA2329. The sequence continues at coordinate 54,863 of CAZNYK010000009.1, forward strand.
TTCGTTGTCGAGTTCGAATTTCCAGTTGAAACGGGCGTTGTCGCTCATCACTACCCCTACGGCGGCAATTTGTTCCCGGAGGGCGAGGAGTTTATCCAGCAAGACCTTCGCATACAAAGCCCCGCTGGAGCCTCCTACTGCTACTACGATTTTGTGCATGAAGTGTTAAAGATATATTAAAAATGCCGAAAAAGAGCCGGCGCGTACATCCTGAGCACGGGTTGGCGGCGTTTCGGTGCATAATACCGCAACTTTTGCTTCAAACTTAAAATAGATGAAAATGAAAATTGTTTTGGCCATTGCAGCACCTGTTCTATTAGCCGGTATGGTTTTGGCAGGCAAACCGTTCGGCGCCAAAGGCACCTCTTCAGCGCCTGCCGGGGACGGCATCAACTGGATGACCTGGGAAGAGGCCATCAAAGCGAGCGAAAAGGCGCCCAAAAAAATAGTGGTTGACCTCTACACCGACTGGTGCGGCTGGTGCAAAAAGATGGATGCTTCCACCTTTTCCGATCCCAAGGTAGTCAATTTCGTCAACCAGAATTTCTATGCGGTAAAATTCAACGCCGAGCAGCAGGAATCCATTACCTATAAAGGCTATACCATGAAGTACGTGGCCAATGGCCGTCGCGGCGTTCACGAGTTGGCTTACTCCCTGCTCGATGGCAAACTCGGCTATCCCAGTGTGGTGTATCTCGACGAGCAGCAAAACCGCATCACCATCTCCCCGGGCTTCAAACCCGCAGACGCCATGATGAAAGAATTGCAATACGTGGCCGGCGAGCACTACAAGACTACGCCGTTTGAGAGCTTCAATCCGAATTGAGGAAGGAAAAAGGAAAAAGGAAAAAGTAAAAAGGAAAAAAGCTTGCCCGCCGTGGCGGGGAAAAAGGAAACCTGCCGTGGCGGGGAAAAGCGGACTCGACAAGGCGGAGTAATTTCATTTGAAGCTGGTTTGAAACCGGTCATTGCAGATTACCTGTGATGACCGGTTTTGTGTTTTGAGCCCTCCTAATTATCTTTGTCCACATGGAAACTACCTTATCCATACCCGTCACACTGGCCGGGCGCCTTCAGTTAGGGCCTGAAGAGCAGCGCATCGAAGGCAGCTACGAGGACTTCGTGGCATGGCTTCAACAATGCGGCTATCCCATCGAATAAGAAAACGGAAATATCATTCTTATCAGTATCGCTTCGGATGAGCACGAAAAGCTCGTTGCCAATCTCTTGGGCGTGTTTT
>CAZNYK010000010.1:0-8081 GCA_964577215.1 uncultured Saprospiraceae bacterium
GTGGCCGGCACCAAATACCGCGGCCAGTTTGAAGAGCGCATGAAAGCCATCATGAACGAGTTGGAGAAATCCCGCGACGTCATTCTGTTTATTGACGAAATACACACCATTGTAGGCGCCGGCGGAGCTACCGGCTCTTTGGATGCTTCAAACATCTTCAAACCGGCGCTCTCTCGTGGGGAATTGCAGTGCATCGGCGCTTCCACGTTAGACGAATACCGGCAGTACATCGAAAAGGACGGCGCACTCGACCGCCGCTTCCAGAAAGTGCTCGTGGAGCCGCCGTCCGCAGAAGAAGCCGTACACATCCTGCACAATATCAAGCCGAAGTATGAAGAATTCCACAACGTGAATTTTTCCGACGAGGCTATTGCCGCCTGTGTGCGCTTCAGCGACCGCTACATCACCGACCGGTTCCTTCCCGATAAGGCCATTGACGTGCTCGACGAAGTAGGCGCGCGCGTTCACCTCAAAAATATCCATGTGCCCAAGCACATCGAAGAACTGGAAAAGTCTATCGAAGAGGTGAAAGAACAGAAAAATTCCGCGGTGAAGAACCAGCAGTACGAAAAGGCCGCCGATCTGCGCGACAAAGAATCCAAAATGGCGCGCCAGCTCGAGTTTGCCAAAATTCAGTGGGAGGAGGAATCCAAGACCAAGCGCTATCCCGTCACGGAAGAAGACATTGCTGAAGTGGTTTCTATGATGACGGGTATCCCTGTAAAGCGGGTGGCCCAAAGCGAAAGCAAAAAACTCGTGGGCATGGGCAAGGACATGCAGGGCATGATCATAGGCCAGGACGAAGCTATTGGCAAGGTGGTCAAAGCCATCCAGCGCAACCGCGTCGGCCTTAAAGACCCCACCCGGCCCATCGGCTCTTTCATCTTCCTCGGCCCAACCGGCGTAGGTAAAACCGAAATGGCCAAAGCCCTCGCCCGCTATCTTTTTGATACCGAAGACGCGCTCATCCGCATTGATATGAGCGAATATATGGAGAAATTCACAGTGAGCCGCCTCATCGGCGCGCCTCCCGGTTACGTGGGCTATGAAGAGGGCGGCCAACTCACCGAGAAAGTACGTCGAAAGCCTTATTCCGTAGTCCTTTTGGACGAAATAGAAAAGGCCCACCCGGACGTATATAACATTTTGCTCCAGGTACTCGACGATGGTCAGCTCACCGACGGCCTCGGCCGCAAGGTGGACTTCAAGAACACCATCATCATTATGACCTCCAACATCGGCGTGCGCCAGTTGAAGGACTTCGGGCAAGGGGTCGGCTTTTCCACCAAAGCCAAACAGGAAGCTGCGGAGGAATACTCCCGCGGCGTCATCCAGAATGCGCTTAAACGCACATTTTCGCCGGAATTCCTCAACCGTATCGATGACGTGGTGATCTTCAACAGCCTCGGCCAGGACGAGATTTTGCGGATCATAGATATATCCCTGCGCGATCTCTACAAGCGCCTGCAAGGCATGGGCTACACGCTCTCGCTTTCAGAAGAAGCGAAGAAATTTGTGGCCGACAAAGGCTTCGACCCGCAATTCGGCGCGCGGCCGCTGCACCGGGCTATCCAGAAGTACATTGAAGACCCGCTTGCGGAGTACATCCTCAACGAAAACCTGCAGGAGGGCGCAACCCTCGAGGCGCATCTCGATGAGGAGAACCAGGCTTTGATCGTTAAGATTACTTCAGGTGAACAGGAGGTGAAGAGCGATGTGGAGGAGTAGTGGTTTTGACGTTTGCTGCCTGACTTTCATCTTTTCGTGTTCCACTGCTTTTTCCTTAGCTGCACAATCCGAATGGAAGCCGCGCAAGGAGAAAGACGGCGTTCAGGTCTTTTTCCGGGCCGCCGAAGGCACTAATGTAAAAGAGATGATGATCAAAGCCCGGGTGGAGGGCTCCTTGAGCGCAGCCGTAGCGCTCTTGTCTGATATCGAACGGGCTCCTGAATGGATGGATCAATGTGCCGAATCGCGCATCATCAACAGGCGCTCTCCCAATGACTATACGTACTATCAGTTGATCGATTTCCCCTGGCCCTTTGCCGACAGGGAATACGTGATGCGTTGCCGGATACACCAGGACCCGGTAACAATGGCCGTCTATTTTCGCGCCGCTGCCGAACCGGATGCCCATCCGCCTGTAAAAGGGAATTTCCGCATTCAGAAAACGAATTCTCAATGGAAGATCGAACCCGACGGCCCGGAGCATCTCCGCTTGGAGTACCAGCTCAAAACAGACCCCGGAGATGCACTTCCTGCATGGTTGGTGAATATTGCATTGGACAAAGGCGCCGTTAAAACCGTGCGTTTCATGCGCGAAGCCATTCTCATGGAACCGTATGTAAGCCGGCGGCCGGCATTCTTGAAAGACCCTGTCGCAAAATAAAGCAAACAGGCAAAACTTCTTGAAATTTCCGCAGCAACGCTGCCTGATACAGGTCTCGTGTTAGTGGGCCTTACAGTACTCCGCCTCCCCGTCTCAATCCCCTTATCCCATTGGCCACTGCCAATGTCATGGCTGCTGATACGACAGTGAAAGCCTGGGAGAAAGACCAACCGGCATCGAGCATTATACCGAAACCGATAGGCCCCACGCCTGTGCTGACTACTATCACTGTAGCAAAAATACTGCGGACCCGGCCAATTACTCCTACGCCGTAAATTTCAGCCATCATAGCGCTGTGAATGGTGCTCCCCAATCCATTTGACAGGCCCAGGAACAAAAGCGCAACGGGATATGCCATGGGCCGGTCACAAAAAACAAGCACTCCCAGACCCAGGAGATAGGGTATTGCATGCAGCGGAAAGATACGCCGTGCCGATAAGCGGTCCACCAAGGGGCCCGCTGCGGTCATGCCGAAGGCGCTCGCCAAAGCGAAGGCCGAAATGGAGCCGGCTATCCATTCCGGGCTCCAGCCTCTGACCGCCCCCAACTTAAGTTGAAAAAAGAATACCACTGTAAGGGAAAATCCATGCATGAATACTAAGGGTGCAATGAGCCAAAAGTGCCGGTCGCGCAGTAAATGAAGCCGGCTCCCCCCCGGGGAAGAACTTGCGGCAGCTTGTACCTGTATGGCATACGCCCGTATCCGCAGCGCTGATTTGTGCAGAAGGTACAGGGCGAGCGGCACCACTAGTACAATGCAGCTCAAGGCAGAAATTTGCAGCGCACATTGCCAGCCGACGGCGCCGATGAGCAATGTAACCAATATCGGCAGAATAGCTTCCCCGGCAGGATGCCCCAGAGTGGCCATGCCGATGGCTTTCCCCCTGCCGGCGTTGAAATAGCGCGCCATAGCCGACACCGCCGTATGGCTCATCAAGCCCTGCCCAAACAAACGCAAGCCGTAAAACGCCGGTAAAACCGCCAGGATATGCCTGGCGGAGGAAAGCAAAAGAAGCGATATCGCCAGACCGGCAACGACCATCAACGCGTAGTGCCTGATGTTCACCCTGTCGAACCAACTCCCCAGCCAGGGCAGGGTGAAAGCGCTGGCAAGCGTAGCTGCCGCATAGAGGCTGCCGAAAGCTGTGTTGCTGATAGCGAAATACTGCTCGATGGACGGCACATAAAGGGATAGCAGGAATGTCTGCCCGTAGCCGGAAAAAAAGGTAAGGAGCAACCCAAAACCCAGCATCGGGAAATTTTTCTTAAAAAAGTCGGGTATGCTCATCTCGCGTTTGCATATTGTTTATACTTGAATGCGGGCGCGAATTTACGCCCGGTGAAGTACATTCTTCCAACGGCGCAAAGCAATTGCCAACTATTTCAATCCAGGCAGCATTGACAAACCCGTAACTTTCATTTCAAAAAAAATCTCTATCATTGCTGCCGTTCTCAAAACCCGCAAAACACGGACAGCCATGCAAACGGATCGCCGCAACCGCGTTATCATTGAAAACGTCCAGCCCGAAATTGACGACGGCCGCCATTTCATCAAGCGCGTCGTCAACGAATGGGTGTATGTCACTGCTGATATTTTTGCCGACGGGCACGACGTACTTCGCGCTTCCCTGTACTACCGCCATGAAAGCCAGAAAGCCTGGACGGAACTGTATATGGAGTCGAAACCCAATGATGTGTGGTCGGCGTTATTCCAGGTTACGCAAAAGGGATTCTACCACTATAAGCTCGAAGCATGGGTGGATCACCTGCTGACCTGGCATGCGGGTTTTTTGAAAAAACACGCAGACGAGCAGGACATGTCGGTGGAACTGCTCATCGGGGCCGGATTGTTGCGGCGGACGGCAGAAGGGTATCCCAAATCCAAAGCCGAGGCCTTGGAAAAAGTAGCAGAGGCGCTTGAAAAAACCGGCGCCTGCGAGGATGCTTTAGAATTGGTGCTCAGCCCCGAATTCGAGGAAATGGTGCAGGCCCACCCTATGAAACAGTTCCAAACCTGGTATGACAAAAACCTGAGGGTGCGCATCGGGCGCGACCGGGCCGTATTCAGCTCCTGGTATGAACTGTTCCCGCGCTCGGCATCTGCCGAACCGGGCAGGCACGGCGCTTTCAAAGACGTGGAAGGCCTTCTGCCCCGTCTTGAAGAATTCGGTTTCGACGTGCTCTACCTGCCGCCCATTCATCCCATCGGGCTTGCTTTCCGCAAGGGCAAAAACAACAGCCTTGATCCGGCGCCCGGCGATCCGGGCTCTCCCTGGGCCATCGGCGGCATTGAGGGAGGTCATACTGCCATACACCCCGAACTCGGCACGCTGAAAGACTACCAAAACCTTATCAAAAAAGCTCAAAAGCACGGCCTTGAGATCGCATTAGACCTCGCCTTTCAGTGCTCGCCTGATCACCCCTGGGTAAAGGAACACCCCCAATGGTTCCTCTGGAGGCCCGACGGCACCATCATGTACGCCGAAAACCCGCCGAAAAAGTACCAGGATATCGTGCCCATCAACTTCGAAACCGGGGACTGGAGCAACCTTTGGGAAGAACTCAGGAATGTGATACTTTACTGGGTGGAAGCCGGAGTCAACATTTTCCGGGTGGACAACCCCCACACCAAACCTTTTGCCTTCTGGGAGTGGGTCATCAACGAGATACAATCCAAACATCCGGATGTCATTTTTCTCGCAGAAGCCTTCACCCGGCCCAAGATCATGGCAGCATTGGCCAAGTTGGGTTTCACCCAGTCCTACACTTATTTTACCTGGCGCGCCAACCGAAAGGAAATGGAAGAGTACATCACCGAGCTTACCCAAACAGAACTGCGGGATTACTTCAGGCCCAATTTCTGGCCCAACACGCCCGACATACTGCCTTATCATCTCATGGATGCCGGCCCTAACGTTTTTGTCCTCAGGCTGTTGCTCGCCGCAACGCTCTCTTCCAACTACGGCGTGTACGGCCCTGCGTATGAATTCATGGAGAACGCCGGCAACCTCAACGGCAAAGAGGAATATCTCGACTCTGAAAAATACGAACTGCGCACTTATGACTGGAACCTGCGCAACCGCCTCACGGAAGCCATGACGGCAATCAACCGCATCCGCCGCGAAAATCCCGCGCTCCAACGCACTTTCAACCTGACCTTCACACGCACCGACAACGACATGCTGATGAGCTTCGTCAAGATCAGCGATGACTGCACCAATATCATCTGGGGCATCGCCAACTTCGACCCGCTGCACACCCAATCCGGTTATGTGGAAGTGCCGAAAAAGCTGTTGGGCATCGAAGGCAGGGTGAATATAAAAGTGACCGACCTGCTCACCGGGGCTACCTACCACTGGTTCAGCGACTGGAACTACGTAGAACTCGACCCCAATAAATACCCCATGCACGTCTTCCAGGTTTCCATGCGCTGATCAGGGGTCCGGCAAACGGAAGAAATACTCCAAAACTCCAAAGCGGCTGCCCCGTTCGGCAGTGTGCAAGTCATTCCAAATGAATTTTCGGCTTGCGGTTTTGAATTTTTTCTAATTTTAGCCTTTCATCTGAATCGGAATCTCATCGGAAAAAGCACACTATCTATGAAATTTGCTTCTACACTTGGTCTGATCTTCCTTTTTTTGGGCTTTAGCCATGCAACGTTCGCACAAGCCTCTTCCTGCGAATACACGCTTGAGATGTTTGACTCTTTCGGCGACGGCTGGAACGAGGCAACGCTCACAGTCAGCCTCGACGGGCAATCTACCGTTTATACCGTATTGCCTACAGACAATAATGGGTTTTCCCGCATCGTCACCCTCATAGTCACCTCAGGTCAAACTATCACCCTAACCTATGTATCCGGGGATTTTGATGAGGAAGTCACTTACAACCTGCGCGACGCAGACGGCAATATCGTCTTCAGCGACGGGATATTTCCTTCCGTCGGTCTTGTTTTTACAGGTACGATCACTTGCCCCTCCTGCCCGCCTGTGCCCGCAGCAGCAGTTGCCGCTTTGGATGTGCGCGCCTTCACGGCAAAAATTGGCTGGGTACCTTCCGACCCGCTGGGCACTTATCTCATCGAGTTTGATACTACCGGATTCGTTCCCGGTACGGGAAATGTGGCTATGGCCCTCGGCAGCGTGGCCACACTGACCGGACTTATGCAAAATACCGATTACCAGTATTACCTCACTGTGATCTGCGCCAACGGCGATACCAGCAATACGGTGGGGCCGTTTTCCTTTAAGACGCTCTGGGCCAATGACGTGGGCATCACGGCGCTCAACTCGCCTGTTTCCGGCTGCGGCCTCAGCGCAACCGAAGAAATCCTCATAACCCTGCGCAACTTCGGCGGCAACCCGCAGTCGCTCATCCCCATGCGTTTCAGCGTCAACGGTCAGCTCGCGCCGGTCAATATCCCAATCGACGGATTCTATACCGGCGTGCTGGGCAAAGACAGCACCGATACCTTCCTTTTCGATTTGCTATGGGATTTCTCAGAACCAGGCGAGTACGTCATTCAGCTCTGGACGGAACTGCCTTCCGACAGCCTGCGTGCCAACGATACGCTCACCGTCACCATTTTCAGCATCCCGGTAATCGATGAACTGCCATATTTTGAGGACTTTGAAACCTGGAACGGCGGTTGGCGCGTAGGGCCGGCGAGCGTCAACTCGAGCTGGCAATTTGGCGAGCCGGCAGCAACTCTGCTCAACGCTGCCGCAAGCGGCCAGAATGCCTGGGTGACCAACCTGGCGGGCTTTTACAACAACAGCGAGCTGTCTTATCTTGAGTCTCCATGTATTGACTTCTCCAGCCTCGACGAGGACCCACGCTTGTTATTCTCCCTTTGGTTTGATTCGGAAGCATGCTGCGACGAAGCCTGGGTGGAGTCCAGCATTGATGGCGGCGAAACCTGGACCAAAGTGGGTACGGCCGGTACCGGCCTCAACTGGTACAACGACAATACGAACCAATGGTGGGACGGCACCGGCAACTTCACAGGATGGGTCACCGCTTTTAATACACTTACCGGAACCGCAGGGGAGTCGGATGTGCGCATCCGCTTCGTGTTCTCTACCGACGGCTCGGTCACGCGCGAAGGCATGGGCATTGACAATATCTTCATCGCCCAACCCGTGGCCAAAGACCTCTTCAACCAGGGCGCTGTTTACACTCCCGCAGTAGCTTGCGGTACCGAAACCGGCACCGTCCGCATCAATATTTTCAACCTCGGCACCGAAGCCCAAACCGGCTTCAATGTAGCTTACTCCGTCAACGGCGGCGCGCCGGTAGTGGAAAACGTGGGCGCTCTCAATATCGCTCCCAACCAACAAGGATTTTACACTTTCACCAATACCCTGTTCTTCGACCAGAACGGGACCTACAATATCCGCATGTGGTCGGACCTCGACGGCGATCTCGTGACGGAAAATGATACCACTTCCATTACAGTGAATGTAGAACTCGTACCCATTATAACAGACTTTCCCTACTTCATCGATTACGAAAACGGCAGCGGCGGATGGAAAGTGGCCCCCACAAGCGTTGCGCCCAGTTGGCAGTTTGGAGTTCCTGCCGCGCCTATGCTCAATGCCGCCGCAAGCGGTGAGAACGCCTGGGCAACCAACCTGGCAGGGTTTTACAACAACAGCGAATTGTCATACCTCGTATCGCCCTGCTACGATTT
>CAZNYK010000010.1:8181-54050 GCA_964577215.1 uncultured Saprospiraceae bacterium
CCCGCTTCTTCCTGCGGTATCGAGACGGGAACCGTGCGAATCACCATCCTCAATTTCGGCTCGCAGCCTCAAACAGGCTTCAACGTGGCCTATTCCGTCAACGGCGGTGCGCCTGTAGTGGAAAACGTGGGCGCGCTCAACATCGCCCCCAACGCACAGGCTTCCTATACCTTCACTGCGCCGATCACATTTGACCAAAACGGCGTGTACAACATCGCCGCCTGGACCAATTTAGCTGCTGACCAGGCACTTGACAACGACACTACCCGTGTGACCATCAATGTGCAACTCGTGCCTATCATCCCAGATTTCCCCTACTTTGAAAACTTCGAGAGCGGCAGCGGCGGATGGAAAGTGGGCCCCACAAGCGTTGCGTCCAGTTGGCAGTTCGGAGTTCCTGCCGCGCCCATGCTCGATGCCGCCGCAAGCGGTGAGAACGCCTGGGTGACCAACCTGACCGGATTCTACAACAACAGCGAATTGTCGTATCTGGTATCGCCCTGCTTTGACTTTTCCTCGCTCGCTTCCGATCCTCGGCTGAGTTTCTCCCTCTGGTTTGACTCAGAGGCATGCTGCGACGAAGCCTGGGTTGAACGCAGCATAGACGGCGGCCAAACCTGGGCTAAAGTGGGCGCCTCCGGCACCGGTCAGAACTGGTACAACGACAATACAAACCAATGGTGGGACGGCACCGGGAACTTCAGCGGATGGGTCACCGCTTTCAATGCCCTGGCAGGCACCGCCGGGCAACCCAATGTACGCGTCCGTTTCGTGTTTTCCACCGACGGTTCGGTAACGCGCGAAGGCATGGGCATAGATGACGTACTCATCGCGCTGCCTTTGGCCATCGACCTGGCTGCACAAAGCGCAGCCAACGCATCCGGACAGCCCTGCGGCCAGCCTAACGACCAGGTCAGCATCGTCATCAACAACCAGGGCACCACGCCGCAAACAGGTTTCGATGTAGCTTACTCGGTCAATGGAGGCACTCCCGTTGTGGAAAACGTCGGCGCATTGACTATCCCGCCCAACGGTCAGGCTACCTATACCTTTACCACCACGTTCAACTCCGCCACACCCGCCACTTATACCATTGTGGTGTGGACGGCAGCCGGCGGCGAGCAATTCAGCGCCAACGACACCACTACATTTACCTTCCAATCGGCATTGCCGGTACCCTATTTTGAAGACTTCGAGGACGGCGTCGTTCCCCAGGGATGGACGGTTGATCCCGATGTCTCCGTTACCAACGGACACGGGAATGCTTCCTTTGTAATGGCCGACAACATCTGGACCGGCGATCAAACCTTCTCGGCGGCTACTCCGGCCATCGGGCTTATTGCACCCAACGATACCCTTCGTTTCGACTACCGCATCGTGAATTTCTCCGGCACAAACGTCCCCACCGTACTTTCTCCCAACGACATTATCCGGGTGGGCATATCTAGCGACTGCGGAGCTACTTACGAGATCGTCTATACTATTAACAGCCTGAACCACAGCCCTTCTGCAAATTTGACCACGGTGCGCATTCCGCTGGCGGATTACGCCGATGAGGCGATACGCGTCAGGTTCACGGCCACCTGGGCTGCCGGCGATTACTGGCTCGACATTGACAACATCAACGTGTCGGCTCAGCCATCGAGTACTACTGAGATTGACCGCATCAGCAGGGTAAGCCTGGCGCCCAACCCAACCAGCGGGCTTTCTTCATTGGATATCCGTTTTACGGAGCCGGTAGATGCGCTCATCACGGTGCTCGATATGCTGGGGCGTCCGGTCGCCATGTATGAAGAGCGGCAGGTGCTTTCGGCAGTTTACCCAATTGATTTGAGCCGCAACCCGGCAGGAATCTACTTCGTGCGCATTATGGCGAAAGGCCAGGTAAAGACGCTGAAATTGGTACGGGCCGATTAATGCGCCTGCTTTTGACATAAAATACTGTAGCGAGGGCGTCTCCTTTGGGGGAAACGCCCTCACGTTTTTTAACCGAAAGCCAGTGGTTTGCGAAATTGAAGTTATGCAAATCACTGGCTTTCGGTTATCCCGATGAAAAATGGTTTATATTTTTTCGCCAACCATTTTTCGTCGGGATAAACCTTTTCCCCATTCCAGATGTATCGGAAGGAGCATTACCACAAGAAGCACGCAGGTTTATGAGAATAGGCATTGTTTGTTACCCCACTTACGGCGGCAGCGGCGTGATGGCCACAGAGTTGGGTCTGGGGCTTGCCCGGCATGGGCACCAAGTGCACTTCATCACCTACCGGCGGCCGCCGCGGTTGTCAGCATTTCACGAGAATGTATATTTCCACGAGGTCTCCGGAGAGGAATACCCTCTCTTCGAGTACCCGCCCTACGACACTGCTTTGGCCAGCAAAATGGTGGACGTAGTGAAATTTGAAAATCTCGACATCCTGCACGTCCACTACGCCATTCCCCATGCTACGGTGGCATACATTGCCAAAAAAATACTGCTCACCCAGGGTCGCTACGTGCCCGTGGTGACCACCCTGCACGGCACCGACATCACGCTGGTGGGCAACAACAAGGCTTTCGCTCCCGTAGTGGAGTTCTCAATTAACAAGTCTGACGGTGTCACGGCCGTATCGGAGAGCCTCAGGCAGGAAACCCTCGAGTATTTTGACATACAGCGCGACATACGGGTCATCTATAATTTCATTGATTTCAGCCGCTTCTCCAAGTCGAACAAAGACCATTTCAAAAAGGCTATTGCGCCCAACGGAGAGCGCATCATTGTGCATACTTCCAATTTCCGCAAGCTCAAGCGCGTGGAAGACGTGATCCACGTGTTCAAACGCATACACGAAGTCACCCCCTCCAAGCTGCTGCTCATAGGCGACGGCCCCGAGCGCTACCACCTGGAAGAACTATGCCGCAAAATGGATTTGTGCCAGGAAGTGCGTTTTCTCGGCAAGCAAGATGCCATAGAGGAATTGCTTGCCGTGTCTGACCTCTTTGTAATGCCTTCCGAAAGCGAGAGTTTCGGCTTGGCAGCCTTGGAGGCTATGGCCTGCGAAGTGCCTGTCATTTCCTCCAATGCCGGCGGTTTGCCGGAGGTGAACATACACGGACAAACAGGCTTCCTTAGCGAAATAGGCGACGTGGAGGACATGGCCCGCAACGCCCTTCACATCCTCAGCGACGACGACACCCTGCAGCGCTTCCGAGCGGAGGCCTTAGCCCAGGCCAAAAGATTCGACATCGGCGTCATCCTCCCGCAGTACGAGCAGTACTACGAAGAGGTGATGGCGGCGAGCAGCTTGCAGATAGAATGACTTGCCGGCAGCCGCGCTCAATTCACAAAAAGTATTTTCGCCGTAGCTTTTTCCGGCCTGCCGTCGAAACTGGAGAAGCGGGGGTTGCTCACAACGAATACTAAGTAAACCCCGGTTTGTGCGCGGCGTCCGTTGAAATCGCGCCCGTCCCAAATGGCCTGGCCGCCCTGGGCCGTGGCCTGATATAAAAGTTGGCCGGTCACATCCGTAATTTTCACAATGGCATCGCGGGTAAGTCCTTTGATGGCGATGGGGCCATCGTATTCAGGCCGCACGGGGTTGGGAAATACCACTACCGGCTCGCGCTGAAAACGGGTGCCCTCCGTGGCGTCGGAGCGGTAGGAAACGATGCCGCGCGGCGTGCCGAAGAAGACCTCGCCGGACTTGGGATCAATGCCGATGGTGTTCACGATATTGTCGGGCAGGGGGGAGTTATCGGAATTAAAAAACGCGATTTCGTCTTCACCGGTCGGCGAGAGCAGGTACGCCCCATTGCGGGTACCCACCCATTTGCGGTTGGCGCCGTCCACTGCAATGCTCAGCACATCTTCCGTTTCGAGCAGGCGGGCCAAAAAGCCGTTGCGTTCAACAATGCGGATGGAACCGATACAGGAAGTATTGAATGGATCCCCGCATTCGAAGATAACTACGCCCTGGGTAGTGCCCGCCCATACGTTGCCGTCCAAATCTATGGTGAGGCAGTTGACGGCATTGGTGGGCAGGTTGCTGTTGGATTGAGTGATGAGACGGCATTTTTCATTGCCGGGCGTGTTGAGGTTTCCTTCGTGGAACACCAGTATCCCTGAGGAAGACGCGGTAGAAGCAAACCACTTGTTGCCTGCCGGGTCTATGACCGCCTGGTGGACTTCCGTCAGGCCGCAGGAGGCGGCGAAGCTCTGCCAGGTACCGTCCTTTTTGAGCACGGAAATGGGCCGCGCAGCCCTGTGGTTGGCTACCCAGAGATTCTGATCCTGGTCAAACGCCAGCCCGCTGATGCGGGTACGGGCAGCATCGCCTTCGGCATTGCCGAGAGAAGAATTTTTTTCATTGAACAGGCGCATGTTCTCTCCATCGTACTCGATAAGCCCCTCGCGAAAGGAGCCGGCATAAATGGTATTGCCGTCGGGATGGAATGCCAGCGCCAGGAAGTCGGTGAGATCGTCGTTGGAATCATTGGGGTCTTCGCCTCGCAATGCCGGGCTGTTTTCCGGGGTGTACGCCGCCCAGATACCGTCGATAAGGGAGTAGAACCCCTGGCGGGAACCCCTGGCGGAGAAGGTCTGGTCCACGCCGCCTGCAGCTACCCACACCTCGCCGTTGCGCACTTTGATCTGGTAGCTGTTGGGGGTGCGTGGCGTATTGAATTCCAGCACTCTGCAATTGGTATCCGTGGCGCGGTCCACGAAGCGAAAACCGTTGAATGCATCTGCGAACCATATGCGGCCCTGCTGGTCTTCGATGGCATACAAGGGCACGCTGACGCAACCCCAGGCCAACTGGCCGAATGTACCGCCCGGCTCGAAATAAAGCGCCCTGGCATCGTTGCACCCGAAAGCCGTGCAGTTGCCGAAGCCGGCCAGCAGGAGGTTTCCCTCTGCGCTCAGGAAGCGAAGGGCCACGCCCGGTTCGGAGTGGATCAATTCAATGTCTTGCTCGTCGATGCGCACTATGGCGTTGTTCACGTCGGCATACAAGTGGCCGTTCCAAATGGCAAGCGCTGTGGAGCGATAATCTTCGGGAAGCCCGCGCTCCGGGCCGAGCAGCGTCCAGTTGCTGAAATCAGCAATATTGAGGCCGGGAGCCGGAGAGCGGTATATGCCCTCGTCGGTAGCTGCAAATACGCGGTTGTCGAGAACAGCCACGCTGTTGACGCCGATGCCGGTGAAGGTGGTAAACTCAAACTCGTTGCGCGACACGTTGAGCAACGACACGCCGTAGCTTGCGGCGAGGTACATCTGTGCCGCGCCGAGGGTGAAGGCTCCGTTAACCATTTTCTGGCCGGGAAGGTTGTTGAAGTTGCGTATTTGGTTAAGCGTGACGATTTCGCGCTCTTTGACCAGATCGATCACGCCGTTGCCGTAGATCAGGGCGAGCACATCGCTGCCGGGGTGGTACTTCACGATCTCCACGCCCGAATTGCTCAAGCCCTCCACTTTGGTCAAATACTCCACGGAGAGGTCGTTTTTGTCCAAACTGAGCAGCGCCTGGTCGGCGGCGTAATAGATTTTAGAACTGCTCTGGGTCACCGATTTGCCGAAACGGAAAGGCAAATGAGCGCGCCATTGCCCAATAGCCAATGGGGTTTGGGCCGCGGCGGCCGCAGTGATACACAACAACAGCAAGGGTAGAAAACTTCGCATAATCCGCAGGATTTAAGGGGATAGGCAATCGTCGGGAATAACCCGGAGTAAAGGGCGATTATTGCCCGGAAAGGCGAAATTAAAGGGCTTGCCGCATATTTCACACTTCATTATGCTTTTGAAGCTTGATTCTTAGCAAATTTTATCGGAACTTTGCAGGGATACTTAAATGTACAAGGAATGATGAAAAAAACTGTACTGCTTCTCGCCTTTGCCCTCCTTTCTGCCGGTCTCTATGCGCAGAATGTCGTGCTCACGCTCTCGCCCAACCCGGCAGAGGCCAATGACGTGATCGACATGAACGATCCGAATTTCGAGTTGGTTGCCTACGCCACGCTTACCAACGTATCCTCCTCTCCTGTATCGGTGCGATGGAACCGGCTGGCTCCCTCTTTGCCGATGGGCTGGGAAGTGGCGGTATGCGATGTCAACCAATGTTATCTGCCATTGGTGTTTTCCAACTACATGCCCGATATTGAACTCGACATCCCGGTTGAATTAGAGCCGGGCGAAACTTCCAACCTGGACGTGCACATATACCCCAACCAGTTTCCCGGCAGCACAACCGTGACGGTTGAACTCACCGTCAACGGCGATACTGCGGTGGTGGTCACAGGTACCTATAACTTCTCCGCTTCCCTCACCAGTTCGTTCAACGGCCCCGCCGCAAGGCAAGATGTGCGGGTGTATCCCAATCCGACAACAGACTTCTTCCAGCTTTCCAACGGCAGCGGGGTCGGCAGGGTTATCGTTTATAATACCCTTGGCCGCCAGGTGCGCACATACGACGCATATGACGGCCGGCGCTACAGCCTTGCCGGCTTGCCCGACGGCATGTACCTCGTCAGGCTCAAGGACAACCAGAGCAACGTCATGAAAACCGTGCGCGTCATCAAGCGCGGCATCCGGCCATAACGCTCCTTTTGAAGAAGTTTTTCAGACATAAGAATGACAAAGTCTGCCCTTTTTTTTCAGCGCATGTTCCCACCGCAGCGTTTGTTTTTTTGTTTCATTCAAAAAAAACATGCGCATCCAACTCTTCACCGGCAAGGGCGGCGTAGGTAAAACCACCGTAGCGGCAGCAACCGCCCTGACCGCCGCCGAACGCGGTATAAAAACCTTGGTCATCTCCACAGACCCGGCACACAGCCTTGCCGACGCATTGGACTGCGAGTTGTCGCCTGAACCGAAGTCCATAGCCCCCAATCTCTTCGCCCAGGAGCTCGACGTGTATTACTCCATGAAAAAACACTGGGCCAACTTGCGCGAGCTTATGCTCTTGGTTTTCCGGTGGCAAGGGGTCACCAACGTGGCCGCAGAAGAACTCTCCGCCCTGCCCGGCATGGAAGAAGCCTCGGCCTTCCTTTGGCTGGAAGAATACTACCGGCAAAAGGCCTATGACCTCATCATCATAGACAGCGCGCCCACCGGCGAGACCCTCAGCCTGCTGTCCATGCCGCAGGTTACGCAGTCATGGTTGATGAAAGCCTTCCCCGGGCAGTCTTTTGCTATGAAAGGCCTCGGCACCATGGTGCGTACCATGACGGGTATCCCTTTGGACAAGGGCATAGCCGAACTGGAAAATCTCTTCGGCAAATTGGAGCGCATCCAGAAGGTAATGCAGGACCCCCGCATCTGCTCCATCCGCATCGTGCTCAACCCGGAACGCATGGTCATCAAGGAGGCCAAGCGCGCCTACACCTACCTGCAACTCTACGGCTACAACGTGGACGGCGTGGTGGTAAACCGCATCTTTCCCGAAAACGCCGGCGACGGGCTGTTCTCGCGCTACCTGACTACCCAGCAGCAATACTTGGAAGAGATAGACGAGGCCTTCGCGCCCTTGCCGGTGTTTCGCATACAGCACCAGGGGCAGGAGGTTTTCGGTATGGAAATGCTGCGAAGCATCGGCCACGATATCTACGGCGACAAAGACCCCTCTGCTGTGATGTACAAAGAGGCCACCTTCCGCATCAAGGAAAATCCGGAGGGGTTCAAGGTGGGCATCCGGCTGCCGTTTGTGAATGAGAGCGATGTGAGCGTACAGAAGTTCGGCGACGAATTGGTCGTCTCCATCCGCAACCAGCGGCGTTCAGTATTCCTGCCGCGCTTTGCGCACTATTTGCGCATGGGCAAATACGCGTTTCGCAATCCCTGGTTGGAAGTGGAGTTGCTCCGGTAAGATCAGTAATTCCCTCTCGCCAAATTGACCACAAACCCGCCCATTTTGTGGCGATTTTTCAGGTTAGACAGGTAATTGCGCGCCTTTGCCTCGGTGTCGAAGGGGCCGAGGATGAATTTGTACAAGGTTTGGCCCAGGTCGTTTTTTTCAATGCTCACTAAGATGTTTTCAAACGATTTAGCCTGGAGGTTGGCTACTTCCTGAAGGACGTTATCCGCGTTGGTAATGCTGCTCACCTGCACACCCCAACCTTGCAGGGCAGGTTTGCGCAGTTGTACCTGGTACAGTCCATACTTGGCGTAGTCTTTGCGAACCAAGGGGGCGGCGGGCGTTGCGGCGGCTTTTCTCGCTGTAAAGGCCGCTGCGGCATCCGTGCTTGCGGCAATGCTCCTGTCTGCTGCGGCTGTCCGGGCAATTGTGTCTGTATTGGAATATTCAGGGGGTCTCCTGCTTTGAGTTTCCCTTTCCACTTTGCTCAGGCTATCCCTTTTGCTCTTTTCAATATCGGGGTCGTAGTTGGAGCGCTTGGTCAACTCCACGCGAACCATGACTTCATCCTTGCCGCTCATGCCCAGCAGCTCGCCTGCCCGGGCTGACAACTCGATAAGCCTGCCCCCGATGAAAGGCCCTTCGTCGATGACGCGAACCGTCACGGAGCGCTTATTGTCGAGCCGGGTGACTTTCAGTTGAGACCCGTATGGATGGACGTTGTGGGCGCAGGTAAGTTCGCGCCGGTCGTATTTCACGCCATAGCGGGTTTCCTTGCCTTGGAAAGCATCGTCAAAAACGGAGGCTATGCCTTCCTGTATGGTTTGGGCGAAGAGAGCGGATGCTGCGAAGAGAAAGGTGAACATGAGGCTGAATCGGTTCATATCGCTGTTTTTTGTTGGTACACAATAATTAACGCAGGGCAGGGCAGGCGGATTATCTGATAAAAAACTGGAAGGCTTGCAATATGCCCAATGCGATGAGAATACCGCCGGTGATCTTGTCCGTCCATTGTTGCAGAAAAGCCGTGCGCCGGTTGATGACATTACTCAACAGGCCGAACAAAGATAACGCGGCAAATTTGCCGATCATCACGCCGCTTAGAAAAAGAAGCAGGCCCGTACTGCTGACCCCGCTGTCAATGGCGAAAATTTCGGCCGAGTGTAAATAGGCCAGCACGATGATCCAGTAAGGAATACCCTGGGGGTTCATCAGCGCTATGATCAGCCCCTGGAGAAAGTGCCGCCCCGTTCCATGCTGTAATTGTGGGGTTTCGGTAGCCACGCTCCTGCGTATAAACGAAATGCCGAGGATTACAAAAAATACCAGGACGACCAGGTGTATCCATGGGTAGCGCGCCATGAATAACGGGTAATACGCTCCGAAGTACAAGGCGAGAAAGGCATGCCCGCCTTCCACCAATGAGGCGGCGGCGGCAAACCAGATGCCCGCCCGGAGCTGATGCCGCACGGTGGTGTCCACCACGCACAGATTGATAGGGCTGAACGACAAAGAGCCGGCAAACCCTACGGTAAGTGGAACGAAAAGGTAGTTCATCAAAGGGATGACCATGGGCAAGCAGTGTTTTGGAAAGCAAATATCCGTTGTATTATGCAATGCCGGTAGTTTTTCATATGAACTTATCGCCCCGCAAATTTGTAGTTCATGTGCCAAATTCAATTCGCATGAGCAAACTCGGCAAGGTATTGGTGGCCATGAGCGGCGGTATCGACAGCACCGTGACCGCCATGATGCTGCACCAGGAAGGTTATGAAGTCATCGGTATCACCATGAAAACCTGGGACTATGCCAACTCCGGAGGCAGCAAAAAGGAAACCGGCTGTTGCAGTTTGGACTCTATCAACGACGCCCGGCAGGTAGCCGTCAATATGGGT
The DNA here is from genome assembly GCA_964577215.1 of uncultured Saprospiraceae bacterium. GTDB lineage: Bacteria > Bacteroidota > Bacteroidia > Chitinophagales > Saprospiraceae > UBA2329. Next base: position 17,906 of record CAZNYK010000010.1, read on the forward strand.
TTTCACCATTTCATCGTGGACATACGCGAAGAGTTCGGCGACTACGTCATCGATAACTTCGTGGACGAATACTTAGCCGGCCGCACCCCTAACCCCTGCGTGTTGTGCAACACCCACATCAAGTGGAGTGCCCTGCTCAAGCGCGCCGATGCATTGGATTGCGAATTCATCGCCACTGGGCACTACGCCATCATCAGGGAGCAGGATGGCCGCAAGTTCATCTCCAAAGCTGTTGATACCAACAAAGACCAGTCTTACGTGCTCTGGGGCCTGAGCCAGGAATGCCTGCAGCGCAGCCGCTTCCCGCTGGGCGGGTTTACCAAGCCGCAGGTGCGCCAGATGGCCGCCGACATGGGTTACCTGGAATTGTCGAAAAAGGCCGAAAGCTACGAAATCTGCTTCGTGCCCGACAACGACTACCGGGGCTTCCTCAAGCGCAAGGTGGAAGGATTGGAAGAAAGGGTTGCCGGCGGCGATTTTGTGGATGTGCAGGGCAAGACGATCGGCAAGCACCAGGGCTACCCGTTCTACACCATAGGCCAGCGCAAGGGGCTGGGCACGGCTTTCGGCGAGCCGATGTTCGTGACCGAAATACGCCCCGAAACCAATACCGTAGTACTGGGCCGCATGGAAGAACTGCTGCGCAACGGCATGACCGTCGGCCAGGTTAATTTTATGAAGTACGCCTCCGTTCCCGAGGGGCTGGAAGCCGTCACCCGCATTCGCTACAAAGACCGGGGCACGCTCAGCCGCCTCTCTCCCATTGGGGAGGATATGGTGCAGGTGGAGTTTTACGCCAATGTGAGCGGCGTGGCGCCGGGGCAGTCGGCGGTATTCTACGAAGGCGACGACGTGGTGGGCGGTGGGATCATATATGGCAGCGGGAGGTTTGCATAATTGCACAGAAATCAGGCAAGGGCTGCAATAAGAACTTCTTCCATTGCAGTCTTCGTGCTTTTTTGCTACCTTACGGCGTCATTTGCACTCTATCTGCCATGAGCCAATCTGAATCCAAAGACCCGCACCACCCCCACGACAAGTTCTTCAAAGCCGTGTTCAAGCAGCCGGAGCATGTGCGTGAAATCCTGGAAGCCGTTGCCCCGGAGGCAGTACTGAGTGCGCTGCGCTTAGACACCCTGCGCTTGAGCGATGCCAGTTTTGTGGACGAACAATTAGCCGAGCATTTCGCCGACATTGTGCTCCACTGTGATACAGCCGACAGCAATCCTTCGGCATACATTTCCATGCTGTTGGAACATAAGTCCTATGTGCCGGCTTTCGTACCCCTTCAACTCATGCGCTACCAGCAAAATGGCTGGACGCAGCAGGTTCGGCAACCCACGCCCATGCCCGTGCCTATCCTCCCGGTGTTGTTCTATCATGGAGAGGAGACTTGGCCGATGAAATTCTGGCCGGAGTATCTCCACGGATGGAATAACGCTTTCGAACCCTACACACCTCGGGGAGGTTATATTCTCGTGGACTTGTCCGCGTTGAGCGACGAGCGCATCACGCGCTTCCGCTCAGGCGTCCTGACCACTGCCCTGCTGCTGATGAAGCATCGCAAAGAGCGGGAGTTTTTGTTGGACAATCTGGTATTTATCTTTAATTTTGTGGTGGCGGAAAATGTGGAAGAAAGCGCACGCGTAGAGCATCTGAAGTTGGCGCTGCGCTATTTGCGAAGTCTGAAAACCATCCGCCAGAATGAGATAAAATCAAAATTGCAATCGCTTATGGCTGCCAATCAAGTATGGGATGTACTCGCTGAAGAAAGAGCCGAGGGCTTTGAAGAAGGCATGGAGAAAGGCATGGAGAAAGGCAGTGAATTAGAAGCCCGTGCCATCATTGCATCTCTCATCCGTCATATGCCTGAGGCCGATGATGAAACCATCGCAAATCTCAGCTCCAAGCCGGTAGAACTGGTGGCGCAGGTTCGCCGGGATTTGGAAGCCGGTAAGGCCTGACGGTACGTTTGCGAAACCTACCCAAAGATTCCGTAAACTTACTCGTCAAAACCCTGAAAATCCGGACTCTGCGGTTGCAAAACCTTGGAGGCTTCGCAACCGTGCTTTTTCGCTGGGCATAAACAAAAGTGCAGGCCCCCGGTTATAATGCGCAAAATCAGAACTTTGAAAAACATACTCATCATCGGCGCCTCTTCGGGCATAGGCCGCCAATTGGCCGCCCAACTCGCAGCGCAAGGCGCCAGGGTGTATGCCACTTATCACAGCGGCGAACCCTCCATAAGCGGAAACTCCATCTCCTGGCATCAAGTGAATGTATTGGACGAACAGCCCGACTTCAGTTTCCTGCCTGAAGCGCTGCACGGCATGGCTTACTGCCCAGGCAGCATCAGTCTCAAGCCTTTCGCCCGCATCAAGCCGGAAGATTTTGCAAGGGATTATGACCTCCAGGTCATCGGCGCGGTGAAGACTATACAAGCGGCGCTACCCAGCCTGAAAAAAGCCGAAGCGGCTTCCATCGTGCTGTTCTCTACGGTAGCGGTGCAGTCGGGGTTCAATTTCCACACCCTGGTGTCGGCATCCAAAGGCGCTGTTGAGGGCCTTGCCAAAGCGCTGGCTGCGGAGCTGGCCCCGAAGATCAGGGTCAACGCCATTGCGCCCTCCATTACCGATACGCCGCTGGCAGCCACCTTGCTCAATACGGAAGAAAAACGCGCTGCTAATGCGCAACGCCACCCCTTGCGCAAGATAGGCACGCCGGAAGACATCGCCAATCTGGCAGAATTCCTGCTCTCTGAAAAATCGGGCTGGATCAGCGGGCAGGTACTTCACGCCGACGGCGGCATGTCGAGCCTCAAAGTATAAGCCATGAAAATTTTACTCACAGGCGCCACCGGGTACATCGCCAAGCGGCTGTTGCCGGTTCTGCTGGAAAACGGCCACGAGGTGGTGTGTTGTGTGCGCGACAGCAATCGATTCAACGCCTCCCGCTACGCCGCCATGCCCCTGAGCGTGATTGAGGTGAATTTTTTGGAAGCAGATACCCTGCACCGCATCCCTGAAGATATTGACGCGGCCTATTACCTCATCCACTCCATGTCCACCGCCGGCGAAGACTTCGAGCCGCTGGAAGCGCGCTCCGCTCAAAACTTCAAGGAGCGCATGGCGCAAACCAGCGTCAAGCAAGTCATCTACCTCAGCGGGATTGTCAATGAGGAAAAACTCTCCAAACACCTCATCTCCCGGAAAAACGTGGAAGACATTCTCGCTTCCGGCGCCTTTGCGCTCACTACCCTGCGCGCCGGCATTATCGTAGGTTCGGGCAGCGCCTCCTTCGAGATCATCCGCGATCTGGTGGAAAAACTGCCGCTCATGATCGCCCCGCGCTGGCTCAATACGCTTTCGCAACCCATCTGCATCCGCAATGTGATAGAATACCTGCACGGCGTTTTGCTCAATGAAAAAACCTACAACCAGGGCTATGACATCGGCGGCCCGGACGTGCTCTCCTATAAGCAAATGCTGCTCCGCTTTGCCAAAGTGAGAGGGCTGGCGCGCGCCATCTTCATCGTGCCAGTCATGACGCCCAAGCTCTCCTCTTACTGGCTGTATTTCGTTACCTCTACCTCTTACCCCTTGGCCGTAAACTTAGTGAACAGCATGAAGGTGGAGGTCATCTGCAAGCCCAACGACTTGCAGGAAATGCTCGGCATCCGGCCCATACCCTACGAAGAGGCCATAGCCCTCGCCTTCGACAAGATTGAGCAAAACCAGGTGGTCTCCAGTTGGAAGGACGCGCTCACCAGCGACATCCTCCATAAGGGTATCTCCCCGCACATACAGGTACCGGTATTCGGCTGCTTCAAGGACATCCGCCGCATGAAAACTGATGACTCCGAGGCCGCCCTGCACCGCATCTGGAGCATAGGCGGCGCCAACGGATGGTATTACGGCAATTTGCTCTGGCAAATCAGGGGCTTTTTAGACAAATTAGTGGGCGGCGTAGGCCTGCGTCGCGGCCGCCGCAGCCCTACCGAGATCAGCGCCGGCGAAACCTTAGACTTTTGGCGCGTGCTGCTCGCCAACAAGGAGGAACGCCGCCTGCTGCTCTACGCCGAGATGAAACTACCAGGTGAGGCTTGGCTCGAATTCAAAATATTGGACGACAACACCATCGTGCAAACTGCCACCTTCCGCCCCTGGGGCCTCTCAGGGCGGCTCTACTGGTACGCGGTGCTGCCTTTTCATGGGTTTATTTTCAAGGGCATGCTGAAGGTGATAGCGCAGGGGAGGAAATGAAAAAGCCCGTCAAAAAGGAAAACCTCCCGACAAAGACCTGCGTCGCCTGCGGGCGCCCCTTCTCCTGGCGCAAGAAGTGGGAAAAGGTATGGGACCAAGTGAAGTATTGCAGCGAGCGATGCCGGCAGCAGCGCAAAACCGGCAATAACCGGGCCTACCACACATTCACCTCCGGAACGATCTCTATACCAAAGGTTTCCCGCACGGATACAGCAATGCGCTGCGCCAGGGCGAGTATCTGCGCGCCGCTCGCGTGGCCGTAGTTCACCAACACAAGTGCCTGCTTGGGGTAGCAGCCGGCATCGCCTTCGCGGTAGCCCTTCCATCCGCAGCGCTCGATGAGCCAACCGGCAGGTAACTTGACGCGGCCCGAAGGCTGGGGGTAGTGCGGCATGTCAGGAAAAGTCTCGTGAAGACGCTGCCAGGTGTCTGTGTCCACTTCCGGATTTTTGAAAAAACTGCCGGCATTGCCGGTTTCGGCGGGATCGGGAAGTTTGCTGCGGCGTATGTGGATGACGGCCCGGCTGACGTCGTGGATAGTAGGTTGGAAAATGCCTATATCAGCCAGGGTATCGCGTATGGCGCCGTAGTCGCAATTGATTTTGTGCCCTTTTGTGCTGAGGCGAAAAAATACTTTGGTGATGCCGTATCGGCCGCGCCCGGCCTGTTTGAAAAAGCTGTCGCGATAGCCGAAGGCGCAGTCCTGCGCGTCCATTTGCACGAGTTGGCCGCTTTGCATATCCACTGCCTCCAGGTGGTCGAACACGTCGCAGAGTTCCACGCCGTAAGCGCCTATGTTTTGTATGGGAGCAGCGCCCACCGAGCCGGGTATGAGGGAGAGATTTTCCAAGCCGCCGAGATTTTGCGACAGGCACCATTGCACGAACTCGTGCCAGTTCTCGCCGGCGCCGGCGGATACTATGGCGGTGTCCCCTTCACAGGATTCCACCGCCCGGCCCGGAATGCGCATGTGCAGCAGGCGGCCCGGCAGGTTGCCGGTAAGGAGCACATTGCTGCCTCCGCCGAGGATGCGCAGGGGCGAGCCGGTTTGCTCCCGGATAAGCGTCTGCAAATCAGAAACCGTGTGCACCGGCGCATAGCATTCCGCCCCGGCTTCTATGCCGAAGGTATTGAACGGGCGAAGGGAAACGTTGCGGCTGTAGTTCATGGGTTAGGCATGGGAACGAAGGAATAGCCCCAGAATCCTTGTTGTAAGGGCACTTGAACGTTATCGCCCCGGCGCTTGTCGGGGAACATAGGGGTGCGTGTTTGTATTTTTTTCAACCGCCCATCCATATAAAAGAAGGTGCGGTATCCTGCCGGCGTCTTTTTTTTATTTTTCAGAAAACCATACAATTCAGCGTAGTAAGCCTCTTCCAGGTGAAATTCCGCGCTTACCATTTCCACCTCCGGGGCGGCGAGCAGGCGGTTGCTAAGGCTGCCGGCCAAGGGGCCGAAGAACGCGCTGAATAACAGGCACGCAAAAAACGCCGGCGCGCGGTCTTCGGCAGAACGCACCTTCCAGGCCAGAATGCCCCCCAATATCCCGCCCACGGCCAAGCCCGCAAGCGCGGCATGGAGGGCAAGGCGCCCGCCGTGAAGCGTGCGGTTGAAGTAATTGAATTCCCTGACGTAAAATACCATAATGGCGATGAGGGCCAAAAGGACTGCAAAACCGATGATTTTGTTTATCATGAGATCAAATTTCGAATTGTAAACGCGCCAGGCTGTTATAGACGCCCTCCTCCATAAGCGAAAGCTCGGCATGTGTGCCCTCCTCCACGACGCGTCCGTTCTCGATCACATAGATGCGATCCGCTTCGCGAATGGTAGAAAGCCGGTGTGCAATGATGATGGAGGTGCGACCCTCCATGAGCACATCGAGCGCCTCCTGCACCGTTTTTTCCGACTCTGCATCCAAGCTGGAAGTAGCTTCATCGAGCAATAGTATGGCCGGGTCCTTGAGTATGGCGCGGGCTATGGCCACCCGCTGGCGCTGCCCCCCGGAGAGCTTGACGCCGCGTTCGCCGACGATGGTGTCCAATCCATCGGGGAATGCGGAAATGAATTCCCATGCGTTGGCCTGGCGGGCTGCGGCCATCAATTCCTCCTCCGTCGCGTCCGGCCTTCCGTAGAGGATGTTATCGCGGATAGTGCCGCCGAAAAGCATTACCTCCTGCGGTACAATGGCGATATTTTGCCGGTAGTTGTGCAGATCGAACGAAGAGACAGGCTTGCCGTCCACGAGAATCTCGCCGCCATCGGGCCGGTGAAACTGCAAGAGCAATTGTACGATGGTGGATTTACCTGCCCCGCTCGGTCCCACGATGGCAATGCGCCGACCGGGCTCTATGTCCAAGTTGATACCTTTAAGCACCTCCACATCCCTGCGGGTGGGGTATGAAAAACGCACGTCCCTGAATTGTACATGGCCGGCAAAACGAACCCTCGATCCGGGGGGAACCGGGGCGAGCGCCACTTCGGAGGGCTGCTCCAGGATTTCCAGGATGCGCTCCGTTGCGCCGATGGCCGATACGATCTCGGTATAAAAACTTCCCAGGCTGGCAATGGCGCCGCCAATGATAGCGGCGTACACGGCAAAATCGAGCAGGCCGCCCTTGGGCAATTCACCTGCCTGGGTAAGTTCCGCCGCCTCCCAAATGATAAAGAACAAGGCGCCGAACATCACAAAAATGATAAAAGCCGCGAAAAGGCCGCGCATATGGGAAGCTCGCAGGGCGGTGCGCACGGCAGCATTGAGTTGGGTTGTGTACCGTCGCAGTTCAAAATCTTCATTGGTATATGCTTTGACCGATTGAATGCTCTGCATGGTTTCTTCTACGATCACGTTGGTTTCGGCCAATTGGTCTTGCCGCTGTTTCATGAGCTTGCGGATATAACGCCCAAAAAACATGGCCAGCAGCATAACCGCCGGTATGGTAAGGAGCATGATGACCGCAAGCTTTTTCATGGTCACCACGATAATAGCGATCCCGCCGACAAGGATAATGATCTGGCGAAAAAACTCTGCCAGCGTAATGGAAACCACCCCCTGTACCTGGGTGACGTCGCTGGTCATTCGGCTGGTGATCTCTCCTACCCGTCTCTCCTCGAAAAAAGGAATACCCAGGGTGATGAGCTTCTCATAAAGGTCTTTGCGCAGAAGCGCCATACTGCGCTCGCTCACCACGGCAAATAGCTGCACGCGCAGGTAAGAAAACACACTTTGGACCGCCAACAGGATGAGAACAAGGACAAAAATGCGCCCCAGGGAAAGGCCGAAGCGCGCTTCGCCCGTGATGACGTTGAATATCTCGCCGGGCAATTTCATGATGGCAAGGAACATCAGGCTGCCGAGCGCCAGGAAAACCATTCCTCCGATAAAAGCCCACTTATAAGGCAGCACATAGCTGAATATCTTGAGCGCCTTGCGGAGTTTTTCCTTGCTGAGCTTGGGCTTTTCTTCATCCTTGCCGGAGAAGCGGTCTCTTTGGTTGGCCATTGCAGGTATAGAATATTGTCGTTTGAGTTGAAGAAAACAACACTCCAGGCCTCGCTTTGGTTATTGTTTGGGTAATTTTACATCATGAACAGGATAGTACAAAGTCCATTTCGCCTGCTACGGAAGGCTGCCTTAGTCGCATCCCTTCTTGGGATATGCCCGCTGTTGCATGCACAGCAGGAGAAGCAGCACGCCCCCGGCCCTGGTTTGCACGTGCCGGCAGCGCCTGTATCAGAGTGCATACCTGTTTTTTATTTGAACAAAACATCCGCGCCGGCTCCCTCGATCATGGCACAACCCAAGGTGTACAATTACCGCCACTTGGCTTTATTTTGCAAGCTGGAGGTACAGCTTGACAAGGTGTTCCGCCTGCCCGTTCGCATACGCGTGGGAGATGTGCCGTATGTGGATTGGCTGGAAGGCAAGCGAAGGTCACCGTATTAACGAAAAAAGCCATCCCCGTAAATTGCCGAAGATGACTTTTTCGTATGAGATGCAAACCTGATCAGGCGTACACCGACTGCTTTTTGAGTTTTACCACCAGCAGGTAGTAGAACACGGCGCGGTGCTTGAAGCGCTTGTCGTACTGAGCGCAAACGGCCTGTAAAGCATCATCCAATGCCGGGCCGTCTGCCAGCCCTAATTTGCCAATGAGGAAATTTTTCTTTACGCGGGCAAGTTCTTCTGCATTGGAACAGGCTACCAGAGAGGAGTCTGCGTTGTAAATGGAGGGGCCCAAGCCTTTGGCCACGGCAGTAAGTAGTTTGGCATCAAAAGAAACGCCCAGGTCTTTCAGGTCGGCAGAATACTTCTCTACCGCTTCAACGAATTTACTCATAACTTCTTGTTTTTGGTTTATTCGGTGGACAAAATAAGGAGATTTTGTCAAATCCGGAGCTTGCCGGGAGAAGTTTTCAGATTTTTTATTAACTTTGCAGTGATCCCCCCGCATTTTCCATCTCCATTCTTAAAGACTTTGAAAAGGGCATTATTGGAAGCTGCCAGTACGGTAGCGCATCATGTACATTTGCCCGGTACCGGGAAACATCCGCGGGCGGGGTGGCCGGAATACTTCAGTATTCTGGGCAAATCCAATATTGCCGCATCGGATCCGGAAATGTTCTGCGATTTGTTGTTTGCCGGGCAGCGCGACGACGGCTCGGTACCTGCGCCGGGTAAAGCGCCCACCGGAGCGCTCGGCCTGCCCGTACAAGGCTTGCTGTTGGGACAGATACTGCGGGCTTCGCGGCGCAGCGCAGAATTTCTCTCCGAAGCGCTCCGTCGCGCTTTTCACTTTGCCCTGGCTCAGCACCGTTATTTATACGAGCATCGGGATCCTGCCCAGGAAGGGCTGATCTCCATTTTCCATCCCGAAGAAGACGGTTTCGGCAACAACCCGGCGTATCATACGCTCGCGCCTGGCACGGCGACCGGCATCCAGGATACTTTTTTCAATACCTGCCTTACCTGGTCCAATGAGTCTCTCTTAGCCGTAGGCAGTTTCCTGGGCGAAGATATCCTGGAGGTGATGCATTGGCATGAACTTACCATCCACAGTATGAATGATAAGCTCTGGGACGAAGAAGCGGGGCACTACCAGGCTTACGACCTGGAAAACGGCTGTTCGATACGCATACAAACACTGGCGGGACTGCTGCCTCTTGCTGCGGAAATACCCACCCAGGAACAGGCGGAGCGAATGCTCCGGGTTTTGAATGATAAAAGATGGGGAGCATCCTCCGGTGATTTTTACTGCTATCCCTCTTGTCTGCCGGAAGCGGAATTCGCCGATTTCCACACAGGCTGGCGCGGACCGGTATGGTTGGCGCTGAACTGGATGCTGCACCAGGGTTTATTGCGCTATGATTTTAACCAGGCTGCAACAAAAGTGCGCAGCGACAGCCTCCGGCTGATAGCCGAATATGGATTTCACGATGCGTTCAGGCCCCAGGTGCATTCTCTGGGCCATCCGGGATTAGGCGCGCCTGCATCCCCTGCTGCCGCAGCGCTTGCCCTGCACTGGCTCCTGAAGTAAAACGGCCCAGAGATGTATTCCCGACGAAAATTGGTTTGAAAAAAATCAACTATGTTTCATCGGGAAAGCTGATAGCCAGTGGTTTGCAAAAGTTAAAATTCGCAAACCACTAACTTTCGAGTGTATCAGGTGGCATCAAAAGTTTTGGGCCCTTGGGATATATTTTCATCTTCAGGTAATTCCGGCACATGCGGATTGGTCAATACCTTGTAGAAGAAATATCCTGTAAAGCCGGTCACTATGGAGATGGACAAAAGCCAGGTAATTAAAGCAATTGTGTTCATTGGTTGGATTTTTTATACATTAAACATCCGTTGTGGTAAACCGTCCCTCGCGTTTGCGCCTTTGGTAGGCAAAGTACACCAAAACAGCAATAAACGCCCATACAGCCACCAGGAGCAGCCTGGAAATATTGACGAAGAAAATCTTGCGCTTTAATTCCGCAATGGTTTCTCCATCGGTAGCCGCGGCAATTTGTTCGTAGATGCCCTTGTTGGAAATAGCGTCCCAAATGCCGGGCAAGCTGTTGACGAATACAAAAATGAGGATGGTGGGCGTGACAAACTTGATGATGAATTTGAAAACGAGCGGCACATTGATATCGGCTCCGCGTGTGATCTCCTTCCAGCCTTTGTCCATGCCGAATACCCAGGCAAACAGGATGATCTCGAACATGGCAAACACCACAAGGGAAACCGTGCCGGCCCAGTAGTCATATTCATCAAAAGCGCCGTATTTAAAGAACAACACCGTGGGAAGCCCCAGGATGAAGACGATGACGCCGAATCCCCATGCGGCCGCGCGGCGATTCCAGCCGAACTCATCGCGCAGGAAGCCCATGACTGGGGTGCCCATGGCCAGCGAACTGGTAACGCCTGCAAAGAACAACAGCCCGAACCACAGCACGCCCGCCACGATAGCCAATACCGGCCCCCATTGCTGGAAAAGATAAGGAAGCGTACGGAAACCGAGGCCAAGGCCGCCGGCCTGCTCTACAAGGCTTTTCATGCCGTCTATGCCGAAGTAGCCCACCGTAATGGGTATGACCACGGCAGCGCCGAGCACCACTTCCACAAATTCGTTCATCCAGCCGGCGCTCATGGCGTTGAGCGCCACGTCGTCGCGTTTGCGCAGGTAAGATGCGTAGCACTGAATACTGCCCATACCCACTGACAGGGTAAAAAATATCTGCCCGGCGGCCGCCATCCACACCTTGGCCGACCAGATGGAGGAAAAGTCCGGCGTCCAAAGAAAATTGAGGCCTTCGGTGCCGTCATATACTGCCCCGTCGCTGCCGGACTTGAGGGTAACGCCGCGGATGGCAAGCAGGATACCGAAAAGGATCAGCAAAGGCATTCCCACCTTGGCAACCTTTTCCACCCCGCCGCTCAATCCCCGCGACAACACGTAAGTATTCAATGCTAAGCAGAAAATCCAGAATATCACATTCTGGTAACCGTCAAAGCTGGTGTAGTCGGTAAAAAAACCTGCCACCTGTTCCCGGTCCATGCCGGTGAAGGTGCCTGCAACCGAGTGCCAGATGTAGCCCAGCGTCCAGCTTTCCAAATAGCAGTAGTATGCAGCTACGGCAATGTTGGTGAATATGCCGAATACGCCGATGTACTTCCACAGGAACTGCTTGGGCGCCATGGAGTCCAGGATGAATGGTGTGCTGTGATGGCCTTTTGAACCGCCGAAGCGCCCCATGCTCCACTCCACGAAAAGGAGCGGAAGGCCCATGAGCAAAAAACACACCAGGTAAGGAATGATGAAGGCGCCGCCGCCGTTTTGTACGGCCTGTACGGGGAAGCGAAGGAAGTTGCCGAGGCCTACCGCATTGCCGGCCATGGCAAGAACCAGCCCCACGCGGCTGCCCCAGGATTCGGACTGTTTGGTCATAAGTTGATTGTTTCGTTCAGGTGCGCAATTCTTTTTCTGGGCGTTAAGGTACTTTATTTTTGTTTTTGGCAATAAGTAATTAAAATTTTTTCTGGCCGATAAGCTGTCTATACCTATTTTTGACGCACCGGAAACACCCTGAACTTGTCGAACGAGCTATCCGATAACGAATTGTTGCAATTGCTGCCCACTGCCGGAGAGAAGGCGGTGGAGCAAATCTTTCGACGGCATTACGGCCCGGTTTGCCGGGCTGTATTTCGCATCGTACCCAATGCGGAAACAGCAGAAGACCTGGCCCAGGAAGTCTTCTACGAACTCTGGCGCCGCCGAAACAACATGCAGATCAGTACTTCATTGCCTGCTTACCTGCGCCGGGCCGCCATAAACAAAGCGTTGAACCACATCCGGGATCAAAAGATTAAATGGACCGATGATGCGGAACTGCCGTCCATAGCCGGCGACAATCCCGGCATACAGCGCGAAATGGAAGCCGGGGAATTGCAGGCTCTCGTTGATCAATACATCGAAAAGCTGCCTGAAAAATGCCGCTTGGTCTTCGTCTTAAGCCGCTACGAGTCCTTGTCGCATGCCGAAATCGCCGAACAATTGAATATTTCAACCAAAACCGTAGAAAATCAGATCACCAAAGCGTTGCGCTTTCTCAGATCGGCACTGGAGCCTTACCTGGGATTGATTCTCCTCATTTTTGTCAATGGATGAGTAGGGGTGCCAGCCGCTTCCGGTGTCTTTACCGGTGAATGACCCAAATGATGACGATACCCGAGAATATTACCCTGCTGCTGACCCGCCGATGGAACGGTGAATCGCTTACCGGCGCAGAGCTTGCCGCACTCGAGCAATGGCTTGCCGTTCCTTTTCATTCCGAACAGGCGGAAGCCCTGCGCCGAGTCTGGAAGGCAACGGAAAACTACCCCTCACACTATGAACCAGATATTGATACCGGATGGAATGCGCTCCATGCCCGCATTTCCGAAGGGGCGAAACAAGCTCCGCCATCGCGTGTGATTCCGTTGCGCCGCCGGCAGTGGTTGGCCGTAGCCGCTTCTTTGTTGCTATTGGCTGCGGCAGGCTACATGTGGTGGCCTTCCCCCCAGACCTCTCTGCCGGTACACACTGTCGGCGCCACTTCCGGCCGTCCGCTTGAGCTGGGCCTGCCGGACGGCTCTCTCATCGTGTTGCAAGACGGAAGCGAGTTGTCTTATCCCGATCCGTTTGAAGAGTCTGCAACCAGGTGGGTGGAGATTTCCGGCGAGGCCTACTTCAAAGTGGCCCCCGATGCCCGAAAGCCATTCCAGGTGCGCACCGCCTACGCCACAGTGGAGGTGCTCGGTACGGCCTTTAATGTAAGGGCGCTACCAGGCGAACCCGAAGTAGAGGTCACCGTGGAAAGCGGCCTCGTACAATTGTCTTCTTCCGCCGCTCCGGACAACAAACTCCAACTCCAGGCCGGAGAACGCGGTCTATGCAATCCAGAGGGCGATCTTCGCAAAGCCCCCGATACAGAGGTCAATGCCATTTCCTGGCTCACTGACAAACTCCGATTCCGCAACACGCCCCTGCCCCAGGCCATCGAAGCCCTTTGCCGCCACTACGGCATCGCCATAGAAATGGAAAAGGAATCACTGAAGGCCTGCACCTACACTGGCTCTTTCGAAAAAACCGCGCTCAGAGATGTACTCCAAACCCTGGAACTCACCTTCGGGGCGCGCATGATTTCCCAAGGTGAAGGACAATACCTGCTCAAAGGCGGGAGTTGCGCGAAGTAACCCGGAGGGCAACCAATCTTCTATTTGCCGGCTTTCATTCCTTCCTTGCCGAGTTAAGCTTTGAGTGCGGTAAAGGCCTTATGATCCGTTTTTGCCATCCGGGTTGTTGGTAACGGCGAGCCTGTTCTGCCGTGCGGCTCCCAATTTACTAAACAAGTACAGCCTCCTGAGTTTACCTGTTTCCGCACTTCCCGGGCTACAGAACGCCCAACAAAAATTGGCATGCTCAAATATGCGAAACTGGTATGCAAGCCTTTGGTTTCAAGCACTTTTTTTTGTAAGATAAAAGGATTTCGTAGAATTTACACAGCCAAAGTCCTCCATTTATAAAATCAAATACCTGCTTGAGATGAAAAGGCAATTACTCGCGCTAACCAGAATCCTCTTCTTTTTTCTGTTTGTTGTCGCATTGCATGCCCAGATCAGGGTGTCGGGGGTTGTAACCGACGAAAACGGCGAAACGCTCATTGGCGTTAATGTACTGGAAGCCAGCACCTCCAATGGCACCATAACGGATATAGACGGTTCCTACAGCATCGTTGTCAATACCGGCAGTACATTGGTATTCTCTTACATTGGGATGAAAAGTAAGGAAGTCGTTGTTACTTCCGAAAAGATGGACATACAAATGGAAAGTGCCACATCCTCGCTGGATGAAGTCGTGGTTGTGGGTTATGGGGTACAAAAACGGAGAGATGTAACGGGGGCCGTAGTGTCGATTGGCGAAAAAGTATTTGAGAGCAGGCCCGCCCCCAATCTCGTCCAATCCTTACAAGGTACTGTGGCTGGATTGACTATCAATATGCTGGGGTCCAATGCGGAAGGCTCGGAATTCCAGACCCGGATCAGGGGCAGCAACTCCATCACGGCATCCAACACCCCCTTGATCGTCCTTGACGGGGTGCCTTATTCGGGGCAGTTGTCGGAAATCAACCCTGGGGATATTCAGTCTATGGAGATATTGAAAGACGCTTCCTCAACGGCTATCTATGGATCGCGGGGCGCCAACGGGGTGATACTGATACAAACCAAAAGAGGCAAAAAAGGCGAAAAGATCACCTTGAGTTACGATGCGAATGTAAGTACAGCCACGGCCATCAACATACCCAGGATGATGGATGGGCCTACGTTTTACCAGCGCAAACAGGAAGCGGGCGGTGATTTTACCCTTACGGAGAATGAGAGTTTTGCGGAGGGCATATCGACCAACTGGCTCGATTTGATACTCAGGAACGGCTTTAATCAAAGCCACAACCTCTCATTGAGAGGCGGCGGCGCCCAAAACCGGTACTTCATCTCCGGCGCTTATGCCAGAAACGAAGGGATTGCCCTCAATGATAAATTTCAGCGGGCCACGATAAGGTTCAACTTCGAGCAAGACCTTGGAAAGTTTCTTACCATAGGCACCAATACCCAATTGGCCAATTTTGACCGCAGCGGCAAAGAAGCCAATTTCGACGATGCGTTCCTGATGAATCCGCTGGGCCGCCCCTACACCGAAACGGGCGAACTGCGCTTGTTGGTTTGGGAAGACCCTATATATGGAAGAAACCCATTAAGCCCGCTCAACGAGATCAATACGGATGTAAAAAACAGCCTCTTCACCAACAACTATATCAATATCAACTTACCGATAGAAGGCCTGTCGTTCAGGATGAATACCGGCTACACCTATGAGACGTTCAGCTTCCAAAACTACATGGGGCGGAATACCTTTGAAGGCGCCCGGGACAACGGCCGGCTGAACATCGATAACCGGTACGATATTGACTGGTTAGTGGAGAACATTTTGAGCTACAACAAGGAGTTCGGCAAGCATGCTATCTTCCTGACCGGCCTTTACTCTGCTCAAAGCACCAGGTCGGAAAGTAGTTTCATAGAGGCTACGGATTTCCCCAATGACGTACTCACCTTTTACCAGCCCAATAAAGGCAGCTTCCTCACCGCAAGGGCATCGCAAACGAAGGTGAACAACTTGTCACAGATGGGGCGGATCAACTACAGCTACGACTCCAGGTACCTGTTGACGGCCACACTGAGGAGAGATGGGTTTTCTGCATTTGGCGAAGGCCGCAAGTTTGGTTTATTCCCTTCCATGGCGCTGGGCTGGAATGTAGCCAACGAACCCTTTTTTAAGGGGTCCGCCCTGTCGGATATTGTCAACAACTTAAAGATCAGGCTTTCCTGGGGCCGAAACGGCAACCAGGCCATTTCAGCCTATTCCAGCTTGCCGGTGTTGAGAGGCCTGGATTATCTCAACGATGATTACAGCCCCTTGTTCGGCTTCTTCCCCTCCAGGCTCGGCTCGCCGGAGTTGGGCTGGGAAACCACTACCTCCACCAACATCGGCTTTGACTTCGGCCTGTGGGAAGACCGGGTAAACGGATCATTGGAGATATATCGCTCCAACACCTATGATCTCTTGCTGGAAAGGTCTATTCCAGCCATTAACGGCACCAGTTCAATTATTGAAAATATTGGGGAGACCAAGGGAAGCGGCATAGAGTTCCAGGTGTCTTCTGTGAATGTGAGGAAGAAGAATTTTTCATGGTCCACCAATCTCAACTTTGTCAGAGATCGCAGCGAGATCGTCAATGTGGGGCTTTTTGATGAAAACGGAAACCCTATTGACGACGTTGCTTCTACCTGGTTTATCGGCCAACCCGTGAGCGTCAATTTCGATTATGTATTCGACGGCATTTACCAGACAGGCGAGGTGCCGCCCGATGCCCCCTTTAATTCCCAGCCCGGTTATGTCAGGTACCAGGACTTCAACGGAGACGGGGTGATCACGCCGGACGACAGAACCATCATCGGCTCCCGGCTCCCGGTATTTTCTGCAGGCATGGGCAATACTTTAAATTTGGGGAATTTGTCCTTGTTTGTCTTTCTCAATTCCGTGGTCGGTATTACAAGGCCAAACTTCCTGTTGAGTTCCCACACCATTTCGTATCGTCAAAATCAATTGGACCGGGAGTTTTGGTCGGAATCCAACCCCATCAACACCTTCCATGCCAATGACCCCAATGGCACGTCAAACCCGCTGCGGGTGCGCTTTTATGAAAGAACGGATTTCATCAGGCTGCAGGATGTGAGCCTGTCTTACAGAATACCGGACCGCTTCACCGGCAAAATTGGGTTGTCAAGGTTAGAGTTTTACAGCAATGCCAGAAACTTGCTTACCATTACGAGTTGGAGCGGGTTAGACCCCGAATTTGTAACTTTGGGATCCAGGCAGAGAGCCATACCGCAAACCCGGCAGTTGCTGTTCGGTGTCAGGGCCAGGTTTTAATGATGAACCTCAACGTATGAATTTCATTTGTAAGACATTCAAAAATTTTACGCCATGAGAAATTTCAAATTGATCGTCATAAGCTTCGGCCTCATCATTGGATTTGTGGCCTGCTCAAAGGATTTTCTGGTTGAAGAACCCAAAGATGATATTTTCGCCGACAACCTGCTGGTCAATTACGCCGGCTTCAAAAGTATGCAAAGCGCTTTGTACGCCTTGGTCAGAGATGAGTATGACCGGGTGGATAAAGGGTATGGCGGCACCAGTTTTTCCAGCTTGCCCATGGCCAAATCCACCATGTTTTCCGTAGGAGCCGATAATGCTTTTTGCAATAACCGGCACCAGCGGTTTGCTCATTGGAGTTTCCCCAAGAATATTGTCGACATGACCGATTTCGAGCCATTCCAAGCGATATTTGAATGGCTCTACACCACGATCAACACCGCCAATATGATCATCACGCGGGCGGAAAACCCCGACATTGACTGGCAGGGAGGGTCGCCTGAGAGTAACCTCAGGAATAAAAACACCATATTGGCCAATGCCCGCCTGATCAGGGCTTGGGCGTATCGCCACTTAACCTACAGCTTCGGCGCGGTGCCCCTGAGCGTGGAAGAAATAACCGGGTTGAACTACCGGGCAGACTGGGAAAGAATCCCTGTAAGTGAAATCCGAAAAGTAATGGAAGAGGATTTGTTGTTTGCCGTCGAGCATCTGCCCATGCGCACACCAGACAATACGGCGCCTTCACAGGCTATTGCAAGACACTATCTGGGCGAGTTATACCTGGCGGAATCCAGAAACCAGGATGCAAAGAATATACTGAGGCCGATGGTGGAAGGAAGCGAATATGCGTTGATGACCAACAGGTTCGGCGCCAATGCTTCCCAACCCGGCAATGTGTTCATGGATGTGTTCAGATCTCCAAGGTTTTCCAGCGGTAACACGGAAGTACTATGGGCCTTTGTGAATACCGAACCGGAAAACGCCGCCTTCGGCGTAGGTCCGAGAGTATTTATGCGCAACATGTGGGTAAATTATTACAGCCGGATTCCGATCATTGCCAACCTGAGGCACTCTCAATACCCGGGGCAGAACGAAAACCTGTTCTGGTCTTTGAACGGAGGCAAAGGGGCTACCCGCGCTGCCATCTCTGTAGGCGCCCTGGATCTATACAATTTTATGGATCAGGAGGGCTCGGATATTCGCTATGACGAATACTCCATGATCTGGAAGCTCTACTACCTCAATGAAGAAAATGAGGTATATGAGGTGAAAAACGCTAACGGTACCAGCCTGATCAGCAAGGCGATAACGCCCCGGATGCTGGATGATACCGACCGCACCATCCAGAATTATTTATTGCCTTCTACCCGGAAATGGCAGTACGTGCATCCTTTTTTTGAAAAAGCAAGTATTGATGAGCAGTTCAACGATATGGTATATCTCCGGCTTGCCGAAACCTACTTGTTGTATGCCGAAGCGCTCTTCAAATTGGGTGAAGGTGGTGAAGAATGGGTAAACCGCATCAGGGAAAGAGCACAGGTGGCGCCTATCACCAGGGCACAGATGAGCCTTGATATGATATTGGACGAACGCAGCCGGGAGTTGATCACGGAAGAACAAAGAAGGCATACGCTTATCCGCCTGAGCCAGGAAAACGGCGGCGACGAAAGGCTTGCTTCCAACGTGTACAAAACCCGGACTAGAACGCATAACGAGGTGGTGGGCCGCCCCATCAGAGGCATGCACGACGACGTTACGCCGGTGCTGTTTCCCATACCGCGAGCATTTATTGATTCCAATACCGGCAGGGTGATCCAACAGAATCCAGGGTTTAACTAATCTTCCGATACTATGCGTTTAGTCCTTGCTTTTTTACTGTTTGCCGGCCTGGCTCTTTCCAACGCGAAAGAGCCGGGCAAGGCAAGGGAGACAGGTGAAAAGAGTGGAATATTGAAATTCAAGGCCGGGCCTGATTTTCAAGATAAGGTCATACCGCTGCACTACTTCATGCCTTCCGGTGATCCCGGCAGGATGTCGGTTCAGATCATTTTGCACGGCGCAAGCAGAAACGCCGAGGAATATCTGGAAGGCTGGAAAGACAAAGCCAGAAAATACGGCATTATCGTTATTGCTCCGGAGTTTTCGAGAGTGCAATTCACCATAGGGGAATATACCCACGGGTTGTTTGTGGACAGCCTGAACCGCATGAATCCACCCCAACTGACTTTGTTTTCCTTAGTGGACCAAATATTTGCCCTGGCCAAATCAGAACTGCAATTAGAGCACGAGCAATACAATATCTACGGGCATTCCGCCGGTGGGCAGTTTGTACATCGCTATTTGCAATTTTTTCATTCGCCATATCTCAACAAGGCGGTAGCTGCCAATCCCGGCTGGTACACCTATCCGGATGAGGCCATCGGGTACCCGTATGGGATAAGCGGCCTTTTTGAAGACTATTCAGCGCTGAGGCAGAAGTATTATGCAAAAGATATGCTCATTTTACTGGGTACAGCTGATACGTCGCGTACAGACAATCTCAGGGTGAATGCAGAAGCAGACCTTCAGGGACTAAACCGACTGGAGCGGGGTAAGAATTTTTTCGCTGCCAACTCGAAAGTAGCAAAGCGGGCCCAGCAGCTATTCAACTGGAAGATCGCCTATGTACAAGACGCCGGGCATCAGCATGAGTTAATGTCTGCGGCTGCGGCAGATATCCTATACGGTGGCAACAATTGATGGAATTCAGCACACACACTATAATGCGTTAACGATCAGGTATATGATTAAGAACATCTCTGCGCTGGTACTGCCGGTTTTGCTCCTGGCATCCTGTGGCCCTAAAGAGGACATCACGCCGGAGCCGCGCGAGAAAGGTGGAACGTTCCAGTATAACGCCGGCGCCCAATTTCAGGGGAAAATCATCCCCGTACATTATTTTGTACCGGCCGGAGATGTTGCCGGCATGCCTTTCCTGATCATTATGCATGGCGCCGATCGCAACGCCCGGGAATACCTCGCTGCCTGGGCACAAAAAGCAAGGGAGTACAAGGTAATTGCCATAGCGCCTGAATTTTCTGCGGCAGACTTCAATTCAGTGGAATACAACGAAGGCAATTTCATTACCTCGGGTAACATGAATTTGCCAGAGGCCACTACTTTTTCACTGATTGACAACATATTTGAGTTTGTGAAAACCGAATTGAAGCTGGGCAACAATAGTTATGACATCTATGGGCATTCGGCCGGCGCTCAGTTTGTGCACCGGTATCTCCAGTTTTACGACAGCCCCAAAGTGGGAAAAGCCATTGCCGCCAATGCCGGATGGTACACTTTCCCCAATGAAGCGATAAACTATCCTTACGGGATCAAGAACCTGTTCAGCGATCACGACGCACATAGACGAAAATATTACGCCAAGCCACTCATCATCTTGCTGGGCACTGAAGATACCATCCGGGACGGGAGCCTCAGAACTACTGCAGGCGCAGATAACCAGGGCATGAACAGGCTGGAGCGCGGCAATTATTTTTTCCAATACAATCAAGGCCGGGCGGCTGCGACCAATGAGGTTTTTAACTGGCAGCGCCAATATGTAGAAGGGGTTGGGCACAATAATGCCCTGATGGCGCCGGTAGCTGCGGATATCCTGTACCGGTAAAACTGCTAAAGCTCATTTTTCCTGAAATCGAGAAAGCACTTTTTCATCCGCTGTATTTTCTGCTTAATCTCCGATTCATTTACACAGCCATATCCAATAATGAGACCATTTCTGGATTCGGCGCCTACAAAGGTCTTGCTGTAAGCGTGTGCGATGATGCCTTTGCGCCTGAAGTATTTGATGAGTTTTTGGTCGGGAGTATGCTCGTTTAACTCTGCGAGAAGGTGCAGGCTTCGTGTACCGGTATCATGCAGATGATAATGGCCGGAGAAGTTTTCCTCAAAAGTTTTACAGAAAAACTCTTTGCGTTTTTCTGCCACTTCGATGAGCGTCCGGATGTGGCTGTATATGTAATTTTTTTCGATAAACTTGCTCAATATCAATTGCTTCGAATATGGTACAAAGCGGTGCAAATACCTCAAAATAGCTTCGATGGCATCTAAGTAATTAGGCGGTACTACCATATAGCCTACGCGGATGGAAGGATGTAAAAGGCGGTTGAACGTACCCAGGAGAAACGTTCTTTGTTGCTTGTCGAGGCTGTAAATGGAAGGAATGAAATCCGAATAATTATTGATTTCATGCTCGTAGTCATTTTCTATGATCACGCTATTGTGATCGCTTGCCCATTGGATCAATTCCATCCTCCTGGCCACACTCATGCGCTTTCCTGTAGGATAATGGCAAGATGGGACGGTGTGAACGATTTTGGGCTGCATCTCACCCGGCGGTGATAACGCACTGACCATCATACCCTCATCGTCAATAGGCACAGCATGTACTTTGGCGCGCAACCCCTTGCAAATAGAGAGGATATTGGGGAAAGTGGGATTTTCGTGGGCAACGCATTCTCCGGGGTTGAGTAGTATGTTGCCAATGACGTAGATAGATTGTAATGAACCAGATGCAATGAAGATTTGCTTCGGATCGCACTTAATTTTCCTGGTATAGTTCAGGTAGGCGGCTAAGGTTTCCCGGAGCTGATCGGTACCGGAGCTGCCCATATAGCCCAACTCGTCGTTTTTTACATGGCGCCAGTATAGGTTGTTGAGTATTTTCCATTGATTGACCGGGAAAATATCAAGCGGCGGTAAGCCTGGCCTGAAGGCTACTTCTTCATCTGTAGTGACCTCGAGGAAGGGGATTGAGCTCAGAAAGGCTTTCCCTTTCTCAGATAGGGCCGGATACCGGGCAGGGGCTTCGTTGGGGTTATCTGCCTCCGCCGTCCTAAAACCTATTCTCTTAACCTGGTACCCGGAGCCTGGTCTGGATTCTATTAGGTTGCCGATTTTCAGCAGGTCGTACACCTGCACAATGGTACTCCTGGAAACTTGCAACTCTTGCGCCAACAGGCGGGTGGAAGGCAATTGACTGCCGGCTGGGAGGTCATTGTGCTCAATGGCATCCTTGATGACATGGAAGATTACACCGTATAGCACTTGGGAAAGCCCTTCTTCACGAACTGCATCGAGATATGAGGTTTTGATCCTGTTCAGTGCGTTCTCCATAGCTGGTATTGCCAAATAATAAGTACTGGTATGACAAATGTAGCCATATTCGCAATACTTTGCAGCACCTTGATTGGACATTTTATCATGTTACTTGCAGGCGCTCTCACAAGCATAGGTTTCATCATCATTGCGGCATTTTTTCTTTTGAAAAAGTACCACGCGCCGGCCGTATTGCTGCTCTGCGGTTTGTGCATGATGGGCATTTCCCTGCTGTTGGGATTCGACTTGAAAGGGATCAAAGCCCCCACCGGGCTGTTCCTATTTGATTTGTTTGAGATGATCAAAGAGTCATTCAGTGCAAAGGGAGCAGATGTGGGGTTGATGATCATGACCATAGGCGGATACGTAGCTTATATGGATAAGATCGGAGCAAGTCAGTCTTTGGTGTTTCTGGCCATGAAGCCGCTGTCTTTTTTCAGGAAAAGCCCTTACCTGGCGGCATCCTTAGTGATTCCCATCGGCCATTTTTTATCCATCCCTATTCCCTCTGCTACCGGCCTGGGGCTTTTGCTGATCGCTTCGGCCTATCCGGTGCTGATCCAGCTCGGCGTGAGCAGGGTTTCGGCTGTTTCCGTTATTGTGTCCACTACGGTTTTCGATATGGGGCCGGCTTCGGCCAATACCTTGCGTGCGGCGGAGCTGATCGGCAAATCGAATATGGCGTACTTTATTGAGGACCAGGTTAGAATAGCTATCCCCCTTATTGTACTGATGGCGGTGCTCTACTATTTTATTAATCTGCATTTTGATCGCAAAGCCCAGGTTAAGGAGGAGGTTGCAGGCGCCGATGTAGCCAGGCCGGACCGGCCGCTTATTTATGCGCTGCTCCCGGTATTCCCATTGATTTTATTGCTTGTATTTTCCGAGTGGTTCTCCTTTTTTGACCCGCCGATCAAGTTGAGCACTACCACGGCGATGTTTTTGTCGCTTGCTGTCGCCATGGCCTTTGAAATAATTTATAAAAGGAACGGCAAGGAAGTATTGGATTCCCTGAAAGTATTTTGGCAGGCTATGGGCAAGGTTTTCGCCACCGTAATTACGCTTATTATTGCCGCGGAGATTTTTTCCAACGGCCTCATCAGCCTGCGGTTTATTGATAGCTTAGTCAGCCTCTCCCAGCATCTCGGTCTTGGCGTAGTAGGTATAGGCGCTTTAATGACAGCGTTGATCTTCGGCGCCTCCATACTGATGGGCAGCGGCAACGCGTCCTTTTTCTCTTTTGGCCCCTTGGTGCCGGATATATCGGCTAAAATGGGGGCAGATGCCGCGAGTATTATTTTACCCATGCAATTGTCTTCAAGCCTGGGGCGTGCCGTGTCGCCCATAGCAGGCGTAGTCATTGCCACCTCGGAAATAGCCGGCGTAGCCCCTATAGAGGTGGCCAAACGCAATTTCATACCATTGACTATCACATTGATAGCAATGCTGTTTTTGTCATTTTGAACTGTCGCTGATGATTATCAAACTGATCAAGAACGCTGAAACTTACGCACCGGAGTACCTCGGCAAAAAAGATATCTTGATTGGGGGAGAAAAGATTCTCGCCATTGAAGATGCCATTGATATGGATTACCGCCTGGCAGAAAAGATCGATGCTGGCGGCAAAACCGTGCTGCCCGGGCTTATAGATCAGCACATCCATTTGACGGGCGCAGGAGGCAAGCACTCCTTTGCCTCCATGACTTCAGAAATCGCCATTTCGGAGTTGATACAACACGGCACAACCACCGCCGTGGGATTGCTGGGCACCGATGGCGCCACCCGCAGTTTGCAGACGCTGTACGCCAAGGTCAAAGCCCTCGAACAGCAGGGGATGTCGGCGTATATGTTTACCAATTATTACGGGTTGCCCCCCATTACCATCCTCAATAGCGTACGCGAAGACCTCATATTCATAGACAAAGTGATCGGCTGCAAGATAGCCATCAGCGACATCAGGGCCTCTTACCCAACGGCCCAGGATATGCTGCAGTTATTGACACAGGTACATGTGGGCGGCCTGTTGGGCGGCAAAGGCGGCATCTTGCACATTCACTTGGGCTTATTAGACTCCGGGATGGATATTTTGTTTGAATTGGTCAATAAATATCAATTCCCGATCCGGCATATTTCACCCACTCATGTGGGGCGTACCCAGAAGCTTTTTGACCAGGCTATAGAGTTTGCCCAAATGGGCGGCATGATCGACATTACCACCGGGGCAAGTAAATACGACGAGCCTTTCAAGCAAGTCCTATATGCGCTCGAACAGGGCGTTTCCATAAATAATCTTACCTTTAGCAGCGACGGCAATGCCGGCTTGTCGAAAAAAGATCAAAATGGGGGAATCATTCTGTTTGGCGCTCCCATCGACCAAAACCTGGAGCAAGTGCGCTTACTGATCAAAGAAGGTGGGCAGAGCATTTCCGATGCCTTTAAGTTGATTACCTCTAATCCGGCCAAAAACCTTTCCCTGGCGCATAAAGGAAAGTTGGCGCCTGGCGCTGATGCCGACCTTTGCTTTTTTGACAAAGACCTGAGTCTCATAGATGTGATGGCTCGCGGAAATCTTCTGATGCGCGACGGGAAAGTGCTGATATCGAATGAATTATAATTTTTTTTCTCATAAAAACTTCAAAGTTATGCGCAACTTTTACGCTTCGCTGATCTTCGCCTGCTGCTCTGCGGTTTACGGCCAGACTACCTTCCTGGTAGAAAATTTTGATTACCCCGCAGGTGCGGAAATAGGCTTCCACGGATGGACGGCACACAGCGGCGCCGGCCAAAACTCTATCATGGTAAGCAACGAAGGCTTATCCATGAGCACCACCACCTATGCCGGCAACGGTATCGGAAGGGCGGCTCTGGTCATCAACACTGGTTCTGATGAAAACAAGCCATTCAGCGCATGGGTGCCGCAGCCGGCCGATGGGCAGCCATCCGTACACACCTATGCGTCCTTCTTGTTGAAACCGAACGGCCAGATCCCCGAAGCTACGGGTACCACCAGGCCTTATTTCTTCCATTTTGCGGAATACAGCGACCCGGAAAACCCCGAATTCACCAGTATTTCTACTGCTTTTCGGGCCAGGACCTTTATCTATCCCGGCACTTTGCCCAACACCTTCAGGATGAATTTGTCATTTAATGAAAATGAGCCCAACCCGGAAAATCAGACCAATAACTACAACTCGGCAGAGACGCACCTGATTGTAGTGAAATACACCTCCGTAGCCGGTGCGGATAATGACATGGTGAGCATTTATGTATTCAAAGACGGCGACAACATCTCCAGCGAACCGGCAACGCCCACCATTGGCCCACTCACGGGCACCAACCGGGACGTTATCTTGCAGGCAGTGTCGCTGCGTCAGTATCAGGCCGACCAAAATGTGATTGTGGACGGTATCATCGTTAGAAATCACTGGGATTTGACGAGCACGGTATCAAGTTTGAACGACGTCGCGCTTTTCTCCTCCTTCAAAGTGTTCCCCAATCCGGTACAGGATGGCTTCATCAATATCTCCACCGACAACCTCAGCGACATGCTGGTGCGCGTACAAGACATCTCTGGAAGGGTACTGATCCAAAAAACGATCACGGATGGCCGCTTGAATGTCAGCACCCTGAACAAAGGCGTGTATTTTTTGAATGTAATTCAGGATGGTCAGACTTTTGGACAAAAGTTAATAGTGCACTGATTATTCAATACATCATCGGAAATAAGTATAGCGGGGTAGTGCCATCTTCAACTGACGCGCTACCCCGCGTTTATTACATCATTTTGCAGCGCAGGATATGAATGGTTCAATGTCTAAAAGATATTTAGGGCTTCTTTCCGGGCCATCAGCCTTTTTTATCATTTATTTTTTTGTGGATACCCCGGGGCTGACACCGGAGGCCAAAGCAGTATTGGCTTCTGCTGCCTGGGTCGCTATTTGGTGGGTTACAGAAGCCATTCCATTAGCAGCTACCGCATTGTTGCCCATTGTATTATTCCCACTATCCGGAGGAATGAGTTTAAAGGAAACGACCACCCCCTATGGGCATCCCTATATTTTCTTGTACCTGGGTGGATTCATGCTTGCCATTGCTATCGAAAAATACAATTTACACAAAAGAATGGCATTGAATATTATCCAGTTTATTGGAACCAACGTCATTTATATTATCCTGGGCTTCATGGTGGCTACCGCTTTTCTGTCGATGTGGATATCAAACACAGCCAGTTCTGTAATGCTGTTGCCTGTTGGCATGGCAATTGTGGCACAATTAAAGGACAACCCCAACACGATAGCAAATGAAAATGCCGTGTTTGGAAAGGCCCTGATGCTGGGCATTGCTTATTCTGCATCTATAGGTGGAATCGCCACACTGATAGGCACGCCCCCGAACTTAGTAATGGCCGGGGTAATAAAGGAAACCTACGGCGCCACGATCAGTTTCGGCCAATGGTTTATGTTTGGAGCACCTTTGAGCCTCGCCCTCCTCTTAATCGCCTGGTATTACCTGAC
The DNA here is from genome assembly GCA_964577215.1 of uncultured Saprospiraceae bacterium. Lineage (GTDB taxonomy): Bacteria > Bacteroidota > Bacteroidia > Chitinophagales > Saprospiraceae > UBA2329. Next base: position 44,354 of record CAZNYK010000010.1, read on the forward strand.
CCACATCGCATTCAAGTTTAAACAGAAGTCTTTTCCCGGCGGGAAAGCGGAAATTGCCAAAGGCGTAGCGCTGCTGGGCAAAATGAGGCCCGTAGAAAAGAAAATTTCCATAGTGTTTTTCCTGACCGCCCTGGCCTGGATCAGCAAATCATTTTTGCTTGTCAAATTTATCCCGGGAATAGACGACACCATCATTGCCGTCGTTTGCGGATTGAGCTTGTTTTTGCTACCTTCTGATAAGCCGCAAGAGCCTATCCTGGAGTGGAAAGATACGCTCAAGGTACCCTGGGGGATCATCCTTTTGTTCGGCGGCGGTTTATCCCTGGCTTCAGGATTTGAAAAAAGCGGCCTTTCTCATTGGATCGGAGCGCAGTTCACATCCTTAGGCGCAATACATTTGTTTTTGCTGCTGCTGGTCATTGTAGCTTCTATTAACTTCTTAACGGAAATAACTTCCAATCTTGCAACAACCGCCATGATGTTGCCCGTATTGACATCTGTGGCCGCATCAGCAGGCGTGAACCCCTACTTTCTGGTTGTAGGCGCTACTATTGCGGCCTCCTGCGCTTTTATGCTGCCCGTGGCAACACCCCCCAATGCTGTAGTATTCGGCTCCGGCTATCTAAAGATTGAGGAAATGGTAAGAGCCGGCTTTTGGCTTAACATTATCTCCATTGTTGTCGTCACATTGGCGGTGTACTTAGCGTTGCCTTTGATTTGGGGGTTTTAGCAAATATTGATGGGGATAGAAATTCCACAAAAATTAACGCCCTTATACCCGACGAAAAATGGTTTGCGAAAAAATATAAACCATTTTCATCGGGATAATCCCGACGAAAAATGGTTTGGGAAAAATTTATACCATTTTTCGTCGGGACCAGTGGTTTGCAAAAGTCAAAATTCGCAAGCCACCGGCTATCGAGTATAAAAAGAAAATTCTTACCGCCCCAACCTCGCGCGCTTCGCCTGATCCGCCTGTACGATCTCGCTCGCAATTTTGCCCGAAAGCAGCGCCAGCGGGATGCCGCCACCGGGGTGTACGCTGCCGCCGCAGAAGTACAAGCCCCTGATGCGTTTGGAAAAGTTGGGATGCCGCAAAAATGCTGCCAAGCGGGTGTTGGAACTCGTGCCGTACAGCGCGCCGAGGTGTGAAGATGTCTTGCTTTCAATGCTGCGCGGGTCCAGCAAGCTCTCGTTGGCAATGAGGGGCTCTACCGGCGTGCCCAGTATGCGGCTGAGCTTTGCCAGCACATTCCGGCGCGTTTCGGCGATGAGCGCGTCCCAGTCCTGGCCGCTGTTGTAGGGCACGTTGACCATGGTGAACCAGTTTTCGCAGCCTTCGGGTGCGTCGCCGGGGGTGTATTTGGAGGTGATATTGATATACACGGTGGGATCGGCGGAAATGACGCCGGCGGCTAAGCAATCAAACTCGTGCCGGTAGTCCTCGCTGAAGAAGATGTTGTGCAAGTCCAATTCCGGGAATTGCTTGCGTATGCCCCAGTAGAAGATGAGCGCGGAGGTAGACTTCTCCTGGCGCAGGGCGCGCTCCGGGGCGGGTTCGCGGGGCAGCAGCTTGCGGTAAGTGTAGTAGGCGTCCATATTGCTGATGATACAGTCGTAGTCGCGCCATTCCCCGTTGACGCGCAGGCCGGTAGCCCGGCCTTTTTCTACCCTGATCTCCTCCACCGGTGCGTTGAAGTGGAAGTGGACGCCCTTGCGCGCTCCCAACTTCCACACGGCCTCGGTGATGTGGTACATGCCTCCTTCGGGATAAAAAGCGCCGATGCCGTACTCGAAGTGCGGGATGATGGTGAGCAGGCCGGGCGTTTTGTAGGGGTTGGAGCCGTTGTAAGTGGCATAGCGGTTGAAGAGTTGCACCAACTTGGGGTGCCGCGCGTAGCGCTTGTTGACGGCGTTCATGGTGGTGAACAGGTCAAAGCGGGGTATCTGCCACATGGCAGCCAGCACTTCGGCGTTCAGCCAGGTTTCGGCCTTGTGCAGGGATTTCTCCAAAAAAATTCGTCCGCTGAGCAGGTACTTGCGCTTGCTGTCGTCCAAATAGGCGAGTACCCCGGCGGCAGGCACACCCAGCACCCTTTCTGCTTCGCGGGCGAAATCAGCGGAGTTGCCGGAAGCGGAAAGCCGCGTGCCGTCTTCCCAGAAGTAGTTGCACAACACAGGCAGGCGCCGGTACCGGAAATGAGGGGCCATGTCTTCGCCGGCAGCGCGGAACAGTTCCTCCACGTAGTGCGGCATGGTGAACAGCGACGGGCCGGCGTCGAAGCGGTAGCCGTCCTGCTCAAACATGGATAGCTTGCCGCCGGGGTAGCTGTTGGCTTCAAATACATCCACCTCGTGGCCTGCCGAGGCCGTGCGCACGGCGGCGGCCAGCCCGGCTATACCTGCTCCGATGATACCGATTTTCATGTTGCGGAACGATTTTCATAATGTACGGCAAATCAACAAGGCTGGGGGGGAATGGTTGATAAGGGCAAGCCCCGAAATTCGCCGCGAACTATCCCTGATTAGCACAATCGCCGCAAAACTCTTACTTTTGCGTCGCTTTTGCACAAATGCTTACTTTAAAGACTGATAAACAATGCCATATCTTTTCACATCCGAATCGGTTTCCGAAGGACACCCCGACAAAATCGCAGATCAAATCTCCGACGCCTTAGTAGATCATTTCTTGGCTTTCGATCCCGCATCCAAGGTGGCGGTGGAAACTTTGGTAACCACCGGGCAAGTGGTTTTGGCCGGCGAAGTGCGCTCCCAGGTATATTTAGATGTGCAACAAATTGCCCGCGAAGTCATCCGGCGCATCGGCTACACCCGCTCCGAATACATGTTTGAGGCCAACTCCTGCGGCATCTTCTCGGCGCTGCACGAGCAGTCGGCGGATATTGCCCGCGGCGTGGAGCGCGCCAATCCTGAAGACCAGGGCGCCGGCGACCAGGGTATGATGTTCGGTTACGCCACCAACGAAACCGACAATTACATGCCGCTGGCATTGGACCTGGCCCACCGCATCCTCAAAGAACTGGCGGCAATCCGCCACGAGGGCAAGCTGATGCCCTACCTTCGCCCGGACTCCAAATCGCAAGTGACCATTGAGTACTCCGACGACCACCAGCCCATCCGCATAGATACGATCGTAGTTTCAACGCAACATGGCGAATTTGGCGATGATACAGAAATGCTGGCTAAAATCAGGGAGGATGTGATCAACATCATCATTCCCCGCGTCAAGGAGAAGCTCAATCCCCGCATCCAGAAACTCTTCAACGACCATATCACTTACCACATCAACCCCACCGGCAAGTTCGTCATCGGTGGGCCGCACGGCGACACCGGGCTTACCGGCCGCAAGATCATAGTGGATACTTACGGCGGCAAAGGGGCTCACGGCGGCGGCGCTTTCTCCGGGAAGGACCCCTCCAAAGTGGACCGCTCCGGCGCTTACGCTACGCGCCATATCGCCAAGAACTTAGTGGCTGCCGGCGTATGCGACGAGGTGCTGGTGCAAGTGTCGTATGCCATCGGCGTGGCCAGGCCCACCAATATTTACGTGCAAACCTACGGTACTTCCAAATTGGATATTACCGACGGTGAAATCGCTCAGAAAGTAGCCGAATTGTTTGACATGCGGCCCTACGCTATTGAAAAACGACTCAAGCTGCGTACACCCATCTACTCTGAGAGCGCCGCTTACGGCCACATGGGGCGCAGCCCGGAAACCAAAATGATAGCGTTCTTCAATGCTTCGGGCGAGCGCAAAACGATGGAAGTGGAAACCTTCACCTGGGAAAAGTTAGATATGGTGGACGCGGTGCGCCAGGCCTTTGGGTTGGAGTAGGCGTTCCTACTGGTTTTCAGGTTTTTTCTTGAAGTCTCCACGCTTCCAGGAATCGAAGAAGCGCTTCCACGACACGGCGTTGAAGATGTTCATGGGCGGCGCCTGCCCGATGTGATAATACTGGTTGGATTGTTGCCGAAGGAAGAATCCCGCAGTTTCGGCGGGGTCGCGGGGCACTTCGTTGCGCATGCGGGCCAAGGCTTCGTTGGCCATGTTGGCGGCAGCGCGTTCCTGCATTTCCGGGGTTACGTCCATAGCGAGGAACTCGATCTTGAAATGCTGCCTGCTGGGCCAGGGAAACACTACCGTTTCCGGCAGGTTTATGGTGTCCTGCGTCATGAGTTGCACGATGGAGTAGCGATCGTCTTTGAGATCTAAGGGGATACTGTACTGTACATCTTTATATCCGATAGCGGAAAAAACGATCACATCGCCCTTTTGCACCACAATGGAAAAGAACCCCTTCAGGTCGGAGTAAGTGCCCCGGTTTTTATTTTTCACCAAAATATTGGTGTAGGGTACCGGGTAGAGCTGCTCGGTACTTCCGTCCAGCACGATGCCTGAAAATTGGACCAGGGAGGTGTCACGCGTGACCTGCTGCCCCCAACTGAGGAGCGGAATAAATAACAGGACGGCATATATGGCGCGCAAGCCGGTGTTTATCATGATCGTATTTTATTACAAAGACTCTCCAAAGCCGGGAAAAGTTTGGCCGAATGTGCAAATAAACGGCCTTTAGAGAAAAAACACCGCAATTTAACGAGGGTTTAACGCCGCGTTGGAAAGCTACTGATCATTTGCAGGCCGGACAAAGCCCGAAATGGCCCGCCCGCGCAGGTAGCTGAGGTAATCTTCAGCTGTTTGGCGGCTGCTGAAACTCCCTACGGTTATTTTGTACGCCGTCTTGCCGTTGTGAGCAACCGCCGTAAGCCCCACCGGGCGGCGCAACAGGTTTTCCATGCGATTCACTTCATTCAGCGCGTTGCCGTAGTCCCCGAATACTCCCGTCTGCACCGTAAACACTATGGAATGCCCAGGCGATTCAGGCTGGTTCTGGGCGACAGGCGCGGATTGGTAGGATACGGCCTGAACCACGACAGGCTGTACAACGGGGGGAGCCTCGTCAGGTATGAGGGCGGGACGGGATAAAGCCCCCGGTACAATATTTTCCGCACGGCTTTTAGGGACTTGCGGGTACACAGGCGCCAGGCCGGCGCTATACGTGGTTACGGAAGGCTGAGCCTGCCGGTGCCGCTGAAGCACATCGAGTAGAAAGGCAGGTTCCAGGGAGGCCTCCCTTCGGTCCAAAAGCTCTCCCAAAGAGTTGAAGACCAATATAGTGGGCAATATCTTGACACTGAACTCCTCCTTGCATTGCAGACCATAGGCCTCGTCGATATCCATCTTGACGGCTATGTAATTCGCATTCACATAACCCGCCAATGCCGGATCGGAAAAAGTGTTTTCGTCCATCCACCGGCAGGGCATACACCACTGAGCAGTGAAATGTATAAAGAACAACTTGCCCTCGCGGGCGGCCATGTCTTTGACTACAGGCAGGGGCCTGCTCACGAATTGTACTTCGGCTCGCAGGTAATTGAGCGGCAGGCTCCACGCGAGCGCCGCAATGACTAAGGGGGGCCAACAAGGCATTTTCTACATGTTTAGGGATTACAAGAACAATTCTACAAAAATTATATACGTAGCTTTTTGAAATTTGTTGGGCTTGGGGGAGTTTTTTTCAATGCGATCAAGGCCGCTCCATGAAACCGAGCAGAGCCAGGTGGTCGTCGATCAAAGCCTGGGAAGCCTCCCTCATTTGCTCGAAGTGCACTTGCAAGGCTTGTACTTCGGGAGAGGGTTCGGGAAAAGACTTGAGTTTAAATTGAAAACAGGTGTAAAGGCTGTGAATGACCCGGGAAATTTCTTCCACCCTTTCCCGGAACTGGTTCAGCATTTCCGGATCATGCAGCGTGACACTGGTGGGGATGGGGCCTGAATCATGGTGCAAACCGTTCTGGCTCAAGTCGCGGTGGGCAAGGTCAATTACAGATACTCCGAAGACCTGGGAGAGTTTGAACAAGTTGCAGATTTTGGGTTCGGCGGCGCCGTTTTCGTAGGAAGCGATGTTGCCGCGGTTGAGGCCGACGAGTGCTGCGAGTTCCTCCTGGCTCAGGCTGAGTTTTTTTCTCAATGCCCGGATGTTCCGGTGCAGGTACATGTCCGGTTGCCGGTTATTGTTTTCAATCCACTGCTGCTGTACGGTCATGCGAATATTTTTTCGACCAAAACTCAATATCGTTCGATCCACGAATCCAATACAATACAACCGCAAAGGGAGCTTGGTTTATTTAAGTTAATTTTTTTAACATTTTACTACATTCTATCCCGGGAATTGTATGGAAGGTTACTTTTGAGTCAAAATTTGGTCTAAATAGCAAAAATTTTTTGCATAACTGACGTTATTGTTTTAATTTTGTAAACAAATCTTACATTAATGTCTCTCGAAATCGTAAAGTCGTATCCTGTGTCTTTAAACGCCGAGCATAGCAGCATACCGGAACAATTGGAACGCATCAGCCAAACCCTCAGGGCTTTTGCGTTGAAATTGACCGGCAACGAAATGGACGCGGAAGACCTCTACCAGGATACGACCATGCGCATCATCACCAACTCGGAGAAGTACCTTCAGGGTACCAACTTCAAGGCCTGGGCGGTGACCATCATGCGCAACATCTTTATCAACAACTACCGCAAGCGCGTACGCCGCAACCTCATCATAGACCAAACGCCGAACAATTACTACATCAACTCCGGCGACAACAGCATCGGCAACGAAGGCGAATCCGACATCACCTTCATCGAACTGCTCGGCATGGTCAATACCCTGCCCGAAGACTTCCGAAAGCCCTTCATGATGGCTTACGAAGGCTACAAGTACGAGGAAATTGCAGAGGAACTCGGCTCTCCGCTCGGCACCATCAAGAGCCGCATCTTCTTTGCCCGCAAGAAGTTGCAGAAAATGTACGCGGATTATTACCTGGAAAGGGCCTGACAAGTACGCTATTCCCGCTCCCCCGGTGCGGGCAGGCCTCAACCTTCCACCGCCTCTATCCAGAAGCTGTTCACCGCCGCGCCAGGTAGTATCTGCACCCGCTGCATGTTGAGCAGTTCCAGCAACGCAAGAAAGGTGACAATGGCGTGAATGCGGTTGGCGCATTCCCCGAACACGGTTTTGAAATCGGCGCGGCCTCCCTGGGGTATCCTGGAGAGGATGAACAGTTGCTGCTCTTCTACCGTATAGCTGAAGCGGGCGATTTGGTGCACCGTGCGGGGTTGGGCGTTCTCGAAACGTTGCATCACCCGCTCGAAGGCTTTGAGCAGGCGGAACAGGGTGAGCGATTCCAACTCGGAATCTACCAAAGCCCGCGTAGCTATTTTCTGCAGTTCGTCGCTCACATTGCCGCGGGTGGTTTTTTGGGCGCGTTCTTCCTCCAAGGCGCGCATTTCGTCCAATACGCTTTTGTAGCGCTTGTATTCCATCAGCCTGTCCACCAACTCCTGCCGGGGGTCAATTTCGTTGCCCTGCTCGTCCAACTGCTTGCGGGGCAGCAGCATGCGGGCCTTGATGCGGCACAGCGTGGCGGCTACCAGCATAAACTCCCCGGCCAGGTCGATATTCATGCGCTCCATGGCGTGCAGGTAGTCCAAAAAGTCGTTGGTGATCTTGGCGATGGGAATATCCTGTATATCCAATTCGTCCCGCTCTATGAAGAAGAGGAGCAGGTCGAAAGGCCCTTCAAATTGCGGCAATTTTATGGTATATCCTGCAGACATTCTTTCGGTTTGAGGCCTGAGGCCGTCATATCCCCATTGTACACCCCTTTTTTACATTTCCCCCGACTGCATCGTCCCGACCGTTGGCCGGGATTTGACTTTTTCCTTTTTCCCCGCCACGGCGGGCAAGCTTTTTCCTTTTTACTTTTTCCTTTTTACTTGACCCTCCTCCTCTTCTTATACACCACCTCGTACAAGTCCTTCCTCCGGTCTTTGAGATTTTGCACGCTGCCGAACTGGTGCAGTTCGAGGAGCAATTCCAGGTTGACGTCGGCAATGATGGTCATCTCCGCGTTGGGCGTGGCTTCGGCGGTGATGGCGTTGGTGGGGAAGGGAAAGTCGGAGGGGGTGAAAATAGCAGATTGGGCAAAGTTGATGTCCATGTTGTTCACCTTGGGCAGGTTGCCCACGCAGCCGGCGATGGCCACGTAGCATTCGTTCTCTACGGCGCGGGCCATAGAGCAGAGGCGCACGCGGTTGTAGCCGTTTTGCGTGTCGGTGAGGAACGGTACGAAAAGTATCTGTACGCCCTGCTCGGCATAGATGCGGGCCAGTTCGGGAAATTCCACGTCGTAACAGATGAGGATGCCGATGCGGCCGCTGTCGGTGTCAAAAGCGCGGAGTTTGTTGCCGCCCACCATGCCCCATGCGCTCACCTCCGAGGGCGTGGGGTGGATTTTGTAGTAGCTGTCCCAACTGCCATCGCGGCGACAAAGGTAGGACACGTTGAGGAGCTTGCCCTTCTCAACCACGGGCATGCTGCCGGTGATGATGTTGACGTTGTATGCCAGAGCCAGTTCCATGAACTTCCGTCGCAGCGACTCGGTGTATTTGGCTAATTCGCGTATGGCCACCGGTTCGTCTAAATGATTGAACTCGGCCATGAGCGGCGCGTTGAAAAACTCCGGGAAGAGGATGAAATCCGACTTGTAGTTGCTCACGCTGTCCACGAAATATTCCACTTGCTGAACCAATGCGTCGAAGTTGTCGAAGAGGCGCATCTGCCATTGTACCAGGCCTACCCTGACCACTTGCTTGGGGGCGTTGATCAACACTTCGTCTTCCTGGTAGTAGATGTTGTCCCATTGCAAGAGCGTGGCAAATTCTTTCGAATCCGTATCGCCGGGCAGGTACTTGCGCAGTATTTTTTTGACGTGGAAGTCGTTCGACAACTGGAAGGTGAGCGTGGGATCGTAAATCTCCTTTCGTTTCACGCGAGTGATGTACTCGCGGGGCGTGAGTTCTTCCGAGTGGTATTTGTAGTTGGGGATGCGCCCGCCCACCATAATGGCGCGCAGGTTGAGGTTCTCGCATAATTCCTTGCGCGCGTCGTACAGGCGCCGGCCGAGGCGCATGCCCCGGTACTGCGGGTGTACGAACAACTCGATACCATAGAGCACGTCGCCGTTGGGGTCGTGGGACTCGAAGGTTTCATTGGCGGTAATATCCCGGTAGGTGTGATTGTCGCCGAATTTTTTGTAATCCACGATGATGGACAAGGCTGCGGCGACCACTTTTTCATCCACGATGACGCAGAGCTGGCCTTCGGGGAAGATTTTCAATAGCTTTTTGATAGAGGGTTCTTCCCACACCATGCCTCCCAAACCGGAATAGGCCTGTACCATGGCTTCTTTGAGGCCTATGTAATCCTTATAGCGGAGGTTGCGCAATTCTACCCTGGTACTAACTTCCATACGAGTGTTTTGGCGAAATGAAGCGCAAAGGTAAGATTTTTCAATGTCCGGTTGCCCACGTATCTCCCTGGTCGTCGGAAACAGCTTTTTTTCGTGGTCCCTGCAGGGCTTCCCGACCGCTGTCGGGATAAACTTCTCACCCTGCAGGGACGCACGAAAAAGCCCCACCGCTGTGCGATGAGGCCCATTTTTCGTGGTCCCTGCAGGGCTTCCCGACCTCGGTCGGGATAAACTTCTCACCCTGCAGGGACGCACGAAAAAGCCCCACCGCTGTGCGATGAGGCCCATTTTTCGTGGTCCCTGCAGGGCT
>CAZNYK010000011.1:0-34604 GCA_964577215.1 uncultured Saprospiraceae bacterium
CCTTTTTCCTTTTTCCTTTTTCCTTTTTACTTTTAAAGACCCCCCGCCATTATCCCGGCCAAAGCGTTGAATTCTCAAACTCGTGGGCTGCCAGCAGCTTCATGGCGCTGCGGTTTCCGGCAAAATCGCGAAGCGAAGCGGCGTGGCGTTCGTGGTGCATATCCGTGCCGAGAAAATTGACCATGTTGTTCTTCAGTAGTTTGAGCGCTGTTTCCCGCACGGGTTTGCCGTAGTAACCGGTAATGGAGAGGATGTTGAGTTGAAACTCGCAGCCGTAGTCTTTCAACCGGCTGTACTGCCTGAAGTCGCTCTTGAGAAAAACGTAGCGCTCCGGATGGGCCAGCACAGGCTGGTAGCCTTTTGTCTGCAGCCGGAACAGGTCGTTGAACAGGTTCGGCGGAGCACTCAGGGTTGACATTTCCACCAGCACCCGGTTTTCCGGCAGGGTGAGTAGCTGGTCGTGATCGACCAAGGCGGCAAAATGTTCGTCGATGAAGTATTCTGCCGCGGCGTCAATTTTTACCTCTAAACCCGCTGCGGATACGGCATCCCGCAAAACGGCAAGTCCGTCCGTAATATCTTTTGGGGTATTGGGGTACAGATCGGCCATTACGTGGGGCGTGGTAATGATATGGCGATAGCCCAACTGGTATAGTTCTTTCACCAAGGCAAGGGCTTCCTCCACCGTTTTAGCCCCGTCGTCGATGCCGGGTATTAAATGGCTGTGCATATCCGTGCCGAGGAAGGAAAAGTCCTTGGGGAGGGTCTTGCTGCTGAAGAAGCTGAACATATTGTTTTGGGATATGATTACCGGCGCCTTATGCCCGGCTTTTTATGCAGGATAGTATGCCTTGTACCATTCCACAAATTTGCCGATCCCCGTTTTCACCGGCGTGTCCGGCTTGTAATCGAGGTCTCGCATCAGGTCGGATACGTCGGCATAGGTGGCCGGCACGTCGCCGGGTTGGATGGGCTGGAGATCAATGATGGCTTTTTTGCCGAGTGCGGCTTCAATGGCTTCGATAAAATCCATGAGGCGCACCGGGTTTTGGTTGCCGATATTATAGATCTTGTACGGGGCGCGGCTGCCTGCGGGGTCGGGGTAGAGGCCGTCCCAGAGGGGATTGCCGCCGGGCGGGTGGTCAATTACGCGCACTACGCCCTCTGTGATATCGTCGATGTAGGTGAAATCCCTGATCATGTCGCCATGGTTGAAAACCGCTATCGGCTCGCCTGCCAGGATCGCCTTGGTAAAGCGGAAAAGCGCCATATCGGGTCGGCCCCAGGGCCCATACACCGTGAAAAACCGCAAGCCCGTGGTCGGAAGGCCGAACAGGTGGCTGTAGGTGTGCGCCATCAGCTCGTTGCTCTTTTTAGAGGCGGCATAAAGGGATATCGGGTGGTCCACGTTATCATGGGTGGAAAACGGCATTTTTTCGTTCAGCCCATACACGCTTGAACTGCTGGCATAGACCAGGTGCCCCACGCCGGCGTGCCGGCAGCACTCCAGGATATTGGCAAAGCCTGTGATGTTGCTTGCTATGTAAGCCTGGGGATTGTCGATGCTGTACCGCACCCCGGCTTGGGCTGCCAGGTTGCACACCGCATCAAAGCGTTCTGATTGAAATAATTTTCCAAGCCCTTCTGCGTCCTCCAGGCCGAGCTGTATGAAACGGTACAGATCGTGCTTTTCGCTACGGGCGATCTTTCCGTACACAATGGAATCACGGCCTATGCCGGCTAATGCCAGGCGATCATATTTGAGATTGATGTCGTAGTAATCGTTGAGGTTGTCCAAGCCGGTTACTTCGTCCCCCCGGGCCAGCAGTTTGCTGACGAGATGAAAGCCGATAAAACCGGCTGCGCCGGTTACGAGGATTTTCATTGTTGGAACGGGTGTGCTGCCAAAGGCAACTCTGCCAGCGGATGGTGATCGCCGGTCAAACCAAGGGGTTGTGCTTTGCGAATATCGTGTACGGTTTGCACGGCGATGCCGGCTTCCTCAAGGCCGAACCCCCTGCCATCCAGGATATCCATGTAGCTGAGGGTGTGCAGGTCGGTAAATCCTTCGCTGAATTCAAGTTCCTTTCCATCAATGGTGATGGAGCGAAAGGTGCGCGCTCCTTTGGAACTTATCTCTTCGGGCAAAGTATCCTCGTTGATGCTCAGAAACCAGCGCACACGCGCGCGTTCAAGCTCCAGCAGGCCGGAAGCCCTGTCGTGGGTATTGACATGCACAATATTTTCCATCGCCGGCCCGAAGACCCATTGGAGCATGTCGAAGAAATGTACGCCTATGTTGGTGCCTATGCCTCCGGATTTGTTGAGATCGCTTTTCCAGGAAGCGAAGTACCACTTTCCCCGGGAAGTGATGTAAGTGAGTTGCACCTCGCGGCGTACAGGGTTGGGGGAGGAGCGCATCTGATCCCTCAACGCGATGATGGCAGGGTGCAGGCGAAGCTGTAAAATGGTATAGATTTTATTGCCGGTTTCGCGTTCCATGTCCCGTAGCGCTTCTACGTTCCAGGGATTGAGCACTAAGGGCTTTTCGCAGATTACGTTTGCCCCGAGGCGCAACCCGAAGCGGATGTGGGCGTCGTGGAGGTAGTTGGGGGAGCACACGCTGACATAATCGATGTGACTCCCGGATCGCCTGAGTTTTTCCAGATGCCTGTCGAATCGCTCGAATTCCGTAAAAAAGTCAGCCTTGGGGAAATAACTGTCTATTATGCCCACCGAATCGTTGGGGTCATAAGCTGCCGGCATGGTATGGCCGGTATCCTTGATGGCCCGCATGTGCCGGGGCGCTACGAAGCCGGCTGCGCCGATAAGTGCGAAGTTCATTCAGGTTGTTTTTTATTGTCGTTAATTTTCGTTACGCTGTCGTGCTCCAGGCGGTATGACTCGCCGCTGCCGGGGCAGATGGCAATCCCTTGATCGTTGAAGTGCAGGCGCTCCCCGAATTCGCTCATCCAGCCGACCTGCCGGCCGGGATTGCCCACAATGAGCGCATAAGGCGGCACGTTGTTGCGCACTACGGCGCCGGCCCCGACAAATGCGAAGGCGCCGATCTCAATGCCGCACACAATGGTAGCATTGGCGCCGATGGTAGCGCCTTTGCCCACTAAGGTTTTCATGTATTCTCCTTTGCGGTTGACGGCGCTGCGGGGGTTGTACACATTGGTGAAAACCATGGAAGGCCCGAGGAACACGTCGTCTTCGCAAATGACGCCGGAATATATGGAGACGTTGTTCTGGATCTTGACGTTATCGCCCAGTGTTACGTCGTCGGCTACGAATACATTTTGCCCCAAGCTGCAGCCGCTGCCGATGACCGCCTTGGGCATGATGTGGCAGAAATGCCAGATTTTGGTGCCCTCGCCGATGGCTGCGCCTTCATCGACAATGGCGGATGGGTGTACATAGTATTGCATGTGTTTGTATTTAACGGTTCACGGTTTACGGCGCGCCGAAAAAGACGGCTTCGCCCTCGAAGAGTCGCAAGGACTTTCTTGCCGGATATGAGAAGAGATTGAAAAAAACAGCCAATTCAGGCTTGAGTTAAACTACGCACTGAAATTCGCAACCGGTGCAAAATATTGCCCAAGCTACCGGAATTTGCGGCATCCAGCAAAAAAAACTATATTTTCCGGAGATACTCCTCGTTGACGGAAACCCGCAGCGCATAGCCGATGGTGTGCAACTCGAGAAGTACTTCCCTTTTGTTTTCCCTTGCAATCAGCTTTCCGCGCACGCCGGTGAGTTGCCCGCCTATGATCTCCACCTCATCCCCCGGATTGATGGAAAGCGGTTCCGCATGAGCTTCCAATTTGTCGCCCACAACCCTCTTGATAATGTCGATTTCCATTTCCGGGATTGCTATGAGATTTTTGTTGAACCTCACAAAATTGACCACATCCGGCGTTTCAAGAACCGGCACATACTGTTTTTGCGTTATGCGGGTGAATACGTACCCGCTGATAAGAGGAAGTTCTACGTGCCTGATTTTACGGGTGTAGTAGCGGATGAGGTGCTGAAGAGGAACATAGGCCTCTATACCTCGCTCGGCAAGCCTGCGTGCGACAAGTTTTTCGCGTTTGGCCATGGTGTATATGGCAAACCACCTCGGCTCGGTTTCATTCAACTGATTAACCGGCCCTTCAGGCTTGGCCTCTTTTTTGACCTTGCCCCTTTTTTCTACTCCTGTTTCCCCAATCATTGTTTGTTTCTTACTCCTTCAGTTACTCCCCACTCCCTGCTTCCTGCTCCCTACAACCTCCAATACACCATTCCATTCTCCCCGTTCGGCCGTTGATAAAGGCCTTTCAAGTCTACTAAAATAGGGTTTTCTTTCATCATTGATTTGAAATAGTTGAAATCGAGGGTTTTATAGGCTTCATGGCCAACGGCAATAATCACCGCATCGTATTCCCCAGACGGCTTATCAAGCAGGGACAAGCCGTACTCGTGCGCTACTTCGTTGGCCGATGCATGAGGGTCTATTACGTGTACGCACACCGAGAATTTCATCAGTTCGCGCACTAAGTCGGCTACTTTGGAATTTCGAATATCGGCCACGTCTTCCTTGAAGGTAATTCCTTTCACCAATACTTTGCAGCGCCCGGGGTTTTTATCCTGCTGGATGAGGAGTTGTACCAAGCGATTTGCGATAAAAGCAGGCATTTCATCGTTGATGCGGCGTCCGCTGAGAATGACCTGGGGGTTGTAGCCCAACTCCATGCTTTTGTGCACTAAGTAATAGGGGTCTACCCCGATGCAGTGCCCGCCTACCAGGCCGGGGTAGAATTTGAGGAAATTCCACTTGGTGGAAGCCGCCTCCAATACCTCCCGCGTATCGATGCCCATCCTGTCAAAGATGATGGCCAGTTCATTCATAAAAGAAATGTTGAGGTCGCGCTGGGTGTTTTCAATAACCTTGGCTGCCTCCGCCACTTTTATGGAACTTGCTTTAAATATCCCGGCCTCGATGACTGCGCCGTACACCTGCGCAATGACCTCGAGGGCTTCGGCATCACTGCCGGAAACTATCTTCGTGATTTTTTCGACGGTGTGTTCTTTGTCGCCGGGATTGATCCTTTCAGGAGAATAGCCGATTTTGAAGTCTTTTCCAAGCCGGAGGCCGGAATGTTGTTCCAGGAGCGGAAGGCAATCCTCTTCGGTGCATCCGGGATACACGGTGGATTCATACACTACGTAGTCGCCGGGTTTGAGCGCCTTGCCCACGGTGACCGATGCGCTCAGTACAGGCCTGAGATCGGGAACTTTGTGTTCATCTACGGGCGTAGGAACGGCTACAATGTGAAAATGTGCACTCCTGAGATCTTGCGGATCAGCGCTGAAGAGAATGTCGGCGCCCTCGAAGTCTTCAGCGCTCAACTCAAAGGATGGATCGATCCGTTGGCGCATCATTTCTACGCGCTTGGCGTTGATGTCAAATCCGACAACGCTGAATTTCCTGGCGAGCGCCAAGGCCAAAGGCAGGCCTACGTAGCCTAAACCGATAACTGAAATTTTTTTCTCTTTTTTACTAAGTGTTTCAATGTAGTTCATGGTGTTCACGGGATTTTTTCATTGGTCAAAAAAGGATAGTACGCCGTTGACGATGAAATCCGACATTCCGGCGTCTAATTCAGTGTGCATGGGCAATGATAATACAACCCGGCAAAGGTAATCAGTGACGGGCAATTTTTCAATAGCTCCGGCAGTATTTTTAAAAGCCTCCTGCTCGTACAGCGGCACGGGATAATAGATCATGGTAGGTATCCCCAAGGACTGAAGGTGGGTTTGGAGCTGTTCCCGGTTGCCGGTTTTGACTTGCAGGGTGTATTGGTGAAAGACGTGGGTAGAATTGGGCTGGCGCGCGGGAATGATCAGGTCATCCCTGTCTTTGAATGCTTCATCGTAACGGGCAGCGGCGTCTTGCCGGGCGGCAGCGTAGTCGTCTAAGTATTTCAGCTTGACGTCCAGAACGGCAGCCTGAATGGCGTCCAATCGCGAATTGACCCCCACCAAAGCGTGATAATAGCGCTTGTTCTGCCCGTGGTTGGCGATCATGCGCATTTTTTGAGCCAGTTCGTCGTCGTTGGTGGAGATGGCGCCTCCGTCTCCGTAGCAGCCCAGGTTTTTTGAAGGATAAAAAGAGGTGCAGCCTATATGCCCGATCGTACCGGTCTTTTGCTTTCTCCCGTCGCTGAACGTATAGTCGGCCCCGATCGCCTGGGCGTTGTCCTCTACTACCCACAAACGATGCCTGCGGGCCACTTCGAGGATCGGCTCCATATCACAGCTCTGCCCGAAAAGGTGAACGGGTATCACCGCTTTGGTGCGCGGCGTAATGGCTGCTTCGATCAGTTTGGCAGTGACGTTGAAGGTATGGGGGTCTGCGTCCACCATCACCGGTTTGAGCTGCAGCAGCGCGATCACCTCGGCAGAAGCCACATAGGTGAATGCAGGCACGATAACCTCATCGCCCGGTTGAAGGTCCAACGACATCAGTGCGATTTGCAGGGCATCTGTGCCGTTGGCGCAGGTAATTACGTGTTTCGCCCCGAGGTACGATTCCAGGTTCTTTTGGAAACTGCCCACCGCCGGACCTCCGATAAAAGCAGTGGTTTCGATCACTTGCCTGATCCCTGCATCGATCTCCGATTTTATTTTGCCGTATTGCCCCTGGAGATCAACCATCTGGACAGGTCTTTCAAAAGTGCTATTCATAGTTGTCAATTTTTTTCTAAACTATACTGCTGATCCATTTACGATGCGCTCAACCACTCTTCTGCAATTTTTTCTCCAATGGCCAGCGAAGCGGTTGCCGCGGGCGAAGGGGCATTGAGCACGTGTATGACGCCCTCGGATCGACGGATGAGAAAGTCATCCACCAGGTTGCCTTGCAGGTCGCATGCCATGGCGCGCACGCCTGCTCTGCCGCGGTGCAAATCGGAGGATTTGATCTCTGGCAACAGGCGCTGCAGCGCACGCACGAAAGCGCTTTTGAAAAAGCTGCGCTGAAGTTCCCCCAATTCGATGCGCCAATACTTGGCGGCTATCCGGTGCAAACCCGGAAAGGCCAGCATCTCTGCAAGTTCGGCGGGATGCAGGTCCCACCGGCTGTATCCTTCCCTCCGGAAAGCAAGCACCGCATTGGGCCCGGCTTCGACGCCCCCTTCGATCATGCGCGTGAAATGCACGCCGAGAAAGGGGAATGCCGGATTGGGAACAGGATAGATCAGATTGCGCACCAGGTGCTCCCGTTCCTTCACCAACTCATAGTATTCCCCTCTGAATGGGATGATCTGCAGCCCGTCTTCCCTTCCGTCCATTCCGGCAATTTTGTCGGAGTACAATCCCGCACAGTTGATGGCAATGCGGCAGCGCAACTCCTCGCCGGTGGTTTGGATAATGGTTTCCCCGGAGTGCCTCCGGATGCCTTTCACTTTGGTATGGAAGCGCGTCTCCAAGCCTTTCTCACACGCAATATCCAATTGCTTTTGGGCTACTTCCCGGTAGCTGATGATACCGGTTTGGGGCACCCAAAGGGCAGCAGTGCAGTGCACATGCGGTTCTATTTCAAGAGCCTCTTCCCGGCTTATGGTGCGGATGCCTTTCAGGCCGTTGGCCAAGCCTCTGTCAAATATGGATTGTAGTTGAGCCTCTTCAGTTGGGTCCACAGCAGCGATGATCTTGCCACACAATTCGTACCGGATGCCGTGGATATTGCAAAACCGGATCAAATCCTCATAGCCTTTCCTGCAATTGAGCGCTTTGAGGCTTCCCGGTTTGTAATAGATACCGGAATGAATCACGCCGCTGTTCCTGCCGGATTGATGCTGCGCGACACCGGATTCTTTTTCAATGATACAAACCTTCAGTTCCGGTTTCCTCTCCAGGATTTTGAAGGCAGTGGCGGTACCAACAATTCCCGCGCCAATGATCGCAATATCGTAAGTCAAGTTTTCCCGGGTGGCCATGTGTACGGCTGCTCAAGCCGCAAATGTAATTTTTTTTTGCTGAAGCTGAAGATTAAATTAAGGTTACTTTTATACCCTACGAAAAATGGTATGTGAAAAAACAAACCACTTTTCATCGGGATAGCTGATAGCCAATGGTTTGCAAAAAATAAAAATTCTTAAAATACTGGCTATTGGGTGTAAAGCAACTGCATGTTTTATGCGCCGCTTCCCGCACCCGGCTTGCGAGGATTCTTCGGCACAGGATCCGGCCCCCAGGGGCCCCAGGGATGGCATCGCATGATGCGTTTCAGACCGAGCCAAACGCCTCGCAACACGCCCCATTCTTCGATAGCCTGTATCATGTAGTGGGAACAGGTAGGCTCAAAGCGGCAGTTTTTGCCCAGAAGCGGGGAAATCGTCCACTGGTAGAGGCGCACGGGAAATATGAAAATGTACTTGAAAATGCGTTCCATTTGGCGAAGGTACGCAGTGCCGTTGAGAAAATTCGGTGCGAATTATCACAAAACCGGGTGATTCGTCATAACTTTACCCACTACGAACGAAATAATACATGGACTTGACAACAAATCTTTTTGGGGAATTCCCCGCTGCCTCCAAACAGGAATGGCTGGCGAGAATGGAAAAGGAACTGAAAGGCAAGCCCCTGTCTGAACTGCACTGGCATCTCGATCTGGATGAAAGCATTGTAACCGCTCCGTTTTTCCACCATGATGACCTTCCGGAAACTTATCCGCCGCTTCCCGGAATAGGTAAAGCCAACGATTGGGAGGTAGGGGAGTATATTGAGGTGCGGGATGCAGCCAAAGCCAACCAGGAAACGCTGGAAGGGCTTGCCGGAGGGGTGCAGGCGCCCCTGTTTCAATTGGGCAGGGAATTAAAGGATCAGGAAATGGGACAATTGTTACAGGGCATCGACCTGTCGCTGGCCTCCATTCATTTCGGGCAGTATTTTCCAAAGAAAGACCCGCACCGGCTGCTTTTCCAGTTTCATCGCTGCGCTCAAAAATCGAACTTCAAGGCCCGGGAGCTTCATGGTTCCATCGATTGCGATCCTGTTTTGGACTGGCCCGAGCCCCCGTTTGATATGCAGGCTGACATGATCCGCTTTGTTTCCGACGCCATGCCCCGCTTCAAAGTGTTGCAGGTCAATGCGCGCCGCCTGCACTCCGGTCCGGAAAATACGGCGTGGGAACTGGCCTACACCATCGCGAAAGGCAGCGAATATCTGGCCCAAATGGGCCTTCGGGGCCTTTCGGCAGAGATGGTCAACCGGCACATGCAGTTTTCCATTACGGTGAGTACCAGCTATTTCGTGGAGATCGCCAAGTTGCGCGCTTTGCGCCTGCTCTGGGCCCAAGTGCTCGATGCTTTCGGAGTAAAAGGAGGCGCCATCCCCGCCGTGGAGGTGCACCCGGCCCCGGAGACGCAGGAAAAAGACCCCAATACGAACCTGATAAAGGCCGCCACCCAGGTCATGTCGGCAGCGACCGGCGGCGCGGATATCATCTACGTACTTCCTGCCAACTCCGCCCTGATGGAGAACAGCACGCCGTTTACCCGGCGCATGGCGCGCAATGTGCAGCACATTCTCAAAATGGAAAGCCATTTCAACCGGGTAGCCGACCCGGCCGCCGGCAGCTATTACATTGAAAACCTGACTGACATGTTTGCCCGGCGCGCATGGGAATTGTTCCAGGAGATTGAATCCAAAGGCGGGTATTTGATCGCCGGATGATATGTTTAATGAAAAAATTGATTGCGAAAAATGATGGACACCTACAAAGATCGCGACTTGAAAACCATGCTCGACTACTTCTACGATTGGGAGCGGAGCAGGCCGGATGCTGTCTTTTTGCGGCAGCCCTATGGCAAAACATGGAAAACCATCAGTTGGGCCGAAGCAGGACTGGAAGCCCGGCGCATAGCAGCCGCTTTGCAAGGTCTGGGCCTTGAACCCGGCGACCATGTGGGCATTGTGTCAAAAAATTGCTATCATTGGATACTCGCCGACCTGGCCATTATGATAGGTGGATTCGTATCCGTGCCTTTTTATCCCACCCTTACCAGCGCTCAACTCAAGCAAGTACTCGAGCTAAGCCATGCCAAGGCTCTTTTCGTGGGAAAACTCGACGACTGGCCGGCCATGCGGGAAGGAGTACCTCCTCATATACAGATCATCTCCTTTCCTCAATATGACGGCAACAGCCGCGTGGAGGAAGGCTATGCCTGGGAAGGTCTGTGCGCCGCTTATGATCCCCTGCCCGGAAATCCCTCCCGAGAGTTGGACGACATTTTCAGCATTCTCTACACTTCGGGCACCACGGGTGTGCCCAAAGGCGTCATGCTGGATTTTTTCGCTCCTGCCGCCCTGATGGAGAATGAAAGGCGGTACGACAGCCTCAGGCTTTTCTCGGGTACGGAGCATCGCTATTTCTCTTATTTGCCTTTGTGTCATATTGCCGAGCGCCTCATCGTGGAAGGCGCCGCCATTCTCACCGGCGGGGAAATTTCTTTTGCAGAATCCATCGAATCCTTTGCCAATAATCTACAGGATACACGGCCCACTTTGTTCCTGGGAGTGCCGCGCATCTGGACTAAATTCCAAATGGCGATCCTCGACCGAATGCCGCAGGGAAAGCTTGATCTTTTACTTCGCATCCCTCTCGTCAATAGCTTGATAAAGAGAAAAATACGGGGAGGCCTGGGCTTGGACAAAGCCCGCATCCTGCTCACCGGCGCCGCTCCCATGCCCGATGCCGTAAAGGATTGGTACGCCCGCCTCGGTATTCACCTGCAGGAAGTGTACGGCATGACCGAAAGCTGCGGAGGCGCCACGCTTATGCCCCACAACGGCATCAAGCCCGGCACTGTAGGCAAACCGCTGCCGAATGCGCACATAGGCATCGTGCCGGGAACGGGTGAGGTGACCATCCGCCTGCCCTGGATGATGCGCGGATACTACAACGACCCGGACAAAACTGCTGAAACGCTCCGCGACGGCGTGCTTTATACAGGCGATCAGGGCGAACTGGATGAAGACGGGTATCTCAGAATTACGGGACGCATTTCGGATACTTTCAAATCGGCCAAGGGCAAATTTATCGTGCCCGGTCCTATTGAGTGGAGCTTTGCCAAGAACAACTACATTGAACAAGTGTGCGTAGCCGGCCTGGGAATACCCCAGCCTTTAGCCTTGGTAGTGCTTTCGGATATAGGTCGGGAGGCCGGGGTGGAGAACCTGCGCCAAAGCCTCCAGGATACCTTGGACAGTATCAATAGTCAATTGCCCAATTACGAACAACTCAAAGCCGTGGTAGTGATGAATACGCCCTGGAGTGTGGAAAACGGCCTGCTCACGCCCACCATGAAGATAAAACGCCATGAATTGAACCGGCGCTATGAACATCTGTTTCCCGTATGGTATGATATGGAGGAGCGATTGGTCTGGGCAGTGTGATTTTTTTCACTACACACCTGAAATTAAATATCATGAAAAACCTGAAGGACAAAATCGCTGTTGTGACGGGAGCCGGCTCCGGAATCGGAAGAGCCCTTTCTCTTGAATTAGCCGGTTGCGGATGCAAACTCGCTATTTGCGACTGGAATGACAACGCATTGGAAGAAACCCGCAAAGCCTTGGTCGCCAATGGCGCTACTGTAATAGCTACCCCGTTGGACGTATCCAACCTGGAAGACATGAAGACTTTTGCCGGGGAGGTGATGGAAGTGTTCGGCCAGGTAGATATTGTGGTCAATAATGCAGGTATTACGCTCATGCAGCAGCCGGTTGAAAAAACGGATTATGCCGATTTTGACCGCGTGTGGAAGGTCAATTACTTGGGGGTGTTGTATGGCACAAAGGAATTCCTGCCGCATTTGAAAACCCGCCCGGAGGCTGCTTTGGTCAATGTGGCCAGCATTTTCAGCACACGGGCGTTCCCATATCAGGCGCCTTACGTGGCCGCCAAATTTGCCGTGCGCGGCCTCACCGAAACGCTGCGCCAGGAATTGACCAACTCAAAGGTGACTGTTACGGTGGTGATGCCGGGCGGTATCAAAACCAACATTGTCAATAATATAGATGCCGGGGATGCCGCCGCCAAGGAAAAATTTGCGCTGGTCTTTGACAGGTCTGCCGTCACTACTGCCGGGCAGGCTGCCCAATGTATCGTGGACGGCATCCGGCGCAAGAAGGCCCGCGTGCTCATCGGAAACGACGCCAGGGTAATGGATGTGCTGGTGCGCATCTTTCCTCACAGGTATGAAAAAGTAATCCAACGTTTGTTTGCAAAATAGTCTGTACCGCTGATGACTGCTTCTACTTCTCTGCTTTCCAATGTTGCCGGGGCCAACCTCGATGAATTGTTCCGGCAACAACAATCCAACCTGCCCAACCTTGCTCAATCCTCCGCCCGTCAACGGATAGAAAAGGTCAACCGTATTTGGGCTTACCTTGAATCCGAAGCCAATTTTCAAGTGTTGGCAGCAGCCATGCACAAGGATTTTCGCAAATCCCCATTCGAAGTATGGGCTACCGAAATCGGGGTTGTCAAACAGGCCGTACTTACGGTGCGCCGCCAGTTGAGGAATTGGATGCAGGATAGATATGTTCCGGGTTCTGTGGCATTGGCCGGTATGCGCTCTTATGTCCATTGCGAGCCGAAAGGCAATTGCCTCATCATGTCGCCATGGAATTATCCGATCACTTTATCCTTGGTACCCCTCATCTACGGAATAGCTGCGGGCAACGCTATTATACTCAAGCCTTCCGAACTGGCTCCGCATACTTCCGGTTTTCTGGCGCGCATGATCCGGGAAATTTTTCCAGCGGAAGAGGCGGTCGTTGTGGAAGGTGATGCAGAGGTGGCCCAAGCCCTCCTGGAACTGCCGTTCAACCATATCTTCTTTACCGGAAGCCCGGCCATAGGGAAAATAGTAATGGCCGCTGCCGCGAAGCACCTCGCTTCCGTTACCTTGGAGTTGGGGGGTAAATCCCCGGTCATTATTGACGAAAGCGCCGATGTGGCGTACCATGCCGAAAAACTGATCTGGGCTAAAATGATGAATAACGGCCAGACCTGCATCGCCCCTGATCACGTACTGGTGCATGAAAGCCGGATGGATGAACTCATCGCAGGGCTGCGCAAAAATATCGCCAGGTTGTATGGGGATGACCCGCAAAAGTCGCCGGACCTTGCCCGGCTGATCAATGATCGCCACTACCAAAGGATCCGGGGCTTGGTCAGGGAGGCTGTTCACAAAGGCGCGCGCATTGAGATGGGAGGCGAGCACGATGATTCCGAATTGTACTTTGCACCCACGGTCCTCACGCATCTCACAGAGGACATGCACATTATGCACGAAGAGATTTTCGGCCCCGTGCTTCCGGTCATTCCTTTCCGCACGCGGGAGGAAGCCGTGGAGATCATCCGCCGCCGCCCCAAGCCTTTGGACTTGTACATCGGAAGCCGGAGCAACGAAGCAATACGCTATTTCATCGGGCATACTTCTGCCGGGAACACGGTTGTCAACGAGTATATGACCAGCGTGAGCAATCCCAATTTGCCCTTCGGCGGGGTGAACAACAGCGGCATCGGGAAATCAGGCGGAAAAGCAGGTTTTGAGGAGTTCTCCAATGCGCGTTCTATTATGCGCCGCTATTGGCTTTTTTCCGGCCTGAAAATGATACAACCGCCTTTCAGCGATGCGAAAATGAAGTTGCTGAAGTTCTTCTATCGCTTGGCGTAGGCATTGGGTCATATCGCTGAAATGGCCTTTTTAGCACTCTCCAGCGCTTTCTGCCTTTTTTCCACGGCTGAATCGGCCGGCACTTTTTTCAACACGCCCAGTACCAGGTCGAACTGATCCAAATGCGATTTCCGGTTGTTCTCGTTGCCTTCAATTTTCCATGCGTCGCGGAAGTTCTCCACTAAGCTTTTGGATTGCAGGGAGATTTCCTTTTCTTCTTTACTTATCAGCAAACGGTAGATATAAGCCATAGAAGGCGCCGTTTTGTTCCAGAAATCCGGTTTGTTCCCGTCAAGGGTTGCGGCGTTATCCAAAGCGGCCTTGATTTCCTCTTCTGAGGGCGCCGGCGTATCCGGCGTTTCACCTTTGAGTTCCCACAGCGCGCGCGCAATGACCCAATTGAAAAACGGGTAGAAGAAGTTTTCCGCAGGATGTTCCAGGTTGAACCGGTAGGATTCGAAATAAGCCCTTTCCATTTGGTTGAAGTAATCGAAATCCTCCAGGATCATAAAAGCGCGTTTATACGTGCCGGCTATCATACTGAGGCGTTCCGAGGTAGGCTGCGGCGTATTGAGCCGTTTGAGTTCCTTAGTGCAATCCTCAATGGTAGCTCGCGCGACTTCAACTTGGACAGGGTCTTCGCGTTTGGTACGGTCAAAGCTTTCCTGCAAATGGCGTATCCGCAGATTCTGAAGTTGCTCCACGGCACGGTAGCTGAAAACAGCAGTTTCAAAGGAAAGCAAGCGCTGGTACCGGTCAATGGCTGTGTTCAGGTCGCCGGCCTTGGAATAGGCTTCGGCAATGCGCTCCAGCACCCGGGCGTCGTGGGTAAACCGCGCCGGGATGTTGCGCTCCATGTCTTCTGCCTTTTTGATGAGGGCAGCTTTGTCGGGCGTTCTGCCGTGGGAGGTATCCAGTCCATTGAAGAAATTTTCCAGTATGGTCACGGCTTCTTCTGCATCTGCGATGGTAGCCTGCCCGGATTGAGAGGAAGGGCGCGCTCTCGTCAGGCGGAAGAACGGGTCTCCGTAGCACTGGTAAGCGCCCCAGGTATTGCTGTCTTTGTATTCATAAGCTACGTTGCGCGCTTTGAGAACGGCATCTCCGAACGCTTCGCCTGCAAGCAAACTTCCGTAAACCACCTCCGAGAACCGCTTGGCGGCCTGGTCTTCCACTTCCCATCCGGCGAGGATCACTGCTTTTACCCCCATTTCGATGAGCTGGCAGCCGATGCTCGCCGCAACTTCGAATTTGGCCTGGAGGTGCTCCTCCAATTTTTTGTCTATCTCGCCCAGCGAACAGCAATTGACGAAAACCAGTTCCGGAGCGGGCCGGATCTGCTTGAAAATGGAGGGTGTGAGGATCATGTCGGGACCGATCACCACGCCGGTTTCGCCGGTGCCGGGGTCTTTGGAAACTCCGTGGGCGGCGAAGTGGAGTATCTTGTACTGCTCGGAGAGCAGGTCCACCACGATGTCGGTGGATTCTGCCTGGATGCGGGGCCTGACCTCAAACCCGTGATCCCTGAGCAGTTTTTCCACGTTCTCGGCTTCTTCTTTGGCGCCGGGCAATTGGTTGTACTTGCCGTGGAGCAAGGGATCGCCTACTACCAAAGCCGTGTTTTTCGTCACGTTTTCCGCTTGCAACCGGAAATTGGAGGTGCTCAATTGCCGCAACATGCCGGCTTTAACGGCGATGGGTTGCGCTTCCTCATGGGTTGAACTGCTCATCAATTCCCAGGGATACCGCGCAGTTTCCTTGTCCACGATCAGCACCATGTGTCTCAGGCCGGATGTATATGACTTGAATTCGTTGGGCACCAAGAGTTCAAATAGCGCGCGTGACAGGCTCAGGTCAAAACGGGATACGCGGGCGGCCTTTCGCACGAGGGCATCTACTATCAGGCGGTTGGTGTCCAGGGTTTTTTCTTCGGCGCGCGACCGGTCGGTGATGGAGGTAAAAACGATGGGGCGCGTGGCCTGATCTTGGTTAGAGGAGGCTAAACTGATCTTGATCCGCTGCCACCAGTCGGTATTGATCTCGTCGGGGATGCCGTCTTTCCTTCCGGCCGCTTTTTTGATATCATCCCGGAGACGGAAAGCGCCGTACCTTGGATCACCGGCGAGTTGCCGGATCAGGCGGTAGCATTGCACGGCCTTGTGGCGGTACATTTCTATGATCTCCACATGGCCGATGCGCGGCAATTTGGCTGCGGGCCTGGCTGCGGCGCGTTTATTCACTTCCTGAACGGCGTTGAAAATGGCTTTGACGGTGTTGATGATGAGCAGGTTGCCGTAACCTGAGCCGATGAGCAAAGCAGAAACGCCCACTTCTTTTCCGGCCTCGGATGTTTCTTCCTCTTCCGAAACCTGGATCAGGTAGTTGGTAAGGGCAAAGCGGATGCTTTTGGAGAGGGCTGCTTCGGTGAGTTCGCCGAAATTGCCCAGCCCGATGACAATGCCGCCCTTGGACGGCCCTTTTTTCGGCAAGAGAACGATATTCTCCCCGACATCCGCCGGATAGTGACCCATCTCGTAGCGCATGCTGAGTTTTTTATCGAGCAGCCTGTCGAGCGCGGCTTCCGCATACAGGATCGCATCTCCTTTGAAGTGGCCGGCCATGACGGGAAACATGGCGTGCGCCATGTCGCCGTGGGTGAGCGTCACGCGTACTTCGGTTTCGGAAGTGCCGTGGGGCAGGGGCGCTCTTTTGCCGCCGACGGCATTGTGGAGGTCTTC
This sequence comes from uncultured Saprospiraceae bacterium, assembly GCA_964577215.1. Lineage (GTDB taxonomy): Bacteria > Bacteroidota > Bacteroidia > Chitinophagales > Saprospiraceae > UBA2329. Next base: position 16,478 of record CAZNYK010000011.1, read on the forward strand.
ATCGGAGGGATATTCCACGATGTCGGTATCCGGCATTGTATCCGCCGTTAAGATTTGCCGCAGGGCGGGTTTTTTGCGCGAAAGCAGTTCCGTTTCACCGTTTTGAAGCAATTGGGCATAGCCCTCGAAGGATTCCCGGTGATCGGAAATATCTCCATGGGTGGCGCCGACGTAATAAGTGGCCTGGCTTAGCTGCACGGGAATGGTGGCCCAGGGCACGCGGCCGTCGCCTTCCGGTGTGGAAGCGAATTCCACCTTGTTTTTCGGCAGTATCCTCACGTCGCTGGGCGTTTGGTAGTCCTGCCCGGCGATGTATTTGAAGATGTTTTCGTCCCAGAGGTTTTCGGGAAATATTTCCTTCAGGCTGTTGAGGTACTCCAATTCCTTTTCCGTGAAAGGAGGTATGGAAGGTTCAGCTTTTCTGAGCTCTTTCCAGAAACTCAACTGCCCGATCCGCTCGTCGTTGCGCGGCAGGAGTTGGAGCAGCCCCGGAAATTTGACGAAGAAAGAGAGCAGCTTACCCTTGCGATTGACGATGTCCATCAGGGCGAGGATGCTCAGGATTTTGTCGCGCCCGGCAAGGAGCCTTGGAATGGCGTAAGACCCTTGTAAGGGTACGCCCATGAGCAACGCGCGAAAACCCTCGCGCTGTTTGAGCGCGTCGAACAGGTCGCGGCGCTTGCCGAACATGGCGCTCAGCAATACGCCGCCCATGGAGTGCGCCGCGAAGGATATGGTTTGGGAGGATTTTTCCATGCAGGTTTCCACCTCGGCGGCGAGTGCTTCGGCTGTTTGAGTAAGGTCCTTGCGCCAATCGTAGGCAAATGGAATGACGTTGTATCCCTTGTTGTCGCGCAGGAAATCGATGAAAGCTGCATAGGAGGGGTCGTGCACGCCGTCGGGCACTATGTCCTTGCTGCTGATCTGCAATTTGCTCAGGTTGCCGGTCACGATGCGCGCGTAATTGAGCCAGAGGCGGCCGTTTTCCGATCTGAGATGGCTTCCCATGATACCGGGGAGCAGGAATACGGTGGGGCGATCCGGGCGAAAAGGCGGCGGAACGCTCACTTTGCGCGTAAGCGAAGGTGCGGATTCCAGCGCGTTGAAGAAAGACCCACCCACTGCTTCCGGTTGCAAGGCGCTGAGTATCGCGTTCCTGCTGACCGGGTTGAGGAAGTATTTGAAGTGATCCACGCTTTTCTCCCCGCTGAAGTGCTCCATGATCTTGGCAGAGCGCTTGGTGCCCATACGCATGGATGAAACGGGTACTACGAGGTCGTGCTGCGCCCGGAAGAAAGTATCCCCCACGAAAGTGAGCACAGCAGGAAAAAGCTTGCTGCTCTGCGCGTCGCCGGTGATGAGATAGAGCCGGGATTGGGCCTCCAGCTCAGGATGGTTGAGCAGGTGGGAAAGGGGAGAGCCGGGGATCATGGATGCCAGGCCGGGCAGTGTGTCCGGGTTGGATTTTTGGTGTACGATGGCTTTGATCAAATCTGCAAAAAAGCCGATTCCCGGCACCTCGCCGATGCCGGGCGTCAGTTTGACCAAGTTGAATATGATGTTGAGCCAAAGGTCGAATTTTTCCGACAATAGCGTGGTGCCTGCTACAGGGCATGCCACCCGCACGAAATTCCGCACTTCTATTTTCTTTTTTCCCAAAAGCTTGTGCAAGCGGTCCATTTCGCTGCTCAGGTTCTCGTCCTGGATATCCCCGAGTATTTTCGCTTCTTGTTGGGCAAACTGTGCTCCTTCGGCAAAGCGGGCCAGTATCTCTCCGATCAGGCCGCCCCGGGAATGGGAGATCAGGTCGAGGGTGATGCCGTCGGGCAGGGATTCGATGAGATGCACGGCGTTGAGCACCGGGCTTTCCGTCCAGGTTTTGTGCTCGAAAGCGATTATGCGGTTTTCGTAAAGGGCGCATATTTTATCCCAAACGGGATTGTTATCCGCAGCCAAAGTCTTGAAGGAGCCGACGGTACTGGAAGCTGTACCGTGCAACAGCAACAACCAGGCGCCCGCCGGCGCGCCCGGCTTGCCGTCAAACCCGGCAGGTTCAAGCGTGAAATCCCGGCTCACTTTGTACAGCCCCTGGCTGATGCGCGACTCGATTTTCCGTGCGATCCACTCTGCCGACTTCTCCGATGCCCAGTTGCTGAGATGCCGCATGAGCTTTTGCCTGATCAAGTCGCTGAGCAATCCACGGGTTTGGCCGGTCTGCTCGAAGTGGGTGGGTATCACCAGCACATCGGCATTGGAGGGCGGGAGGCCGCGCGCGCGGTTTCGCTTGCGTATCCTGTCTGCAAGGTCGTCGGCACGGAGGTACCAGACGGAATCGTCTTCCATGGTGAACTCGAATACGTCTTTTTCATCCACTTCGATCTCTACGGCGCTTGGTTCAGCGGCACGCAGATCGCTGACGGTGTATTCGGCTACTTTCAGGCTGGGAAGCACTTGCTCAGTGGAGTCGTCCAGGGAACGCATGCCGGCGGCAACGCCGGGGAATTGGAATTTCAGGCTCATTTTTGGCGGCGGTTTGTCTGTGTTTATTTGGCAGAAATACAGGGTGAAGTTATGTTTTTTTCAGGAAAAAAGTATATCCGGCGAAAAATGGTTTGCGAAAAAACTAAACCATTTTTCATCGGGATAACTGATAGCCAGTGGTTTGCAAAAATATAATTCGCAAACCACTGGCTACCGAGGATAAAAGTGATGAAAATCACTTTGGGGCAACCCGATAAAGCTTTACTTTGACCTTCTAACCAGCTTTGCCAAAATGAAACAGTTCCTTTGTTTTTTTGCCTCTGTCGTGCTTATTTCCGTGCCGGCATCTGCCCAGAATGCCTTTGATTACGAGCTTCAGCTCAGTCCGGTAACCATTGCCGGTCTGCCGGGTCTGCATTCCTATGCCTTCGGACAACACAACGGCAAGTGGCTGGTACTGGGCGGCAGAAAAGACGGAATCCATGCGCGGCAACCGTTTGCTTCCTTTCCGGCAAGTTCCAACAATGCGGATATCTATGTAATCGACGTGGAGAACCGGATATTTCACACGGCTTCTTTAAGCGGTTTGCCGGTTGAGCTTCGCGAGCAATTGCAGTCCAGCAATATGAATTTTTTCCAGGACGGCAATACGCTCTACGTCATCGGAGGGTACGCCTTCTCCGCTTCTGCCAATGGATATGTCACCTTTCCCCGGCTCAGCTCCATCAACGTTCCGGGGCTTATGGAGGCCGTTATTTCCGGCGATCCGGTCGCTCCTTTCTTCAAACAGATCACCGACGACGTTTTTGCTGTGACCGGCGGACAAATGGGTAAGATCGGCGAGAAATTTTACTTGGTGGGCGGCCAGCGTTTCGACGGGCGATACAACCCGATGGGGCCTGATCACGGCCCCGGATTTTCGCAGATTTATACCAACCAGATCCGCAAATTCTCCATAGACAACGGCGGGGAGCAACTCAGTTACGGCAATTATGAAGTCCTTACCGATCCAATTCACCTGAGGCGGAGGGATTACAATCTCCTGCCGCAGATATTCCCCGACGGCCGGCAGGGGTACACCATCTCCTCGGGCGTTTTTCAACTTCAGGCCGATCTGCCCTTCCTGTACCCGGTGGATATTACGGAAGACGGATATGTGCCCGTCACGGACTTCAACCAATACCTCTGTAATTATCACAGTGCCAGCGCAGCACTGTACGACAGTCTGCAAAACCGGATGCACTCCTTGTTTTTCGGGGGCATCAGCCAGTATTACTACCAAAACGGGCAGCTCATCCAGGATAATATGGTGCCTTTTGTGAGAACCATCAGCTTGGTCACCCGATTCTCCGACGGAACCCTTGAAGAATATCAAATGCCGGTGGAAATGCCCGGGCTGAAAGGCGCCGGCGCCGAATTTATCCCCAATAGTCAATTGCCCCACTACGACACAGAGATCATCAAGTTGAGCCAGATCGAGGTGGATACCTTTTTGATCGGCCATATTTTCGGAGGCATTCTCAGCCCTTCCCGCAACCCGTTCGAGACCAATCAGACCAATACCACCAGCGCGGATAACTCAGTTTATGCGGTTCATCTTATCCGGAAAAACCTGACCGGCGTGCAGCCAATTGAAGGCAGGAATTCATTCGCATTTGAGGTTTTTCCCAACCCGTCCCAGGAGCGGGTAGGGGTGGCTTTCGATCTGCCCTATGCGGGGAAAGTCCATTATTTCCTCGCCACCTTAGATGGGAAGATCATTCAGCGGGGCGCCTGGGAAAACCAGGCGGCAGGGCGCAACGAGCAGGCCTTGTTCCTGCACAGCAGCTTTGCTGCGCAGCAATTGGTGCTGACTTTGGCATTTGACAACAAATTCTACGCGGTACAAAAGTTGATGAGAAGGTAGTTTTCACTTTTATACAAAATGCAATGCAAATCAAGAGAAGCGTAGCCATCAGCGATTCCGGCTTTGTATTCGATGCTTCCACCGGTGATTCTTTTACACTCAATCCGGTGGGCCTGGAGATTTTGCAGTGGATCAAGCAGGGGAAATCGCTCGACGAGATCAATGAATTGGTCGCTGGAAAATACGATGTAGAGCAGAGCGCTTTCGAGAGGTATTATTATGATTTTATAGCTACGCTCAAACAATTGCAATTAACCGAGGGCCATGTCTAAAACTAAGTTGACCATAGCGCTTTCCGGTCTCAACAACATTGACAGCCCAGGGCCTGGCATACCGGTTATTCGCGGCTTGCGGGAAGCCGAAAGCCTCGAGCCTCGCATCATCGGGCTGGCTTATGAAAACCTCGAGCCCGGCGCCTACATGCACGAACTCGTAGATAAAACCTATAAGGTGCCTTACCCCTCAGACGGCGTGGAAGCGCTGCTCGACCGGATCAGGTATATCCACGAGCGCGAGCAAATAGATGTGCTCATTCCCAATTTTGACTCCGAATTGTTTGCGTTCATGAAATCGGAACCGGTACTACAGGGGATGGGTATCCGCACTTTTTTACCCACCCTCAGGCAATTTGAGGAGAGGCATAAGACCAACCTCCCGGAATACGGCAGAAAATACGGCGTGAAGGTACCTTTCAGCCAACCGGTGGCCGGCTATAGCGACATCGACAACCTGTACGGAAAAATTGATTTCCCCTACATGGTCAAAGGCAAGTTTTATGATGCCTATACAGCCCACGACCGGGACCAGGCCAAAATGTACTTCAGTAAAATAAGCGCCAAATGGGGCTTGCCGGTCGTTATCCAGGAGTTTGTGAAAGGCGTGGAGGTCAATGTCATTGCGCTGGGAGACGGGAAAGGGAATACCATTGGCGCGGTGCCCATGCGCAAACAGTACATCACCGATAAAGGCAAAGCCTGGGGCGGCATCACCTTGGATGACCCGGCTATGCTGGAACTGACACATCGCATCATTTCTGCTACGCAATGGCGAGGAGGGATGGAACTGGAACTGATTCGCACCGCAAATAACGATTTGTACCTCATCGAGATCAATCCCCGCCTGCCGGCTTGGGCTTATTTAGCTGTGGCGGCAGGCCAAAACCTGCCCGAAGCTCTTGTACGCCTCGCCATTGGGCAAGAGGTAGCGCCTTTTTCCCGGTACGACGTGGGTAAAATGTTTATCCGGTACTCCTACGATATGATCTGTAGTCTCGACGAATTCGAGCAACTGTCAATCAAGGGAGAACTATAAAACACGGAGTCAATGAACAAATTGCCTTTTGAACGGCCTGTTATCCAAAAGATCAATGCCGGCTTGCCCAGCAAATTTGGTCTCCCCGGTCGTGTAGAGCCTATCAGCCATGTGGACGGCATACCGGTGAAGCGGCTGATTGAGGAATTCGGCTCGCCGGTGTACGTCATTTCGGAAAACACCATCCGGAAGACATACAAGGAGGCCCACCGGGCATTTGCCTCCCGCTATCCCAATGTTCAGTTTGCGTGGTCTTACAAAACCAACTACCTGAACGCCGTTTGCAAGGTTTTTCACCAGGAAGGCGCATGGGCAGAGGTAGTCTCGGGATTTGAATACGACAAAGCCATCGCCAACGGAGTGCCGGGAGAATATATCATCTTCAACGGCCCGGACAAAATGACCGCAGACCTGCGCAAGGCCATTCGCAATGGCTCGCTCATTCACATCGATCACTTCGACGAGTTGTATGAGATCATCGCGCTGAGTAATGAAATGGAGGAGCGCCCCAAAATATCCATCCGCGTAAATATGGATACCGGCATTTATCCGCAGTGGGATCGATTCGGGTTCAATTACGAAAATGGAGAAGCATGGGATGCGCTCAACCGGATTATGGTGAGCAAAAAAATGGACCTTCTCGGCCTGCACACCCATATAGGCACCTATATAATGGGCACGGAGCCCTACCGCATAGCCGCCGCCAAACTGGCCGATCTCGCCATTGGATTGGAGCGCAAACATAAACACATACTGAAGTACATAGACCTCGGCGGAGGTTTTGCTTCCAAAAACACGCTCAAGGGCGCTTATTATCCCGGCAGCGACACCACTCCTTCATTCGACGACTATGCCGAGGCAATCACCTCGGCCCTGATGAAGTCGGAGATCAAGCCTGAGAACCTGCCCATGCTCATTCTCGAGAACGGACGCGCCCTCATCGATGATGCAGGGTTCATCCTGGGCACCGTGGTCGCCAACAAGCGCCTTGCCGACGGTCGCCGCGCCACCATTATTGATGCCGGTGTCAACTTGCTTTTCACGGCTTTTTGGTACGAACACGATATCAGGCCGGCAGAACTCACTTCCGATCAAACGGAAGACACTACGATCTATGGCCCGCTCTGTATGAATATTGACGTGGTGCGGGGCAGCATTTTGTTCCCCTTGCTCAAAAAGGGCGATCACTACGCCATCCGCAGGGTGGGCGCCTACAACAATACCCAGTGGCTGCAATTTATCACCCTGAGACCCAATGTGGTGATGATTGATCCGCAGGGCAGGACGCACGTGATCCGAAAGGGGGAAACACTGGAATATATCAATGCCTTTGAGCAAACGCCGGATCATCTGGATGATTTTCAATTGTAATGGCCATGCGCAGCGTTCAATGGTACGGAAAGGGGCTGCTGAACAGTTATTCACAGGTCTTTTTTTCCGACAACAAGGCTTTTGCAGCCTTGCTGTTGCCATTGACTTTCCTGGATTTTTATACCGGCTTGTATGGCTTGTTTGCCGTACTGTTAACCAATGGTGTCGCCTTCTTAACCGGATTTGACAAGTACAAGATACAACAGGGCTATTACGGCTTTAATGCCCTGTTAGTCGGACTTGGTCTGGGTATCCACTTCCAGCCGGGCTGGCTGTTGTTGTTCATCGTTTTCACCGCGGCCATACTCACGCTTTTTATTTCCGTTGTATTGGAAGGCATCATCGGAAAATACGGCTTGCCGCAACTCAGTCTTCCATTTGTATTTGCCCTTTGGGCGCTGATGCTGGCATCCAGGGAGTTCCAGTTTCTGGGGCTTAACGAACGGGGTATCTATACGCTCAACGATCTCTACATCATTGGTGGAGCGCCCTTGGTAAGGTTGTATGAGTGGTGGAACGCCATCCCAATAGGCGGCTCCATCAAAGCCTATTTCTTATCGCTGGGAGCTATTTTTTTCCAGTACAGCGTATTTACGGGTATGCTGCTCGCCCTGGGGCTTTTGGTGTATTCAAGGATTGCATTTACTCTGTCGCTGCTCGGCTTTTACGCTGCCTGGCTTTTTTACCAGGTCATCGGCGCCCAAATTTCGGAGACGGTTTACAGCTATATCGGGTTCAACTACATTCTGACAGCCATTGCCTTGGGCGGTTTTTTTATAATACCCAACCGAAGTTCCTACCTGTGGGTGGCATTGGTCATTCCGGCAGTGGCAATCCTCACCATCAGCATGGCGGCTGTTTTTTCCCTGTTTTTTTTACCTGTTTATTCGCTGCCCTTCAACGTCGTGACGCTCAGCTTCCTCTATGCGCTCAAATTCCGGATAGACAACAAGGCAGGCCTGCACACTCTCTTTATTCAACGCAACTCCCCTGAGAAAAACCTTTACGCTTTTATCAACTACCGCGAGCGGTTCGGCAAGGAAAGCCCGGTACCCGTTCATCCGCCTTTTCACGGCGAATGGGTGGTGACGCAGGGCCACAACGGCGAATTCACCCACAAAGGGGAGTGGCGCCATGCATGGGATTTTGAGATTAAGGACGAGGAGGGAAGGACGTATAGAAATAAAGGGGACTTTCCTGCGGATTATTACTGCTACGACAAAAACGTCATAGCGCCCGCCGACGGGGTAGTGGAGGAGGTCGTGGATGACATCGACGACAATATTATCGGCGAAAAGAACTTAGCGTTCAATTGGGGCAATACGATAGTGATCAAACACGCCGAGCATCTCTACACCAAACTCAGCCACCTGAAACGAGGCGCCATTGCGGTGAAGGCCGGCGATAAGGTTAAGAAAGGCGACCTGGTGGCCCATTGCGGCAATTCCGGCAATTCCCCTTATCCACACTTGCACTTCCAGGTGCAGGCCACCCCTTACATCGGCTCCAAAACCATTGACTACCCCCTTAGCGATGTGCTGTGGCAAAAAGACGGGCACAAAAGCCTGGCCGCCATTGCTGTGCCGCAAAAAGGCGATACAGTCTCTAATATACAAGTACATCCCGCCTTGCGAAACGCCTTTTCTTTTGTACCGGGTAAAAGCCTCCGGTTCCGTTTGGAAGACGGCCGGGAGGTCAACTGGGAGGTGAAGCTGGATTACTATCTCAATAAATACATAGAGTGTGCGGCATCGCATTCCAGAGCTTATTTCCGGCTGAGTGACGCCATGCTGCAGTTTACCCATTTTGAAGGCGACCGCAAGAGCTTATTGCATTTTTTCTATCTTTCAGCCTACAAGGTAAGTTTGGGTTTCTTAAAAGGTTTGGAATTACACGATACCTTTCCAGTGAACCAGGTCTTTCACCCCAACCGCATTGTTATTCAAGACTTTTTAGCGCCTTTCTTCCGTTATTTAGAGGGACGGTACACTTTGAAATATCCCTCCGGGAAAGGCGGCGCGTTCGACAGTGCCATCCTCCTGGAAGGCGAGGTGGAAAAATGGTTCTTTAAACGCAAGAAAAGGTATATCCGTTTCAGCTTCCACGTGGATGCCGGCGGGTTGAAAGAATTTAATGTTCAAGGCGAGGGCCTTAAAATCAGAGCCTTATGTGCCGGCGAGTCCTGATTGTTTTCATAGCTGCAACGGCTTTTCTCAGCGCTTCGGCGCAAACCGGGCGGAATCTCGTTTCGGTGGATACTACAACTTATGCATTTTACCTGGCCGGAGACTGGGACCGGCTCATTGCCGAGGGGCGGAAGGCGCTGGAGGAGGATATTGATTTCTATTATCTTCAGTTTCGCATGGGCGTTGCCTACTATGAAAAGAAGAATTATCACAACGCCGCGGTTCATCTTGGAAAGGCGTATGCCGCCAATCCTGAGGATGTACTGCTTCAAGAGTATTTATACTATGCTTGCCTGTTTTCAGGCCGGCCATTCGAAGCGCGCAGGCTGGCTGCTGGGTTCCCTGAGGAGTTGAAGTTGAAAACGGGCACGGGCGCCTCGCCATTTGTTAGGCATATTGATCTGGTTTACAATACAAATGCGGTAAAAAATGCTTCGCTTACCGCAAATTTCCCTACAGATCAGATTCCTTCCCTCGACGGGGCTCAGTTCATTTCCAACGGTCATCAATACTATTATCTCGGGTTGCAACACGACATCAGCCCCTCGGTTTCGATTTACCATGCATACAGCGGTTTGACCAAAAGGCACTTTATATTTTCCCGGCAGGACGGGGCGGCATATACTTCACCAGATTTTAAAACCACCTTGCATCAGTATTACATTTCGGGAAATACTCGCGTCGCCCGTAACCTGAACCTGCTTTTCGGCCTGCAATACATCAACATCCGCTATCCGGAGGAGGTCGTGGTTGAGCGACCCGGCAGGACCTTCGTAACTACAGTTACCGTTTCCCAGGGCGATTACCTTGCCTTCGCAGGCGCTTACAAAAATATGCGTTTTGTTACCTTGGGAGGGGCGTTTTACTATGGCGCCCTGAACGGGCTGCGGCAATACCAGAAAGACCTGAAACTGATAATTTATCCTCTTGGGAATTCGAGTTTGTACACCGTCTCTCTATTGTCGCATCAAACTCAGACCACCCTGAACGGCTCAGCCGAACACCGCTTTATTACCGATCAGCAGATCGGCGTTAAGTTGTGGTCCGGCGTTTGGCTGGAAGGCTATGTCAGTTTCGGGGAAATGCGGAATTTTGTAATGAACGACGGGGTGGTAGTCTTTAATGGACTGGATACCATCCTAAATCGCTACGGCGGGCGGCTGAGATTTTTTTCTGGCCGGCATGCGGGCCTTAGCATTGAATACACTTTTTTCAAAAACGAAAGTTCTTTCGTGCCCGAAGCTGCCGAAAACGGCGTTTTTAATACCGTTCAATACGTTAACCATTCAATTACCGGAGGTTTGTCATGGACTTTTTAGCGCGCGGAGCAATTGCTTTGCTTCTACTTCTTTTGTCAGTTTCGACCGGCCATGCCCAGGAGGAAATTATTAAGGCTTTCAGGGAGAGTTACGCCATTGAGAAGAGCGGCGATTTCAAAGGCGCCATTGGCATTTTGAAAAAGGTGTACCAGGCGGATTCTTACGAGTTGAATCTCCGCCTGGGGTGGCTTTGTTACACTGCCGGCGTCCTTAATGAATCTGTCAGTTACTATCAGAAGGCAGTTTCTTTGAAACCCTACGCGGTTGAGCCAAAGTTGGGCCTCGCTTTTCCATACGCTGCACAAGGCAAATGGAACGAGGTGGTTACCCTGTATAACAAAATCCTGGAAATCGATTCTCAAAACACTTTGGCCAATTACCGCCTCGGCCTTATTTACTACAACCGCGGGAATTACGAGAAAGCTGATCCTTATATTGAAAAGGTAGTCAATTTATATCCTTTCGATTATGATTCTTTGCTGCTGTTTGCCTGGAACAAGCTCAAACTCCAAAAGACGCGCGAGGCCAAGGTGCTTTTCCAAAAGGTATTGATGTACAACCCCGATGACGAATCGGCCTTGGAAGGCCTGAAATTAATCAGGTGAAGTGCGTTTTTCCGTTGAGCATGTTTACACTTTTTTCCTCATAACCCAATCCTCGTGCACCACCTCCTTCATCTTAAATTCCATGAAGCCGAATTGCTCGAATCCTCTTTTCCGGTAAAAAGCGATGGCGCGCCGGTTTTCCTGCCACACCTGGAGCCAGAGCCACCTGACCCCGGCCTTGCGGGCGAAGGCTTCTGAAAAATCCATCATCTGCGCGGCGAGGCCCGTGCCCCAATGGGGCGGCAGCAGGTAGATTCGGTTCAGCAGCACTGCGGGATCGACGCCCAGATTCGGGTGCGTCCTGCCTTTGCGGAGCATGATAAAGCCGGCAGGTTCCCCTTGCCCTGTGCTGACAAAAAAGTAAGAAACATCCGGATCGTTGAGTTCTTCGCTGAGTGCTTCGAGCGAGTGAGCGTCATCCAAATAATCGAGCATCTCCTGCATCCCGATCTGTGGGGAATAGGCGGCGATGAAGGTTTCCCGGCAAAGGCGCTGCAGGGCGTGTATTTCCTGCATGGTTACCGGAGTGAATTCGGCTTGCATTTCAGTGACGCAAATTGGCTCTCCGGGGTTCGCCGGAAGAACAATCCTTAATTGAAAAGATTATCATACGAAGACTTCCCGCCGCCCTTGGTTTCGCTTTTCGGTTTGTCTAATTCCTTCAGTTCCATTTTTTCGGAAATAGAGGAGGCGCCGCCGTCCATGAGCATGAGCGTACTTTCCTGCTCCCACTTTTCCAGCATTTTGAGGCCCTCTTCCTGGAAGACGCCCTGTTGCAGGTCAACAGAGGCCATGAAGTTGGAAGACATTTCCATGAAACGTTCCATTTCGCCCACCTTGTTGGCCACGTCGTCGGCGATGGATTCCATGGCCATATCGAACATGGCGCGCTGGTCGGGATCGCCGGAGATGACGCTCATGGCAGAGCGCATGGCAGAATGGGAAGCGCGGATGGCCTTGCGCTCCTGCTCCTTGAGTTGCACCTGGCCTTTGGTGTCTTCCAAAAGGATTTCCGAGTTGGAGTGCATTTTGGTCAAAATGCGGTACAATACCTCCATTTTCTGGTAGAGCACCTGGTATTTTTCGTTGCTCTCCTTCATGCGTGCGGCTTTGCGGGAAGAAAGCAGCAGTTGTTGTTCGTTGCCTTTGTCTTTGGCTGCCGCTGCCAGCTTCATATTCTGCTGGATTTCCTTGTTGTTGTCTTCCATCAGGGTCTGGATCTTGCGCATTTGACCACGAAGTACGCCGATCTGCTTGCGCATGTTGCCGAGGTTGTCTTCCAGGTGCTCGATGTATGATTTAAGAATGCCGATGGGATCAATTTGTACAAACCAGCTGGTGATGGAGCGCATCACGCTTTTGTACATGTACCAGATCAGGTTGCGCACTTTGGGATCAAGGGCCATATAGAGGACCGCCCCGCCAACGGCAAGGGTGGCGGCCAGGTAAAGCGTATTTTTAAGGATAATGGCCCAGGGAAGTGCCGTGATTAAAAAGTAGGCGCCTACGCCGGCAGCTGCTAAAAAAATCAAGCCCGTTATGCCTTCCGGACGCTTCCAGAAGGATTTGGGTTTCATTTCGGGTTGGTTGAATTGCACCACATCTGACATGGTTGGGAATTTTTTTATTTGAGAAATTTACTTGGGAGAGGAGGAGAGGGGGATCACAAGTGCTTGTTGATGCTTTCGATGTCGAGTTGGATTTGATTGAGAATGCTTTGCAGGGTGCGCTCAAAAGCGTCCCGGGTGCTTTCGATCCTTTCTTTATGGTCTGCAATCTCATCGTCGGCTTTGGCGATGATCTCGTTGGCAGAGATGATTTTCTTTTCCAGGTCGGCAATGGCTTTCCGGTATTCTTCGATCTGCTTGTGCAGCTTGGCCACTTCCTGCTGCTTGCTCACCACGCGCTGTTCTACCTGCTTTTGAAGGGCGGCATCGAACTGTTGTTTTTCGGTATTGAGTATGGTCCGGTAATGCTCGGCGGTTTTCAGGAGTTTTTCCTTGGTAAGGCCGAGCACGGAAGCGGTAGCGAAGGCGGATTTGAATGCGGTGGATTCATCGAGGTCCATTTGCTCGTTGAGAGCGGAGAGCGATTGCTTGAACTCGATATAGTCAAAGCCGGGCAGGTTGTTTTTGTCCAATGCCGATACGAGAAAGTCGATGCTTTTCTCATCCAGGCCATGGTGGCTACCGAAAATGTTTTTCAGGTTCTTTTGCATGATCGTTGTTGAGATTCGGCGCAAAATAACGGAAAAAGCCTTGGATTGTGAGGAAAATTAGATGGGAACAAGCGCAAAGCCGACAAGAAGCCTTCTGGTTGGTTACTCATTAATTCTGCAAAGGCGTTTTATCCCACGCGTTGTCCGGCTTGTGCTCCATGAATTTCCGGTCTTCGTTGAGCAGCTTTTCCTGTATTTCGATCTCCTCCCGCACGCTTGAAACGTAACTCTCCGCGTCGTGCCGTTCCTTGGCCAGTTTCTCCAGCGCGGCATTGTCGTACTTGATGAATTCGTTGGCCTTGCGCTTCAGGGTGTATTTCCTGAAGCCGAGGTCGCTCAGCACATCCACGCCCATATAGACGGAATCGTATATGGATTCCCTGTAAACATTTTGGAGGCCCATTTCAATGAATTCGTAGGCGTCGTTCCTGTTTTTGGCCCGCAGGTATAACTTGATATGCGGAAAATGCTTTTTCACGACTTCAGCCAGTTCCAAATTTTTTTCAGGAGAATCAATGGCGGAAACAATTGTGGAGGCTTTGCCGGCCCCCGCAGCCTCGAGCAGATCGAGCCGGGTGGCGTCGCCGTAAAACACTTTGAATCCCATTTTGCGCAACAAAAGCACCCGGTCGCTGTCATTATCCAGGATGGTGGCCTGTACCCCGTTGGCCCGGAGGAACCGGCCCAGGGTGCTGCCGAAGTGGGCAAAACCTGCTATGATGACTTTGTTCTCCTCCCCGGGGGCTACGTGGTAATTTTTTTCCCCGGCTTCCTTTACGCCCAGGCGCGGCGCTAAAAACCGCTCATTGACGTATAACAATACAGGGGATACCATCATGCTTATCGCTACGACGGCCATGTAAAACTCCTGCGTGGTTTTGTCAATGATCTGCAATTGCCCCGCGGAACCCAACAATACGAAGGCGAACTCTCCGACCTGCGAAAGCAGCAGGACGAACAATATGTTCTGATCGGAAACGAGTTTGAATATCCTGCCGAGCACAAACAGGGCCAGGGCCTTGAAGAGCATAAGCAGGAAAACGATCTTCAACACGGCAAGCGGCTCTTCCAGGATCAAATTGAAATTGATCGTAGCTCCGACAGCGGTAAAAAACACTCCCAGGAGGATACCCTTGAACGGCTCGATGTCGCTTTCCAACTCGTGCCGGAACTCGCTGTTGGCCAATAGTACGCCGGCCATAAATGCCCCCAGCGCGGCGCTGATGCCGGCCTGCTCCATCACCCAGGCCACCCCTACGACCAGGAACAGGGCAGAAGCGGTGAACAACTCCCGCATGTGTACCTTGGAAATAAAGTGCAGGAACGGGCTGATGAAAAACCGGCTGAGCACGTATATGAACAGCACAGCCAGGCCGATACCGATGCTTGGGTGTATATGCAAAAATCCTTCGCTGCCCCCATGTTCATTGTGCGTCGCGCCGCCCGAAACCGCAAGAACCGGCAACAGCGCCAACACGGGAATAACGGCAATGTCCTGGAACAACAATACTGCAAAGGACGACATGCCGGCCTGCGTTTTATCCAAGCCTTTTTCCTTCAGGGTTTGCAATACGATAGCAGTGGATGACATGGAAAATGACAAGGCCAACGCGATGGAGGCAGGAAGCGACAAGCCCTGAGCGAAATACAGTAATGGGAAAAGCAGTACGGCCGTGAATACCATCTGCAGGCCGCCGAGGCCGAGAATGGCTTTTCGCATTCGCCAGAATGCCTGGGGGTTTAGCTCCAGGCCGATCAAAAACAACATCATCACCACCCCGAACTCAGTGGCGTGCATCACTTCCTCGCTTTCCTTGCCCACCAGCCCAAGGGCAAACGGCCCGATGATGACCCCGCCGATGATGTAACCCAATACGCTGCCGATGCCCAGCTTTTTGGCAATGGGTACGAAAACCAAAGCAGCGCCCAAAAAAATTACGGTGTTTTGTAAAAAAGATCCGGCCATGAGTTATTCGCTTTTTCCTTGGGTGAAATACTCGTTGAAGTAAGTCAATGTGCGCAATTGGGCAATATCTGTATCGTCTGCCTGCAACAAGCGCAAAGCCTCCCTGTATTGTGTGGCGTAATTTTCCAGCGTTTCGTCCGTGATCCGGTTGGCGCCGGGCACGATAAACGGCGGGAGGTACTCCATGTGGCAAAGGTGGGCAGTTTGATCGAACGGACTTAGCAACTCCCGGTACGTAAAGCGGTTCCTGCCGTCCCGGCGGTACACTTCGAAAGTGCCGCCCGAGGAAAGGGCATTCATGATCCACTTGCCGGCCAATTTGTCGCCGTCTTTGCCGTAGGCCCAGCCGTATTCCAATACAAGGTCGATCCACTGCTTCATCAGAGGCGGACAATTGTACCAATAAAAAGGATGCTGCCACACAATGACGTCGTGGGCAAGGAGGACTTCCTGCTCGGCCGGTATATTTATGTCAAAGTCGGGATACAGTTCGTACATATCCCTGATGCTCAGGCCTTCCATGCCGGAGCAGGCCTTCAATAACCTTTGGTTGACGCGGCTGTCCTCAAAGCGGGGGTGAAAGAAAAGAAGGAGGATTTTTTTCATGGTCTTATGTCAGGAGTCGTGGAGCATTTAGAAAACCAATAGGTAACGCCGTTTTGCCCTGGATGGTTAAATCGCTGACAATTTCGCCCACAGCTGATACAAACTTGAACCCGTGCCCGCTGAATCCTGCGGCAATGACCACCTTGTTTTCGTAGCCGGGCAGAAAGTCGATTATGAAGTTTTCACCGGGCGTATTGGTGTACAGGCAAGTGGTCAGTACATGGGTGCTTTGGTAGCCCTCCGGGAAATATTTTTTCAGCACCCGGATCAGTTTGGCCTCTTCGTATTCCGGCACGACGCGCTCCGGGTTGTCGGGATCTGTGGCCGGGCCTCGATAATGGTGCCCCAGCTTGAATCCCGCCGGGCCGTCGAACCTTCCTGGCGGGAGGGAGGGAAAGCCGTAATACACGCCGGGTTGGTCCTCCTCTGCAATGACCCAACAGGGCAGTTGACCAAGTTCGAATAACACGGGCTTTTTGGGAGTAACCCAGGCTACGGTTTGCAGCGTCACTTCCAGGGATGAGGACAATGACGGGACGAGTTTGCCTGTCCAGGCGCCGGCAGTGAAGACCAATTTTTTTGCGGTGTATACGCCTGTTGAAGTGAAAACCTCGAAGCCTTCCGGTGTTTGCTGCCAGCTCGATACTATCGCCCTGGTTTGTATTAAGGCGCCGCGGCGCCGAGCCATTTCTGCGTAGAGCCTTACGGCGCGTTCGGGGGTGAGGAAGCCTGCCTCGGGTTCGAAGCGTTTTTCGAAATCTCCGGGAATGCGCAGTTGCGGATACCGGTTTTGCATATCCGCTTCGCTCAGCGTATCAACACGAATATCGTAGGCGCCGGCAGAGAGGTGTATGCCCTGCATCAAGTCGTGGTCCGGTTTGCCAAAGTATAGCAGGCCGGTCCTGACAAAAATCTCCGCGCCGGTTGCGTCTTCTAATTCCTGCCAGTTTTGATAGGCTCTTTGCAGCAACGGCACGTAGTCCGGGTGCTCAAAATAAGCTTGGCGAATAATGCGGCTTTGCCCGGCGTGAGCGCCTTTGTCGTGTGGGATGTCAAACTGCTCCAGTCCCAGCACCTCGGCGCCTTCTTTGGCCAGGTAATAACAGGCGGCTGCGCCCATAGCGCCCACCCCGATGACGATGGCGTCGTAATATTTATGATAAGTCTTCATTTTTCCACCGCCTCACCCCGTCACTTCCACCGTGCTAAACCCATTCCCGCTCTTGCGCACAAATATCTGTGCGCCGATTCGCTCCTTGAGTTCCTTGACGTGCGAGATGACGCCGATGGTTTTGCCGGCGGCCTGCAGGTTTTCGAGGGTAGAGATAGCGAGGTCGAGGCTGTTGTCGTCCAAAGTGCCGAAGCCTTCGTCTATGAAGAGGGAGCGGATGGCGGCGTTGCGCCCTGCGAGATCGGACAGGCCGAGGGCCAGGGCGAGGCTCACCAGAAAGCTCTCCCCCCCGGAGAGTGTATTCACCGAGCGGCGGTTGTCGGCCTGGAAGGTATCCATGATCTCCAGTTCGAGGTCTTCGTCGCTTTTCCGCAGGATGACGTAGCGGCCGCTGAGGCGTTGGAGGTGCTCGTTGGCCAGGGCGACCAACTTGCGCAGGGTAAGCCCCTGGGCGAATACGCGGAACTTCTTGCCGTCGGCGGAACCTATGAGTTCGTTCAAACGCGCCCAGCGGCGGAATTCCGCATGTTGGCGCTCTAGGCGCGCTTGAAGCTCGGAGGCTTCCCTGCGGCGCTTTTTATCTTCCTCCAAGGTGGAATGGATGGCGCCGAGGCGTTGTTGGAGGGTTTCGTTGGCGGCTTGCAATTCGTTCAGGCGGGCTTCGAGTTCCTCTGCCGGCGCCGGACTGAGTTGCCGCGCAGCCTCTGCCTCCAGGCTTTGGGCCGTATTGCGAATAGCTGCCTCCAATTCGAGGATTTTGCGTTCCAGTTCGGTTTTATTCGCTTCAATGGCCGCTGCTTCGGCGGGAGGCAGCAAGGCTTCGCGCAAGGCGGCTGCCCCGGTAAATCCGGCTTTTACGGCAGCATCTTCCAGTTTTTGGTAAAAGCCTTCGGATTTGGACCTGGCCTCCAGTTCGTCGCTTCGGCGCTGGGCGAGCAGGCTTTGTAAGGAAGCGAATTCGGCCTCCAATTTCCGGAGAGATTCCTT
>CAZNYK010000011.1:34704-43209 GCA_964577215.1 uncultured Saprospiraceae bacterium
TCGTCGCGCCGCCTGCGAAGGGTCTCTATGTCGGATTTTGCCTGTTGCTCCTCAAATTTCAACCCGTAGGGCGATAGCAGTTCGTCGATCTCGCTGCACAATGCGGCATAGCGGACTTCGGCGGAGCTTTGCCGCTCCCTTGCGTTTAAGAGTCTCTCCTGCAGTAAAGTGGTTTCATTCCGCTTTCCGGCGAGTTCATCCGAAAATACTTGCCACTCGCTTTCCAAGGAGTCGAGTTCTTTGCTGCGTTTGATAAGCTCGTTCCGGGCCAGCTTTTTTTCTTCAATGATGCGCTCCGCTTCGGCAAGACGCGTGGCGAGGGCCAGGCCGGGCGTGGCGTGGAAGTCTTCGGCAGCGGTGTGGGCGACAAACCCGGCTATACGCTCCTCATAGGCCATGATGCGCTCAAATTGCGAGGCGATCTGTCCGCTGAGTTCCTGCATCTCGCCTCCACTAAGATTGGCTATGCGGGCGCCGATGTCGCTTTGCCGGCGGCTGAGCTTGCGGTAGTGTTCGCGCAGGAGCTCGGATTGAGCTTTGACGTTTTCCAATTCTAATTTAGCCTGATCTACGAAGGGTTTGAACTGCTTTTCCCGGAAGGGATGCACCGTGGCGAAGCAGAGTGGACAAGGCTCGCCCTCCTGGAGGAGTTGGCGGTCTTTTTCGTAATTGGCAATGAGCTGTTGCTGTTCATACACCGCCTGTTTGAACTCGAGTTGCCTGTCTATGGTGTCCATGGCCTCTAAGGCGGTCATCATCTGCTTGTTCACGTCGAGGTCTTCCCGTTGCAGGTTTTCCAACTGCTCTTCGTAGCCGCTGAGCTCGCGCAGCAGACCCTGGTATTCGTCGTAGAGGCGGTAAAGTTGTTCGATGTTGCCGCGGCGCTGCTGGAGTTGCTCGATCTCGTTGTTGGTCAGTTCCAGCAATTCCTGGCGGTTGGTGGCAAAATGCTCCGGCGCTGCCGTTTTGAACTGTGCCTTGAGTTGTTGCAATTGGACGGCAGCTTCGGCTGCCCGGCTTTCCTTTTTCAACAGTTCAGCTTGCGCGGCCTCTACGGCTTCGGCAAAGGTATCGGCCTGTTGCACACATTGTTTTTTATCACTCCAGGCGCTGCGCAACTCGGCCAGTTTGATCTCGATTTTGGGGAAATCTTCCTGTAGTTGCGCGTCTGCGGCGTTTTCGGCGAGCAGGGTCTCGGCATTTGCAATAATGGTTAAGGTTTCCCGCAGGGAGGCTTCGGTTTCAGATTGGGTACCCTGGAGCTTTTGCTGGTCTTTCGCAAGGGCGGAGCATTTGCGTTCGATACTCTGAAGAGGCTCGGCAAGTTGCCGGATACTCGCGTCCAATTCCAAAGCCTGATCGAAAAGCGGCTTGCGCTCATTGAACCTAAGTCGCAAGGCTTCCCAGTGCGCATGCGCTGATTGCAGGGTGGCGGATGTTTCCTCCACAGCAGCTTGTTTTGCAGCGAGGGATGCAGATATATCCCGGATTTCGGTTTCCAGGGCGGCGACCCGTTCCCGGGCTTCCCCGGCTCTTTCCAACAGAGGCTGAAGCGCAGCCGCACGGATATGCAATTCCAAGCGTTGCACATCGGGCAGAGCAGCGTCCAAAGCGGCGTTGAGCACTTGCCGTTCCGCTGCCAGTTCGGCGCTTTTTTGTTCGAGTGCAACCAATTGCCGGCGCCATTGCAGGGCGGATGCGGCAGCCTCCGTTTCGGATTTAAGTTGAACGGCGTCCCGGCGGAGCTGGGTTTGCCCGGCCTGGAGCGTTTCGATCTCAACGGGGTCCATGATGCGCAGGGTTTCCAATTCGCGGCGTGCTTGTGCAAGCCGCTCTTCCTCCTGCCGGAACTTTTGAAAAGCTCCTTTGGACAGGATAGAATACACCTCCGTGCCCGTGATGCGCTCCAAAAGCTCGCTCCGCTCGCGTTCGCCGGCCCTTAGGAAAGCTGCAAAGTCGCCTTGAGATAAAAGCACGGAGCGACTGAAGCGGTCGTAATCCAGCCCGGTGATCTGCTCGATCAACTGGTCGGAATCGCCTTTTTTCTGTGCGAGTATCTCAAATTCGCCGGTTTTGGGGTTGTATTGCGAAAGCTCCCGGTCCGGGCCGAGGATTTGTCCGTCCTCTTTGCGCCGCGCCCGCCAAATGCTCCACTTGGAGCGGTAAATGCCTTCCCCGGCTTCAAATTCCACCTCGGCCAAGCTCTCTACGGCGCCGTAAGACATGACTTCCTTCACGTCTTTATTGCGGTGTACGCGTCCGTACAGGGCCAGGGTAATGGCGTCGAGAATGGTGGTCTTGCCGGCGCCGGTATCGCCGGTGATGGCAAACAGGCCGGCATCAGCTAAGGGCGGCACACTGAAGTCTATGCTCGCTTTGAGTCGCAGCGAGTTGAGGTTGTGTACGGTTACCTTCTTTATCTTCATTCAATTTCCTCTTGCGTTTTCATCCACTCCTGCAAATCCGCAAAGGTCGTTTCCAACTCCTTCCGCTCTTCCCCGCTTACCGCAAATTGCAGGCATCGTTGCCCGAACACTTCATTGGGTAGCAGAGCGCCCAGATCAATCACCGCTTGCATAGCCTCGCCCGTCGCAGCCGGCCGGTTGATCCTGATCTTGAGAATCTCGAGGTCCATGCCCTGGGTAAACTCCTTGAGCCGCACATCCAATTGTGGAATGACGCGATCGGTATCTACGATGACCTCCACCCAGGGGGTGGCTTCGCGCCCGGCTTTGGCAGCGAATCGGCGCAGGCCTTCTTCCACTTCCCCGATGCTGCCCCGGATGGTTTTCAGGCGCCGGAACACGGGCAAGGGCAGGGGAGTGGCGCCGGCGAATTTTCTGCCTTTGAATTCCACCAGCAGCACGGCCTTATCGTCCTTGGTTTCGCTGAAGCTCAAGGGTATGAGCGATCCCGAGTACCATACATGCTTCAATCCGCCTACGGCCTGGGCGCGGTGAATGTGACCCAGCGCCACATAGCTGAACACATCGGGGAATTGCCCAGCGTCAATATTGTCCATATTGCCGATGTAGATATTGTCCTGCTTGTCGGATGCTACAGCGCCGGTAGCGTAAAGGTGGCCGGTGGCGATAACGGGCACGCCGGCGTTGCTGTATGTTTTGCAGGCAGCCGCTACGGCGCGGTAATGTTCCAGGATGGCTTTTTTGATCTGCTCCATGCGGTCGGCGCCGCCTTCGCCGGTTACAGAGGCGCGCAGGTCGCCGTCGCGCAGAAAGGGCACGGCGGCCACTACGGCTTCCAACCGGCCCGTGGAATCGCGCAGTTCTATGATCTCATCCCCGATATTTCCTGTAGCAGCGCCCACGACGTGTACGTTGAGTGCGCGGAGCAGGTCGCGCGGGGCATTGAGCATGGAGGGGGAGTCGTGATTGCCACCGGTGATAACGATGTGGCGGCAGGGACTTTTCAGCATCCGGGTGAGGAAGTCGTAATAGAGGCGACGGGCGTAATGGGGGGGATTGCCGATATCGAATACGTCTCCGGCGACGATGAGCGCGTCAGCCTGCTCTTTTGCCACGGTTTCGGCCAGCCAGTGCAGTGCACGGCAGTGCTCCTCCTCTCGGTCGTTGGAGAGGAACTTTTGGCCGAGGTGCCAGTCGGAGGTGTGTACAAGTTTCACGGGGTGAAAATAGGATTTATCGGGTGATTTTTATCACAGTTTTTACAACCGAAACCCCGCATCTTTGCAATGCAGCTCCAAAAAACGATCCCGCATGGATACTGGAAATGCAAATCGCAATTTGTTTACTCATTAAAATTCAACGCAAATGGATAACGGCACAGATTTGAGACCGATGCCACGCATCGGCGATCCGGCTCCCGACTTTGAAGCCTTGACCACGACAGGCCCCCTAAAGTTATCGCAATTCAACCGCGATAGCTGGGTCATCATGTTCTCTCACCCGGCGGATTTCACCCCGGTGTGTACTACGGAGCTTTCGGCCTTCGCAGTAGAAAAAGACTTCTTTGAGAAGCACCACACCAAGCTTATTGGTCTGAGCATCGACAGTATCCACTCCCATGTGGCCTGGGTACAGAATGTGCGCGAAAAAACCGGCGTGTATATGGATTTCCCCATCATTGCCGACTTAGACATGAAGGTGGCCAATCTGTATGGCATGCTCCATCCCGGGGCCAGTTCCACGGCTGCAGTTCGGGCGGTGTTCTTCATTGATCCGCAGGGCATTATTCGCCTTATCATGTACTATCCGCTCAACGTGGGGCGCAATATGGATGAGATCAAACGGGTATTGGTAGCCTTGCAAACTGCCGATAAGCATGCATGCGCCATGCCGGTGAACTGGACGCCCGGCGAAAAAGTGATCGTACCGCCGCCCAAAACGCTGGAAGAGCTGGACGCCCGCATTGCCAATGCCGATTACGAGAAGGTCGACTTCTACCTGGCGAAAAAAGCGATTTAGCGAAAAGATGGTTCAGAACCCGGTAGTCAGGCCTGTAGCAAGCGGGGGCACATTTCCCTGAGCGTTCGGCGTATAGCGCCAGGGGGGCAGATTCCTGCTTGCTGCGGGCAATGTATCGATGACCTGATAAAAGGATTCGAGATAGTCTTTGATCTTCAGGCGCTCTTGCTCCGGTAAAAGTTTGAATTGGGAGAGGGTGTGATAAATAATTGCTTTTTTCTCTCTCATGTGCGCGAATACCTGTTCCATCACGGCAGGTTCGGCTTCGAAACCAAGATAGTCTCTGTCCTTGATGTGGCGCTGGCCTAATTCCGAAATCGGCACCGCATAAGAAGCGTTGACCACCCCGGAAAAGTCGAAGTCATAAGCTACGGGGATGATTTTCGATCCTTCACCCGGTTCTATCATTTTCAGGTTGCGCACCATGGCCATGTTCCAGTCTTCATTGCCGATCATGTATTCAAATACGGCCATAAGCGTTTCGTCAAAGTCCGAGACCGTTTCTGCGCCGGGGTTGATCTGGTCGCACAAGGTTCCCCCCAGCCGCTCTGCGAGTTCTTCATCGTCTTCAATGATAAACCCGTAGCGCTTGATCTTGCTCATTTGTTTGAGCGCATCCACATAAGTGATCCGCACCAATTGGACCCTGAAGCTTTTCGGAGTCAGTTCGTTATAGAATTTGTATGTCAGGTACTCCTTGAACACATTATAGTTCCCTGCGTTTTTATCTTCTAAGCAGTGGGTGCTGAGTTTCAAATTATTGTGCTTCTTCAGCCCCGCGGCGAGCAGTTCTTTTTTGGAAAACTTGATCTTTACGGGCGGGAAATCGCAGATGCGCCGGCGGTATTTGCCCCGTGGAACCACCTCGATGTTTTGGCGCGCCATGGAACCGTCTTTATTTTTGTAAGTCAAAACGGCAGGCTGGTAATCGTCGCGACGCCTGTTGTGGATCAATTCAGTCAGATCGGTTTCAATGGTGATATCCAGTACGCCGTCGCGCATGAGTACTTCAAAGATGGTGGTGGGCGACCCGCCGGTACCGGCGGAGAGCGTCGCGGCAGTAAGTGCCCAGAAAAAGCACAGCGCCAGGATTGTTTTCAGGTTTTGGTGGGAATTCATGACATTTAAATTTTGCACCGCAAATTTCGGGAAAAATGAGGTATATTGGTCAACTTATTAGATGCGCACGTGCATTCCATCGAAATTCGGCGTCATAATCACCGCAAGGGACAGGAAACACGGGCCCGGGTTGCAATTTTCGCTTTCAAAACGCAGCACGGCCTGAATTAGTTTATAAATATCAAAATTATATTTTGAATTAGCCTTATTAAAGATGCGTATTTAAAATTAAATTTTATGATTTGAAAAGTATTTACTTTCTTAGTTTTGCATTTCCAAACAGCAGGAGAAAGGGGATTGGCCAAGGGTTCCTTTTTGCCAAAAAAGATGTAAGATGCGACGAATACTGCCGGTAATAGCCTTGCTTTTTCTCGCTGGGAGTTGTAAGACCCCGGCGCCGGTGGAAGAAGCTTTGCCCAATCTTTTTGAACCGGGCAGACGGGCGAAAAACATCATCTTGATGATCGGCGACGGCATGGGTCTCACGCAGGTCACAGCGGCATTGTACAGCAACAACAACAAGCTCGCAATGCTTGATTTTCCGGTGGTTGGATTTCAAAAAACCCACGCTTCCGACAACCTTATCACCGATTCTGCCGCAGCCGCCACGGCCATGGCTTGCGGGGTGAAGACATTCAATGGCGCCATTGGAGTAGATGCCGACACCATTCCTTGTCTTACTATTTTGCAAGAGGCGAAAAGAAGCGGCCTGGCTGCCGGACTGATCGCCACTGCATCGGTCGTTCATGCCACCCCGGCATCTTTTATAGCTCATCAATACAGCCGGATATCATATGAAGAAATTGCCGCCGACATCCTCAGTACCGATGTTGACTTGCTCATAGGGGGCGGCGTTCAGTATTTTATCCACCGGGAAACGGATAAACGCGATCTCTACGACGAACTTCGCCGGAAAGGTTATTTCGTATCAGATCACAGCATGGATGATGTACTTCGCGTACCCTTCAACCCCAACCGCGGATTTGCCTTTTTCACTGCAGAAACACAACCTGCCTCCGCTGCACAGGGAAGAAGCTATTTGCCTTTGGCTACGCGGTACAGCCTGAAATACCTCTCGCAGCGAAGCGATAAGGGCTTTTTTGTGATGATCGAGGGCTCACAGATCGATTGGAGAGGCCACAGGGGCGACGGGCGCGAAGTGGTATTGGAAACGCTTGATTTCGACGCTGCCGTGCGGGAGGCCCTGGAGTTTGCCAAAGGCCGCGACGACACCCTCGTCATCGTCACTGCCGATCATGAAACCGGCGGTATGGCCCTCAATCCCGGCTCAAAAATGGGGCGGCCCAAATTTGCCTTCACTACCAATAGCCATACGCCTGTAATGGTGCCCGTCTTCGCCTTCGGCCCATCTGCAGAACTGTTTTCCGGCATCTACGAAAATACCGGCATTCACACCCGGATGCGGCAGGCACTGGGATTCACTGCCAATAACTCCACGGCAGCAGGCAGCGCCGCCCATTAAACCTGAATATTCCCTATGGCTTCGATGAGAATTCTTATTTTGTGCAGTTTGCTTTCAGTGGGCTCAAGTGCCTGCAAAACTGCGTCCAAATCACCGCCTCGGCCTATGGAACAGTACGACACAGCACCCCTCCTCGATCAGAGTTCTACCGTGCATATTCCTCTTCGCATCAATATGCTCGAAATGGAACGCTCCATTAATAAACAATTACAGGGCGTCATTTACGAAGATAACGATCCCGACGACGGAGACAACTTAGCCATCCGGGTTGAAAAACGCGACAGTATTTCCTTCGGCGTCTCAGGCAAAGACCTCCAGTACAGGGTACCTATGAGTCTTTGGTTCAAGTACAAAGCGGGAATTACATACCTTACCGGTACCGCCGAGATCGCCATCCGGTTCCGCACGGTATTCGATATCAGGCCTGACTGGAGCGTGAGCACAGCTACCGAGATTGAAGATTACGAGTGGCTTCGCAAGCCCAAACTACAGATAGGCGCCATCCAGATCCCGATCGGGTTTATAGGCGATGTGGTGCTGAAAAACAGCCGCAAAACCATTACTTCCGCCATTGACCGCTTAGCTGCGGAGCAATTTGATCTCCGGGGCCAGGTAGGCGATGCTTGGCGGCGAATGTTCGAGCCGATTCTGCTTTCGCCGGAGTATAAAACCTGGCTTGTCATTAATCCACAGGCCATTACCATGACCCCGCTGCAAATGAACCCACAGGCCATTTCCGCTACCATCATGGTAGAATCGAGGCCAAGGCTCCGGATTGGGGCCATGCCCGACCCTGTCGTACTTGCTGCGTTGCCGCCATTCAAATATGTAGAAGCTGCGAAACAAGATTTCGTCATTTATCTCAATGCCGAGGTTCCTTATGAAGAAGCGGAACGCATAGCGCGGGAACAACTCGCCGGGGAGACATTTTCCTCCGGGAACCGCTCTGTCACTTTAGAAGACGTTGAATTATACGGTAAGGGCAGTACCCTGATCGTCAATGCCCAACTCAGCGGCAGCTTCAATGGCAATGTTTACCTGGAAGGCAGGCCTTATTTCAACCTGAGAAATAATTCCATTGACGTAAGCGACCTCAACTTCACCCTGGAAACTCAAAATTTCCTCCACAAAACCGCCGGCTGGTTGCTCAAGAGCAACCTCAAACGCACCATTCAGGAAAATCTTGATTTTTTCCTGGATTACAACCTGAAAGAACTGGAGGCCGAACTGCAAAAGCAACTCGACCACTACCAGGTAAATGAAAATATTTACCTCAACGGCAAATTGGAGGAACTTCAAATCCAAAACGCGTATCTCGCTCCCGAGTCCATACGCGTACACGTGGGCCTGAGGGGCAACGTGCAGGTGCAGGTGAACGGGCTGTATTGAGGGGGGGGTAAGGTTAAAGGGTAAAGGGTAAAGGGTAAAGGGTAAAGGGTAAAGGGTAAAGGGTAAAGG
>CAZNYK010000011.1:43309-48665 GCA_964577215.1 uncultured Saprospiraceae bacterium
TAAAGGGTAAAGGGTAAAGGGTAAAGGGTAAAGGGTAAAGGGTAAAGGGTAAAGGTGGTATTCTGAAAAGCCTGGTCACCGCTTCTTCTGGCGGATGCGGGGGTGGTTCCATTCTTCCCGCTGGGCGAACTCTACGATGGTTCTGGCAATATTCATGATAGATACAAAAACTAAGTATCCAAGGGTGAGGACGAAAAATATCCACCGGTATGAGCCTGCTTCGCTGATACTGAGCGAGGAAAACGCCCAGGCAAGGAGGCCGGAACTGAGAGCAAGCCCGATGAAGCTGTAAATAGAGCGCCTCCAGTATTGGGATCTGTTGACGGAAAATATGGAACCCACCGTATTGAAAATGGAAAAAAGCAATAAAAAGGCTGCAGCCGTCATCCAGGGAAAGCGCTCCGAAACCGGGATTATGCCGGTCATCCGGACTATTTTTGACAACAGGATCAATACAAAAACTCCTCCCAGGCAGAGCGCTGCTTGTACTATCGGATTTTTAGCCTTGTCGAAAACAGACATTTTCGCTTGATTTTTTGCTTACCGGCGCCTCATGTCCGGTTATTGAAAACCGGTACGATAAACCATGTGCTATGGAACACTCAAAGGTAATAATTGTTACAAAGCTTTCCGATTATCACAGCGAGCTGGCAAAATGGCGTACCTTTGCGCGGCTTTTTCAAAACATGGAGCAAGTTGTATATCGCAATCTGGGATTGATCTCATACCGGGAAGCCTGGGCGTACCAGGAACAACTCCTCAGGGAATTGGTGGATCGCAAGCTGTCCAACCGGAAGCTTATTGAGGAAGGCCGGCCGGCCCGGGAACAATCTCATTTTTTGCTCTTTTGCGAACATCCCCCCGTATATACCCTCGGCAAAAGCGGTTCGGAAGCCAACCTTCTGCTTGATGAGGCGGCGCTTGCAAAGCAAGGTTTCGAGTTCTTCCGCATTAATCGCGGCGGTGACATCACCTATCACGGGCCGGGGCAAATAGTGGGATATCCCATCTTCGACCTCGACTGCTTCTTCACCGATGTACACCGTTATGTGCGTTACCTGGAGGAAGCAGTGATCCGCACTTTAGCAGAGTATGGCATCCGGGGCGGCCGCGAACAGGGCTACACCGGCGTGTGGCTGGAGGCCGGGAACGGGTTGCCCAAAAGGAAAATTTGCGCCATAGGCGTTCATTTGAGCCGCTGGGTGACCATGCACGGCTTCGCTTTCAATGTGAATACCCAATTAGAGCATTTTAAAAACATAGTGCCCTGCGGCATCGCCGATGCGGACAAAGACGTTACCTCCATGCAACGCGAACTCGAAAGGGCTTTTGACATGGAAGAAGTGCGCGAGAAACTACGCCTGCACTTCGCCGATTTGTTTGGTTTTAAATTTGCAGATTCATGAAAAAAGACATTCCTGTTCATAAAGTGGAAGACCTCATCATTGCAATCATGCCGCGCAATGAGCAAAAACCGGAGGAAGATGAATTATGGGACGTGCTGCTGGTCAACCTGAAGGACGAGCCTATCACATGCGTATTGGTCAACTCTACCGGTTACGGCGATACCGACGGCGAGAACCGGCGCACTACAACCCTCCGGCACTTTTTTGAGGAGATCGGTCCGCTTGCTACCGTGCTCGTTGAACCTATTCAACCCAAGCTTTTTGAATTGACCAACGAGTATTGGGTCAGCTTTTTGCACGACAACTACATGTACGACAAGAAATACGTCTTTGTGCGCGGCAGCATCGACCCTGCCAATTTTACCACCGTCCCCTTTATCAACCGGCAAGGGGTGATGATCCGGTAAGGCGCCTGGTCAACCTGAAAATGCATCCATGAAACCAAAAAAAGTCAGCGATTCTTCTACCGTCATGACCCAAATGGTCATGCCGAACGATACCAACCCCATGGGTAACCTCATGGGTGGCAATCTCTTGCGCTGGATGGACATAGCCTGCGGAATCTGTGCTGGCAAACACTGCGAAGCCCATGTCGTTACGGCATCCGTGGACCAGGTTTCCTTCCGCCTCCCCATCCGGGTAGGCGAAGTTGTGACCCTGGAAGCTGCTGTAACCAGAGCATTTAATACCTCTGTGGAAGTAATTGTAGAGGTGTATGCATGCGACATCAAAGGGCACAATACCCGCCGCTGCAACACCGCATATTACACGTTTGTGGCATTAGACGGCGAAAACGGCAGCCCGGTTGCCGTGCCTGAGATATTGCCCCTGAGTGAGATCGAGCACCAGCGCTACGATTCCGCCCCACGGCGGCGCGAACTGCGGCTCATCCTGAGCGGAAGGCTGAAGCCGGAAGACGCCCCGGAGATACGCAACCTCTTTGTCTGAAAGCTGAGCCATGCATTCCGAATCGAGCCAAACTGCAAGTGTAGTCTATAATTTGTTTGAATTACTACCGGGATTGTACTCGGTGAATGCTTTTTTTGTCAAGCGCGAACCCAATGGAGAACTCACCCACATCCTGCAAAAAGCCGCACCTCAATTCCTGGAATCCTTTGGAATAGCACACCCGGAACAGCACCGCCGCTTGCTGGGCATATCGGAGCAGATACAGCTCAAGGGATTGGAGCAATATTTCAATGCGAAGAAGAAGAAGCCCGTTCCGTTGGCCGGGCTCGTGCAGGATGAAAAACTCAAGGATCAAATACACCTGTATGTTCATCGCCGGATCGACGACATCCTTACCCTGGCGCAGAAACACGAGTTTCCTGTGGCTCGAGAGGCAGAGCGTCGCAGCCTGGTAAAAGATATGGTACTCCGGTTTGCCGAAACTCCTTTGGAGCCGCGCCTTGCTTTCCGCCGTTTTCCGGAAGGTGTTTCCTACACGCTCCGGCTTGACAATGGCAAGGGGCCATGGGAAATTCGCACCCGCGATGTGGTAGCCCTTACCAATCAGCCGGCCTGGATTATTGCCGGCCATGATTTGTACAGGGTTTCGCACATCAACGGCAACATGGTGCTCCCGTTCCGCAATAAAAGTGAAGTGCGCATCCCCGGTTCCAGCGTGAAAATCTACTTCCAGAAGTTTATCCTCAAAGTGGCCGCCAAAGCAGACATCGAGGCGGAGGGCTTTGAAGTCGTGCAACATAACTCGTTGCTCGCCTGCCGCATCGACGCCGTTCATGATCTTTTTAAGGGAACCTGGACCCTTGCCGTGTACATGGAATACCCCGGGGCAGAATTTCCCTGTTTCGACAGGCGCCGGGAGCGCACTTCGCTTGAATTTGGAAGTGGCAACGATATCCGGATTGTAAAGGTAAAGCGAAGCCCTGAGCAAGAGGCGCCCTTCACGAATGCCCTTCACGAAATGGGGCTAAGCCCCGGCAACGGCAGTCAGTTTGTTGCAACCGATCCGCCGGATGATCCGCTTCACTTGTTGCAATGGCTTTGCACGCACCGAAGCGCGTTGGAAGCTTTGGGTTTTAAAATTTCTGCGCCGGAAACGGAGCAGGGCCGTCTCGCCTTAGACCAGCCGGATATTCGATTCGACATGCAAGCCGGCAATGATTGGTTCGACATTTACGGAGAGATAAGGGTAGGGGAGTACAAGGTCACTTTCGTGGAACTCGCGCCCTACATCCGGGAGGGCAATCGCTTCTTTCCTTTGCCCGGCGGCATTGTGTTTCTCATTCCTGCCGAGTGGATGAGCCGGTATAAAGGTCTGGCCCAAATGGGAAAGAAACAGGCGGGGAGTCTTCGCCTCACTAAGAGCCAGCATCCCCTGCTCAAGGAATTGGGATGGACCGGCGGCGAAGTGCAGGAAGAATTGGCAGAATGGGAGCCTGTGGCCTTGCCGGCCATGTTGAAGGCCGAACTGCGCCCCTACCAATTGCAGGGCTTTTATTGGTTGGTACATCACTACCGCAATGATTTCGGCGCCTGCTTAGCCGACGACATGGGGCTGGGCAAAACCCTGCAAACCATCGCCGCATTGCTGCATGCCAAGGCCCAAAAACCGGTTGCTTCGCCGGGCACTGCCGGCGGGCAACTCTCGCTTTTCCAGCCTGCTGCCGATGCGGATTTTCTCAACCCTCTGCACGCTCTTATCGTGATGCCGGCTTCCTTGGTCTTCAACTGGCAGCGCGAATTGCAGCAATTTGCACCCAGCCTCAGACCATGTATCCATACCGGCCCGACAAGGCAAAAGGACATACGCCTGCTTGCCCGCTACGATGTGGTGCTCACCACCTATCAAACAGCTCTGCGCGACCAGGATTTGTTGCAGAAATTGGAATGGCAATACATCGTCTTGGACGAAAGCCAACAGATCAAAAACAAGGACAGCCAGGTATTTAAGGCACTAAACAGCCTCCATGCCCGGCATAAAATATCCCTCAGCGGCACGCCTATTGAAAATTCCCTGAGCGACCTGTGGTCGCAGATGCAATTCATCAACCCTGAACTGCTGGGCGCCTATGCCTCTTTTCGCAACGACTACATTCTGCCCATAGAAAAAATGCAGGACGAAGGCCAAAAGGCCCAACTCCGTACCCTTGTAGCGCCGTACCTGCTCCGCCGCACCAAAGAGGAAGTGGCCAAGGACCTGCCGCCACTCACCGAACAGGTCTTTTACTCCGAAATGACCCCTGAGCAGGAAAAGCTCTACGAGCGGGAAAAGTCGAAAGCGCGCAATTTTTTGTTGGACAATTACCGCTCCGGCGACGGGAAATACCAGGTAATCTTACACCAGACGCTTATGCGCCTGCGCCAGATAGTAAACCACCCCCGCATGGTGTTGGAAGGCTATGCCAAGGACAGCGGGAAATTTCGCGATGTGTTGGAGGAGTGGGATGTAATTCGCCGTAGCGGCCATAAGGTGCTGTTTTTCAGCTCTTTCGTGAAATACTTGGAGCTGTTCCGGCAGGAATGGGAATCCGTTCAACAACCCTTTGCCATGCTCACAGGCGATATGAGTGCCAAACAGCGGGAGGCCGAGATCGGCCGCTTTCAAAACGACCCCGCCGTGCAAACTTTTCTCATCTCCATCAAGGCCGGCGGCACGGGCCTCAACCTCACCGCCGCCGACTACGTATTTATTCTAGACCCCTGGTGGAATCCCTTCGTTGAAAAACAGGCTGTTGCGCGCGCCCACCGGATCGGGCAGGATAAAAACGTGATCGCTCTCAAATTCATCACCAAAGGCAGCATTGAAGAGAAGATTTTGCTGCTCCAGGATCGCAAAAAGCAATTGGCGGAGGATATTATCTCGCAAGGTGAAAACCTCCGGCTGGGAAAGGATGATTTGGAATTTTTGTTGGAGTAAAGCCCTCCTTCCCGCGCCTGCGGCGTGGTACGGCGGGTGAAATCAGCAAATCAGCAAATCAGCAAAT
>CAZNYK010000011.1:48765-52993 GCA_964577215.1 uncultured Saprospiraceae bacterium
CGCGCCTGCGGCGTGGTACGGCGGGTGAAATCAGCAAATCAGCAAATCAGCAAATTATTTCCCCGTCTTCGGCCTTACCAATTTCATCTCTTCGATCAGGTGTTTGGCGCCGCCGAGCTTATCCACTAAGAAAAGCACGTAGCGGATATCCACCATGATATTGCGGCAGATGGCAGGGTCGTAGAACAAGTCGCTCATGGTGCCTTCCCATTGGCGGTCGAAGTTGAGGCCTACGAGGTTGCCGTGTGCGTCAATGGCCGGGCTGCCCGAATTGCCCCCGGTGGTGTGGTTGCTGCCGGTGAAGTTTACGGGCACCTTTCCTGTGGCGTCGGCATATTGTCCGAAATCCTTATTCTTGTATAGTTGAAGCAGCTTAGCCGGCACGTCGAATTCGTAGTCGCCGGGCTTGTATTTTTCCATAACCCCGTCTAAGTAGGTCTGGTGCTTGTACATAATGCCGTCGCGGGGTTCGGAGCCTTCCACCTTGCCATAACTCACGCGCAGGGTGCTGTTGGCGTCCGGGAAAAAGCGCTTTTCGGGGAAAACGACCATTTGGGCTTCCATGTAGAGGCGTTGCAGGCGGTCTATTTCCCGCTGGATCAGTCCGGCAGGTTTGGCCAGGCGTTCGCCGTTGGCTTCGGCAATGGAGCGGGCGAGCAGAAAAGCAGGGTCCTTTTTCACGCGCTCGATAAGGTCTTCCGGTTTTACCCGCGCCATTTGCAGGGCGAGGCCGCCTTGGGTCAGGATGGTGCCGGCATACAGTTCGGCAGCCCATTTGCTGTAGTCTTTGCCGTAGGCGCCGGCTTGTTCCACCGCCGTATTGGAGAGGAAGTTTGCGCCTACCTTGCCGATGTAGAGCGCCATGAGTTCTGCAAATACTTTTTGATCTATCTCCGGCCGGTAGTCCTTGTAGAATCCTTCCAAATATTCTGTAAGCCTGTCGCTCCGTTTGGCCAATTCTGCCGGGCCGTTGTTGTCGAGGATATTGACATAGGAAGACAAAGCATTGGCCAACTGAAACAGTTCGATATTCCGGCTTCCGATCTCTGTGGCGTATTCCAAACTTTGCTGGTAGGCGCCGAGGTCTTTGTACCGGGCTTCCAGGTCGGCAAGGAGGTTGCCGTAGCGCCATTTCCATTCAGGGTTGGCCATGACGCGGCGCTGGAATTCGGCCTCGTATTCGCGTTTTTTGCCTGCCGCGCCGGCAGTTTGCAGGCCTTGTTTTTCACCGATCCATTTTTTCCAGGAGTTGGCTAAGCGGGCCTGCTTGGCCACGTATTGCAATTGCACCTGTACGTCGGCGCGCATGGCGGCATCGTACACGCCGAGGGTTTTATCGCGCACGGCAATACGCGCCGGATTGATCACATTAATGGTTTGCTCGATGGCAATGGCAGGCAGATAGGCATTGGTGGCGCCGGGGAAACCGAACACTAAGGTAAAATCGCCTTTTTCCACGCCGTCCAATGAAATGGGCAGGAAGTGGCGAGGTTTGAAAGGTACGTTTTCGGGTGAGTACGCTGCGGGGCGGTTATTCTTATCGGCATAAATGCGAAACAGCGAGAAGTCGCCGGTGTGGCGTGGGAACACCCAGTTGTCGGTGTCTTGGCCGAAGTTGCCTATGGAAGCCGGAGGGGCGCCCACGAAACGGACATCGCGATAGGTTTCCGTCACGAAAAGGTAGTACTGGTTTCCATGGAAAAAGGGCCGCACGGAGGTTTCCTGCCAGCTTTCCCGTGCAGCCGCATTGCGCACGGCGGCTATGTTTCGCTCCACTTGTGCCTGCCGCATTGTTTCCGGCATCTCAGCGGTCACATTTTCCAACACGGCTTGCGTTACGTCTTCGATCCGCACAATGAAGGTAACGAAAAGCCCCCGGCTGGGCAGTTCTTCGGCCATGCTTTTAGCCCAGAAACCGTCTGCGTAGTAGTTATTGGTAATGGAAGACAATGCCTGTATGTTGCCGCGCCCGCAGTGGTGGTTGGTGAGCACTAGGCCTTGAGCGGAAATGACTTCGCCGGTGCAACCGCCGCCGAAATGCACTATGGCATCTTTGAGGCTGCCGTTATTAACGCTGTATATGTCCTCGGCGCTGATCTTCATACCGAGGCTTTTCATCTCTGCTTCGTTGAGTTGTTTGAGCAGCAAGGGAAGCCACATGCCGTCGGTGGCGAGACTGCGACTTGAAAATAGAACTATAGAAACAAGGAGAAGGAAAAAGCGCTTCTTCATGGTTGGATTATTTGGTTTGACGGCAAATATACGGCAGAGCCGGGTATTGATTGACAATAATTACTGGTATGTAGTGACTTTCGGCATCATTCCGTACTTTATTCCCTTTCTAAATTGCGGGTTGTTCAGTTTGCCCCGGTCACTCGTGTCGGGGGCAGTCGGCAGTCGAGCGAAGCAAAGTCCCGGTGACAATAGGAATCGGGAAGACAGTGGGCAGTGCCGTTATTCCTAACCAAATAAAACCATGTAAAATGGGCGAACACAAATTCAAAACCATGGGCGAACAGGCCGGACGCCGTTCCTGGGCCGAACCCTGGAAAATCAAAATGGTAGAACCCCTGCGTATGACTACCCGTGAGGAAAGGGAGAAGGCCATTCGCGAAGCGGGGTACAACACTTTTTTACTCCGCTCTGCCGACGTCTATATCGATTTGCTTACCGACAGCGGTACAAGCGCCATGAGCGACCGCCAATGGGCCGGAATGATGCTGGGCGACGAGGCTTATGCAGGCAGCGTGAATTTTTATCACTTAGAGGAGGCCGTGCAGGAGTTCTATGGCTATAAATATTTGGTGCCGACCCACCAGGGGCGCGGCGCCGAACACCTCATCAGCCAGGCCGTCATCAAAAAGGGGCAGTTCGTGCCTGGTAATATGTACTTTACCACCACGCGCCTGCACCAGGAAATAGCCGGCGGCATTTTCACGGACGTCATCATAGACGAAGCCCACGACCCGCTAAACCTGCATCCCTTCAAAGGCAATATCGACCTTCAGAAGCTGGAAGACCTCTTCAAGGACAAAGGCCCGGAAAACATAGCATACGTCAGCCTGGCCGGCACCGTAAATATGGCCGGCGGGCAGCCCGTGAGCATGGCCAATGTGAAAGACCTTCGAGCACTGTGCGACCGCTACGGCGTGAAACTGTACTTAGATGCCACCCGCATGGTGGAGAATGCCTACTTCATACAGCAGCGGGAAGACGGATACGGCAGTACGCCTGTGGCCGAAATTCTGAAGGAGTTCTGCAGCTACACCGACGGCGCCTGGATGAGCGGCAAAAAAGACCATCTTGTCAATATCGGCGGCTGGCTTGCCGTGAACGACTGGAATTTGTTTGAAGAACTCCGCAACCTCGTAGTCGTTTATGAGGGCCTCCATACTTACGGCGGTTTGGCCGGGCGCGACATGGAGGCTATGGCCATCGGCATAAGGGAATCAGTGAGCGACGATCATATCCGCGCGCGCATAGGGCAGGTATTGTATTTGGGCCAGTTGCTCACGGACTGGGGTATCCCGATTGTGCAACCGGTGGGCGGGCACGCGATCTTCTTAGATGCCAAACGCTTCTATCCGCACATTCCGCAAGATGAGTTTCCTTCGCAAACTCTTGCCGCGCAGTTGTACCTTGACTCCGGCATCCGGAGCATGGAGCGCGGCATCGTCAGCGCAGGCCGCGACCCCGTCACTGGCGACCACCGCCGCCCGCGCCTGGAGCTTACCCGGCTCACCATTCCTCGAAGGGTTTACACCGAAGCGCACATGGACGTGGTGGCTGAATCCATCAATGAGGTTTACCTGCAACGCGAAAAAACCAAAGGCTTGAAAATGATATATGAGCCGCATTACCTGAGGTTCTTCCAGGCGAGGTTTGAGCCGCTGTAATTAATGGCTGACAGGGTGGAAGTATGACATCGCGGCCTTAATCCAGTCTGTACCGGCACTCAGCCGAAACATAGGTTCTATTCCGGTAAACTCATACCTGGAGTTGTTGCTGTACCGGGTTGTGGTACTTTTCGATACTTTTTTTACGTTTGTTGTTTATTGGTGTGTAACAAAGAGAACATGCGCAAATATATCTTTATCCTGTCGCTTATTGGAGCAACTGTGTACTTGGGTACAGGATGCCAACCCGATGAAGAGCCCACCCCCACTGACGAGCTGATCAGCGGCCAGTACGCCCCGCAAGCTTATACGCTGTCCATTCCTTCCTGGAT
>CAZNYK010000012.1:0-31325 GCA_964577215.1 uncultured Saprospiraceae bacterium
TCAGTCGCCGGACTGCTAATAGCCTCCAGCCTTCCAAATACCAATATTGTTTAGACCTAATCTAAATAATTCCCCTTATTGCAGAAATTTTGTTCATGCATTTAACAGATTATATATTTGCGCAACTTTTCGGTCAAGGCTCTTTTTGACAAAAAAAAGACAAAAAAACACATCATACGATGACATCCAGATCTGCACTGAATCGTCTGCTCTTCATTCTCCTGCCATTCCTGCTTGCTCAACCCGCTTTTTCCCAGGATGCGGATATCGAGGCCGGCAAAACGCTGTTCAGAAATCTCTGCGCTGCATGCCACAACCGCGACATGAAAAGCGACCTTACCGGCCCGGCTCTCGGAGTCGCCGAGGCCAACTGGGCGGCTTATCCGAAGGAAGACCTTTACAACTGGATCCGCAACTCCCAGGCCATGGTCAAAGCCGGTCACCCGCGCGCCGTGGAGGTTTATAACCAGTGGAAGCAGGTACAGATGACGGCTTTTACCAGCCTCACCGACCCGGAGATCGCCAATATCCTGGCCTATATCAGCTGCACCTACACTAATACCTGCCCGGGCGCAGTGGCAGTAACGACTCCCGGCGTGGTAGAAGGCCCGGCCAAAAAAACCGATTACCGCTTCCAGTTCATTCTGGTGGCGCTCATCCTTAGTGTCCTGGCTATCGTTCTGGCGCGTATTCTTTCCAACCTCAACTACATGATGCAGGTGCAGGAAGGCAATGCGCCGGCCCGCCGCAAGACGCTTGTCGAGATACTCACCAGCCGGGGTATTGTAGGTTTCGTGATATTTGCGCTTATCGTGCTGGGCGGCTACTCCACCGTGAATAACGCAGTGGCCCTCGGGCGTCAGCAGGGCTATGCGCCGGAGCAGCCCATCAAGTTCTCCCACGTAACGCACGCCGGCCTGCACAAAATTGACTGCCAGTACTGCCACGACGGCGCCCGCCGTTCCAAGCAATCGGTCATCCCGGCGGCCAATACCTGTATGAACTGCCACACCGCCATCAGCGTAGGCTCCCAATACGGCACAGCCGAGATCACCAAGATTTACGCCTCCATCGGCTGGAACCCGAGCGAAAACGCCTACATTGAAAACTACGACCAGATGAGCGAAGCCGATATTGAAAAAGTCTATCGCAAATGGATCGCCGATGTATATGCCCGCGATATGAGCGAGAAAGACCCCAAGATGGACAAGCTGGAAAAGACGGTGAATGAGCAGTGGAAAGCCATCAAGGCTTCGCTTACCAATGAAAACAAAACGAAAATTCAAGGCCCCATCGAATGGGTTCGCATACACAACCTGCCCGATCACGCTTACTTCAACCACGCCCAGCACGTGGCCGTAGGCAAGGTGGAGTGCCAAACCTGCCATGGCCCTGTGGAAGAAATGGAAGTGGTGGCGCAATATTCCCCGCTTTCGATGGGCTGGTGCATCAACTGCCACCGCCAAACGGAAGTGAAATTTGCCGACAACGAATACTACAAATCTTACGAACGCTACCACGAAGAGATCAAAAAAGGCGAGCGCAGAGCCGTAACGGTGGAAGAGATCGGCGGCCTGGAATGCCAAAAATGCCACTATTGATCCTGTAATCCTTTATCTAACGCATTCAAGAATTTTGATATACAATGAAGCAAAAACAGCAAGAGGTCTGGATCGGAGTTGAACAACTCACCAATGATGCTGCCTATCAGGAACTCGTAGCCAATGAGTTCAATGACATGCCCATTGTGGAGCAGCTGGCTCAGGAAAACGCACCGGCGCTGCAAACCAATCGCCGCGACTTTCTCAAGTATCTCGGCTTCGGCCTCGGCGCCGCCACGGTAGCCGCCGGTTGCGATATTCCCGTGCGCCGCGCGATCCCTTACGTCATCAAGCCGGATGAGATCGTACCCGGTGTTGCGGTGTATTACGCGTCTTCCTTCGTACAGGGCGGCGACTATTGCGCCATCCTGGTGAAAACCCGCGAGGGTCGTCCCATCAAAATTGAAGGCAACACCCTCTCCAAGGTGACTATGGGCGGTACCAGCGCCCGCGCGCAGGCCTCCGTGTTGAGCCTGTACGATACCAGCCGGATCAACGGCCCCTACCGCATCAAGGGCGGCGCCATCCAACGTCCTGCTAAAAAGACGGAAAGCGGTCCTTCCTGGGCGGAGATCGACAAGGACATCATCGGCAAGCTGAAGGCCGGGGCCAACGTCCGCATCGTATCGCATACTATTCTCAGCCCCACTACCAAAAAGGCATTGGCCGACTTCAAAGCGAAGTTTCCCAATACCGAAGTGGTGATGTACGATCCGGTTTCTTCTTCCGCCATGTTACAAGCCAACCAAAACAGCTTTAGCCAGGCGGTCATTCCCAACTACCACTTCGACAAGGCCCAGGTGATCGTGAGCTTCGACGCGGATTTTCTTGGCACCTGGATATCGCCCATCGAATACGCGGCGCAGTATGCCAAGGGACGCAAAATAGACCCGAAGAACCCGGTCATTTCGCGCCATATCCAGGTGGAAAGCCACATGAGCCTCACGGGCTCCAATGCCGATAACCGAATCCTGGTGAAGCCCTCCGAGCAGGGCGCTGCCATTGCAGCGCTCTACAACGAAGTGGCCACCCTCATGGGCAAGGCCCGGGTGAGCGGGCCTGCTTTGGATCCGGCCAAAGCTTCCAAAATCAAGTCCGTAGCCAAGGAATTGGTGCAGGCTCAGGGCAATTCCCTCGTGGTGAGCGGCTCCAACAATACGGCAGAACAAATTCTCGTCAATGCCGTCAACGATATGTTGGGCAACTACGGCGCCACCATCAGCTTCAATGAAGCTTCCTTGCAGCGCCAGGGCAATGACAAGTTGGTACAAGACCTCATCAAGGACATGAACGCCGGCCGGGTGGATGCTCTGTTCATTATGGACGGCGCCAACCCGGCTTACGATATTCCCAACGCCGGCAAGTTCGTGGCCGGCATGGCCAAAGTAGGCCTCAAGGTCTCGCTTTCGGGCTTGCCCAACGAAACCTTGCTGCATTGCGACTACGCAGCGCCTTCGCATCACTTCCTCGAAAGCTGGGGCGACGCCGAACCCAAGCGCGGCCATTACAGTTTGATCCAGCCGGTTATCGCGCCGCTGTTCAACACGCGCCAGGCAGAGGAGAGTCTCTTGCGCTGGGCAGGCGCCGAAACGCTGAATGTGGACGCAGAGCAACCCTGCTTTGAATACCTCAAGGCGCACTGGGAGCAAGCCATGTTCCCCAATCAGAATAATTTCTCCACTTTCCAGGCATTTTGGGACAGCACCCTGCACGACGGTGTATTTGAAGCGCCTCAGTCGGTTATCGCAACGGCTTTTTCCGGTAGCGCAAACGAGGCGGCCTCCGAGGTTCGCAAGCCCTCCAACGCAGACCTGGAGATCAGCTTCTACGAAACCGTGAACATGGGCGGCGGCCAATATGCGGCCAACCCATGGTTGCTGGAAATGCCCGATCCGCTCACCCGCACGGTATGGGGCAACTACTTAGCCATTCCGGTAAGCTGGGACGGCAGCAACTTCAAGGCATTCAAAAACCTGAACGGCAGGGAGATATACGGCAAGGCCGACATCGTGGAGGTGGAGGTCAACGGCAACAAGCAACGCGTGACGGCAGTGCGCCAGTTTGGCCAAATGCAGGGCACTCTCGC
Source organism: uncultured Saprospiraceae bacterium (assembly GCA_964577215.1). Lineage (GTDB taxonomy): Bacteria > Bacteroidota > Bacteroidia > Chitinophagales > Saprospiraceae > UBA2329. Next base: position 3,688 of record CAZNYK010000012.1, read on the forward strand.
TTTGGCACTCGGCTACGGTCGCGAAACTACCGGCGAAGTGGGCCGCGCGCTCGGCAATAAAGTCGGCGCCAATGTATATCCCTGGCTTTCGGTAGATGCCGACGGCAACACGCAGTACTATGCGATTGCGCCTTCCGTGTCGGACAAAGTAGCTACGGAGGAGGACTTCGCCTGCGTACAGTATCACCATACCATGGGGGTTACTGAAAAGGACGGAAAGACCTACAAGGACCCGATGACCGGCAAAGACAAGGACGTCAACCTTGACGAGAAGGTTTCTTCCCGTCTCAAAGACCCTTTCAACGAGCATGGCTTCCAGGGGGGCATCACCGACCGCACCATTATTTATAAAGGTCACATCAACGAAATTCCCCAACTTACGGAAAAAATTCACGAACGCCGGGAAGAAGCTGCTCACCTCAATGCGCAGACCATGTATCCCACGCAGCAATACGTCAAGGAAATCTATTCCCAGGGACACTGGTGGGCCATGCATATCGACCTCAACGCCTGTACGGGTTGCGGCGCTTGCCAGGTAGCCTGTGTGGCGGAAAACAACGTGCCCGTCGTGGGGAAAAAGGAAGTGTCGCGCCACCACGAAATGACCTGGTTGCGCATAGACAGATACTACTACGGGGACTATGAAAACCCCAATGTGGTGTACCAGCCCATGATGTGCCAGCACTGCGACAACGCGCCCTGCGAAAACGTCTGCCCGGTGGCAGCCACCAACCACAGCAGCGAAGGTCTCAACCAAATGACCTACAACCGCTGTATCGGCACGCGCTATTGTGCCAATAACTGCCCGTACAAAGTGCGTCGCTTCAACTGGTTGGACTATACCACTGCCGACATTTTCGTGAGCAACGAATACCGCGTCAACGGCGAGGAAATTCCTTTCTACGCCGACAACCTGATACGCATGGTGCTCAACCCTGATGTGACAGTGCGTTCCCGCGGCGTGATTGAAAAATGCAGCTTCTGTGTGCAGCGCATCCAGGAAGGCAAGCTCACCGCCAAGCGCGAAGGCCGTCGCCTCCACGATGCCGATGTGAAATCTGCCTGCCAGACGGCCTGCCCGACCGGCGCCATCACCTTCGGCGATCGCAACAACAAGGAAAGCGCCGTAGCTCAAAAGATGGACAGCCCGCTGAACTACCTCGTGCTCGAGGAGATCAACGTCATGTCATCGGTCAACTATGCCGCCCGCATCAACAACCGCAACGAAAATTTGGACGCCTGATAATTGATCAATCCGGTGAATCGCCATTAAAGCGGTCTGCCTTTCTAAAATAGAGAACAAAATGAGCGTTGTAGTATCTCCAATTCGGGAACCACTGATAGAAGGCGGTAAAACCTACCATCAGATAACCGAAGATATTTGCTCTCCCACCGAGAAAGCGCCCAACTTAGCCTGGATCATCGCATTCGGTTTAAGCTCGGCATTGCTTGCTGTTTACCTGTTCACTGTGGCGTGGACCATCTGGTTCGGCATCGGCACCTGGAACCTGAACCGGACCATCGGATGGGGCTGGGACATCACCAACTTCGTGTGGTGGATCGGTATCGGTCACGCCGGAACGCTGATCTCTGCCATTTTGCTGCTTTTCCGGCAGCGTTGGCGCACCGGCGTCAACCGGGCAGCAGAGGCTATGACCATCTTTGCGGTAATGTGTGCCGGGCAGTTCCCGCTCATTCACATGGGCCGCATTTGGCTCGGCTTTTTCATCTTCCCTTACCCCAACACCAGGGGTCCGCTTTGGGTGAACTTCAACTCGCCGCTGCTTTGGGACGTGTTTGCCATCTCTACCTACTTGACCGTATCTCTTTTGTTCTGGTACACCGGGTTGGTGCCTGACCTGGCTACTATCCGCGACCGTTCAAGGGGTATCCGCCGCAAAATTTACAACTTTTTTTCCTTCGGTTGGACCGGCTCCGCCAAGCACTGGCAGCGCTTTGAGAGCCTGGCATTGGTTTTGGCCGGCCTGTCCACGCCGCTGGTGTTGTCGGTTCACACAATTGTGTCCTTTGACTTCGCCACTTCGGTGATCCCCGGTTGGCACACCACCATTTTTCCTCCGTATTTCGTGGCCGGGGCCATCTTTTCCGGGTTTGCCATGGTGCAAACCCTCATGGTGATCTCCCGTAAAGTGCTCAAACTGGAGGAATACATCACTCTTCAGCACATAGACAGCATGAACAAGGTCATTTTGCTGACGGGTACGATAGTAGGCGTAGCCTACCTTACAGAGTTGTTTATCGCCTGGTATTCGGGGTATATATACGAGCAATATGCTTTCTACAACAGGGTGCTCGGCCCCTACTGGTGGTCTTATGTAGGTATGATGACATGCAATGTGTTGTCACCCCAGGTTTTCTGGAGCAGGAAGATACGCCGGAGCTTGGTTTGGACTTTTGCCATGTCCATCTTCGTGAACATCGGTATGTGGTTTGAGCGCTTTGTGATCATCGCCACTACGCTGGCGCGCGATTACCTCCCCTCTTCTTGGAGCTATTATGTACCTTCCTGGGTGGAGATAGCCATCTTCCTCGGTACCATAGGGTTGTTCTTCACTTTGTTTCTCATCTTCACCCGCGTGGCGCCGGTGGTGGCCGTGGCTGAAGTGAAGCAGATTCTGAAAGCTGCCGGGGACCAGTATCTCGGCCCGAAAGCAACACAGCACCACCATGGGCATAGCGAGGTGAAAACGGAGGCGCATTGAGAAGGTTAAAGGTTAAAGGTTAAAGGTTAAAGGTTAAAGGTTAAAGGTTAAAGGTTAAAGGCGCTGCATGGTGAAGCGATATTTTCTTAGCCGCAAACATTGAAAAATCTTGTTCAACTGAGCATAACATGAAGCAGGAAAAAGAAGTAATTTACGGTTTGTACGACGACGAGGAAATCCTCCTGGGCGCCGTGAAAAAAGCCAAAGCAGATCACATGGAGATCATGGACGTGTTCACCCCATTCCCCGTTCACGGTTTGGATAAAGCCCTGGAGATGGAGGAAAGCCGTCTGCATATTGCCGGTTTCGTTTACGGCGCCATTGGCACCCTGACGGCCTTTTTGTTCATGACCTGGGTATTTACCCGCGACTGGCCGATCATCTTCGGCGGTAAGCCTTACTGGTCGGTACCGGCATTCATACCCATCACCTTTGAGGTAACCGTGCTTTTCGCCGCTATCGGCATGACGGTATCCTTTTTCACCGTGTGCGGTATGGCGCCGGGGCGCACCAATCCCACGCTGGATGACCGTATCACCGACGATAAATTTTGCATAGCATTCGACGCTGCCGGAGCGGATGAAGGCGAGCGCGACAAATTGCGCGGCTTCCTCAGCAGCACCGGCGCTTCAGAAGTTCACATGAAGACGATTTAATCGCCATAAAAAAGAGAAGCTCAGATGAAAACCATTAAGCAAATTGCTTTTGTCATTGTGCTTGCCATCATGATCCAGGCTTGTAAGCCCTCAGGAGGCCAACATCCCGGCAGCGAGTACATGCCCGACATGGCGCACCCGATCTCTTACGAGGCCAATGCTTACGATGACTATAAATTCCATACATGGGACGAGCAAAGCGTAATGTCTCGCAAAGAATTGACCAACCGGATGCACCCGGTACAGGGCACAGTGCCGCGCGGTTACGCAGGCGTATTCTTTGCCGGCGGTAGCGAGGCTCAAGGTTCGGCAATGGATGAATTGCGCGGAATGAACCATCCCAACGCAGTAGCCGTGCCGGTAAATGGCAAAGTGCCCTACTATTATGGCGATACGCCGGAGGAGCGCCTGCGCGCCACCGCCGAGATCATCGCCAACCCGTTTCCCATTACGGGTGCGGGGCTTGCGCGCGGCAAAGAGCTGTATGATATTTTCTGCGGTATTTGTCACGGCGAGAAAGGAGACGGCCTGGGTTACATAGTGCGCGAACCCGATCCTGCTACCGGCGATCCGGGCGGGAAATACCCGGCAGCGCCGGCCAATTTTCTCACCGACGATCTTTCCGCAGCTTCCAACGGCCGCTACTACCACGCCATCATGTATGGATTGAACGTGATGGGCGCTTACGCAGACAAACTCTCCTACGAGGAGCGCTGGCAGGTGATACATTACATCCGCTCCCTGCAGGCTGCGGATAAGAAGCTGGTATATAGTGAAAGCGCCAATACTTTGAACCCGGCATTCGGTACGCCCGGCAAATCTGCCGTCAAGCCTCTTGCCGTTACCGGTAACCCGTCAAGTGACGGTGCTGCTCCGGCAGGGCCGACGCAGTGAAAATTTATTTAAAGAAACTTTAATACGATTCGGACAATGGATCAATTCGTATTCGACACAAAAAAACGCTGGGTTCTCGGCGGAGGTATCATTCTCGGCGTGTTGTGCCTGCTCATCACCTTCATCGGAGATGATCAGTTCCACACCCGCTTCTGGACGAATTACCTGCACAATACCGTGTTTTTCACAGGCATTGCGCTCATGTCGCTGTTCATCCTCGCAGCATTTACCACAGCTTTCGCCGGATGGAGCACCCTCATCAAACGCATTTGGGAGGCGTATTCGCTCTTTCTCATTCCAGGGCTCATCCTTTTGCTGCTGGTAGTGGCAGGCATTTGGGGCCATTGGCATCACCTCTACCATTGGGCGGATGCGGATGCCGTAAAGACCGACCGCATTTTGCTGGGCAAATCCGGCTTCCTCAACAAATATTGGTACACTTTCGGTACCCTTATCATCGTAGGCATGTGGATATTTTTCGCCCGTAAAATACGCAGTCATTCCTTGGCGGAGGATGTCAACGGCCAGGGCGTGGACTTCAGCTATCACCGCAAAATCCGTATCCTGTCGGTAATTTTCCTTCCCATTGCGGGCTTTACGAGCGCTGCGATGATCTGGCAGTGGATCATGTCTTTGGATGCCCACTGGTACAGCACGCTTTTCGCATGGTACACAGGCGCGAGTTGGTTCCTGGCGGCTATGGCCCTGACGATCCTCACCATCATCTACCTCAAGTCGCAGGGATACTTGCCCAATGTGACGTCCGATCACCTGCATGACCTGGGTAAGTACCTCTTCGGCATCAGCGTATTCTGGACCTACCTCTGGTTTTCCCAGTACATGCTCATTTGGTATGCCAACGTGGGCGAAGAGACCATATATTTCCGCGAGCGCCTGGACAACTACAAACCACTGTTTTTCCTCAACCTGGTCTTTAATTTCATCGCGCCGTTTTTCGTGTTGATGCGCAACGATACCAAGCGCAAGGTCGGTACCATCGCATTTGCCTCCATCGTGGTCTTCATTGGTCACTGGCTTGATTTCTTTCTCATGATCAAACCCGGCGCACGCATCACGGCTATGGAAGCCGCGGCACACGGTGCAGAACACGCCCATGATGCCGCCGCTCATGCGGTGCCTTTCGCCCTTGGGTTTTCTTTCCCGGGTTTGCTTGAAATCGGTACGATGATCGGATTCCTGTGCCTTTTCTTCTACGTGGTCTTCGCCCGCATGACGCAGGCTTCCTTCACGCCGAAGAACGATCCGTACTTGGAAGAAAGTTTACATCACGAAGTGGTGTGACGAATAGAACAAATTGCGCTGAATTGCATTTAATCAACAATGGATTTTCAAAAGTTTCTGAAAATTTAATAATTCACAATAATGACGGTCTTACTTGGTCTTCTCATCGTAATTCTCCTCGCCGTGGTAGTAGTTCAAATCGGCAAAGTGTCCGAGTTGGCGGCCAAGATCCGCGGGGAAGAAGAAGTGCAGGACACGATCAACAAGCGCCAGGGCCTCCTGTCGCTCCTCTTTATGATCGTTTTTTTGATCGCGGTATCGGTTTCAGGCGCTTACTACAATAACTGGTACCTCGGTTTCGGCCCCCATGCGTCCGCCTCGGAGCATGGCGGCGCCATCGACAACATGTTCAAGGTCACGCTCTTCTTCACCGGCATCGTATTCGTCATCACGCATATTCTCTTGTTTTACTTTGCATACAAGTACAGTGGCAGCCGTTACCGCAAGGCTTCCTTTGTGCCGCACGACGACAAGCTGGAGATCGTATGGACCATAGCGCCTGCTATCGTAATGGCATTTTTGGTCATAAGCGGCTTAGACACCTGGAACGAGGTAATGGCCGACATCAAGCCCGGTGACGACTACATGGAGATCGAGGCCGTTGGCGAACAGTTTGGATGGACCATCCGCTATCCCGGCGAAGACGGCGCATTGGGGGAACGCAGCTATAAATTAATTTCCGGCGACAACCCCGTAGGCCAGAACTGGAAGGATGAAAAAAACCTCGACGACTTCCATGCAAATGAGATCGTTCTCCCGGTGGGCAAGAGGATACGGGTGCGCATCACTTCCAAGGATGTGCTGCACAACTTCTACCTGCCGCATTTTCGCGTGAAGATGGACGCCGTTCCGGGAATGCCCACTTACTTTGTGTTTACCCCCAAGAAGACTACAGAGGAGTACAGAAACGAACTCAGCAACTACAAGGAATACCAGCAACCCGCCGACCCGGCCGATCCTCAGGGCGAGCAGTTGTGGCAGCGCTTCGATTATGAACTTGCTTGCGCCGAACTCTGCGGCAAGGGCCACTTTAGTATGAAAAAGATCGTGAAGATCGTTCCGGAGGAGGAGTACTTAGCCTGGAAGGAAAAACAGCAGTCTTACTACTTCGGCCAGGTGCGCGGTTCGGAAAACGATCCGTTCAGCGACAAATGGTTCCCCCAGGAGATCAGCGAGCGCAAGGCAACTTTCAGCACCAACCTGGAAACCGCGCGCGCAGCAGCCGGCGCAGAGGGCAAAACGCTCCGCTTTGAATACGTCAACTTCGAAACAGGCTCCGGCAAACTCACGCCCGTATCTCAATACGAACTGGGCTTCTTGGTGGACGCCATGAACCAGTATCCCAACATGACCATCGAACTGGCCGGCCATACCGACAACACCGGCGATGCGGAGGCCAACCAGACCCTGTCTGAGCAACGCGCCAAGGCTGTGCTCGACCTCCTGGTAGAAAAAGGGGTTGCGCCCGGCAGACTGCGGGCAGTGGGCTATGGGCAGAGCCGTCCGGTAGATACCAATGAAACGCCGGAAGGCCAGGCCAGGAACCGTCGCACGGAATTCCGCATTATTACGCAGTAAACCATACATCCAGACCAAAATAAATTTTCAGCAAATGGCTACAAGCACACTATCCAACCAAACCATCCACGATGAGGATGTGCTTATCAAAGAACTGGGATACGACGATCATTTCCATGAGCATCATCATGGCGACAAATTCCAGTCGAACTTTATTACGACCTATATTTTCAGTCAGGATCATAAGATGATCGCAAAGCAATTCCTGATCACAGGTATGTTCTGGGCGATCGTGGGCAGCTTGATGTCTTTGGTGTTCCGCCTCCAGTTGGGCTTCCCCGAAGAGAGCATCTTGTGGCTGAAGCCTTTCCTCGGCAAGTGGATCGTGGTGAACAACGGCGTAGGATCGCTTGCCCCTGAATTTTACTATGCGTTGGTGACCATGCACGGTACCATCCTGGTGTTTTTTGTGCTTACGGCCGGATTGAGCGGCACCTTCAGCAACTTGCTCATTCCGCTTCAGGTTGGAGCAAGGGATATGGCATCGCCCTTGTTGAATATGTTCTCCTACTGGTTCTTCTTCCTTGCCGGCGTAGTGATGTTCTTGTCCTTATTCCTGAGCACCGGCCCATTCTCGGGCGGCTGGACGGCCTATCCTCCCCTGAGTATATTGCCGCAAGCCTCTACGGGATCAGGCGCCGGTATGACCTTATGGACGCTCAGCCTGGTGCTTTTCGTGGTTTCGGTACTTCTCGGAGGTATCAACTACATCACCACTGTGCTTAACCTGCGCACCAAGGGTATGACCATGTGGCGCCTGCCGCTTACCATCTGGGCATTTTTCGTCACGGCGATCATCGGCCTGTTGTCTTTCCCTGTGCTGGTGTCTGCCTTCCTTCTGGTAATTTTCGACCGCACTTTCGGTACGAGCTTCTTCCTCAGCGAGATATTCATCGGCGGTCAGGCGCTCGAACACGTAGGCGGCAGCCCGGTGTTGTACCAGCACTTGTTCTGGTTTTTGGGCCACCCCGAAGTTTACATTATCATCTTGCCGGCAATGGGCCTGGTTTCTGAAGTGCTTTCCGTGCATTCCCGCAAGCCCATTTTCGGCTATAAGGCCATGGTATTCTCCATTCTGGCCATCGCATTCCTTTCCTTTATCGTGTGGGCGCACCACATGTTCATGTCGGGCGTGAATCCGTTCATTTCCAACTTCTTCGTAATATTCACGCTCATCATAGCAGTGCCTTCGGCGGTGAAGGTGTTCAACTGGATATCCACCCTGTACCGGGGCAATGTCCGTTTCAATGCCGCGAGCCTTTTTGCCATAGGTTTTGTGTCCATGTTCATTTCCGGCGGTTTGACGGGGATATTCCTCGGCAACTCGGCGATCGATATACAGTTGCACGATACCTACTTCGTGGTGGCGCACTTCCACATCGTGATGGGTGTGGCGGCATTCTTCGGAATGTTCGCGGGTATTTACCACTGGTTCCCAAAAATGTACGCCCGTTTTATGAACGAAACGATGGGCAAGATCCACTTCTGGGGTACCATGATCGGTGCGTATGCCATCTTCTGGCCCATGCACTATACGGGTATGGCCGGCGTACCGCGCCGCTATTTTGCATTTGATACGTTTGAGACGTTCCGCCATTTTGCCGAACTGAACCAGTTCATCACCGTGGCGGCTATCATCACCTTCCTCTTCCAGGTGATATTTGTGATCAACTTCTTCTACAGCATCTGGTACGGCAAAAAAATGACAGTGAAGAATCCCTGGGGAGCTTCTACGCTGGAATGGACTACGCCGATCCATACCGGCCACGGCAACTGGGAGGGCAACATTCCCTCCGTACAGCGCTGGCCTTACGACTATGGCAAGAACGGCCGCGAGTTTGTTCCCCAAATCGAACCGATGGCAGAGGGAGAGAAAGACGGAGGCCATTGAAAGCCCCGCATAAATGATCTGATTAAAAATGTATCCGGGCAGGGAGAGAATAGTTCTCCCCGCCGCAGGGTAAAACGATAAAAAATAGTGTCTGTAAAAGTAGCAACGGCAAGTGCAGCAGGCTTGGTGGGCCAAAAAGTACGGGACTACAAGTTGTTGGTCAAGTTCAGGTTGTCTCTCACGGTGGTTTTTTCTTCGGTGATGGCCTTCCTGATCGGATCATCGGGGCTTATAGACTGGGCAGCGGTAGGAATTTTAGCGCTGGGCGGATTTTTGGTGACCGCTGCGGCGAATGCGCTGAACCAGGTGCTGGAGAAGGATTATGACCGGCTGATGAAACGCACAGCCGATCGCCCGCTTGCAGCCGGCCGGATGAAAGTTTCAGAAGCGGTGCTTGCAGCCGGCTTCATGTGCTTGTTCGGCATAACCCTCCTGGCCTTATTCAACCCTTGGACGGCATTCCTGGGGATGGCGGCCATGGTGAGTTACGCCTTTGTTTACACCCCGCTCAAGCGCTTGTCGCCCGCGGCAGTGCCCGTTGGCGCTATTCCGGGCGCATTGCCTACAATGATCGGTTGTGTAGCGGCGCAGGGGGAGATCACGGCGCTTGCGTGGTCTTTGTTTTTGATCCAGTTTCTATGGCAGTTTCCCCATTTCTGGTCAATTGGCTGGCTGGGTTTTGAAGACTACCGCAAAGCAGGTTTTCGCTTTATTCCCGGCGCCGGAGAGCCGGATCGCTGGGCGGCCAAACAGGCGCTTTCTTCGGCTTTGCTTCTTTTGCCGGCAGGCGCATTGCCTTTTTTTCTGGGCGCTACCGGGATAGTCGCGCTGGTTGTAGTAGGAGTGTTGAGCATCGGTTACTCCTGGTTGAGCCTCCGGTTCGTAAGGCGGCATGACCGCAAATCGGCGCTGGGGCTTATGTTTTTTTCTTTTGCTTATATCCCTTTGACTTTGTTGGCGTTTTTCGCCGATAAAATATAAATGAAAAAATGAACGCAGGAACAGCAAAAATGGAATATCGCAGGAACAGGATACACCCGGCCAAATTCGCGCTCTGGGTGGGCTGTGCCAGTATTACCATGATGTTCGCGGCTTTTACGAGTTCTTTTTTGGTGCGCAGGGCCGCGGGCAACTGGCTGGAGTTCCCTTTGCCCAAAGTTTTTCTCATCAGCACCATTGTTATTGTGGCAAGCAGTATTGCACTGCACCTGGCTTATTCAGCTTTTAAAAAGGGAGAAGAAAAGACCTATAAAATCCTGTTGCCCGCGGCATTGATCCTGGGGCTTGCCTTTCTCGTATTTCAGTACCAGGGCTGGCTTGCCTTGCAGGGAATGGGGGTTATGATAAACACCAATCCCTCCGGGTCTTTCGTCTATGTGATCTCCGGGGTTCACGCTGCGCATATCCTGGGCGGTATTGCGGCGCTGGCCGTTGCAGTGCTTCACGCTTTTGTATTGCCGTTCAAATCAACCGAAACGCGCAGGTTACGGCTTGAATTGACGCTCACCTACTGGCATTTTGTGGATTTCCTTTGGGTATATTTGTTCTTCTTTTTTATTTCACAATCGTAAACACGCAAAAATCGGATAACCGATGGCATCACAAACGGATCATCTGGAACTGGAACACGAAGTACACGAGCCTAAGGAGGACTGGTCGGGCGGTACAGCGCCTTTTCAAACCAGCTACGGCAAACTCATGATGTGGTACTTCCTGTTGTCGGACGCTTTCACCTTCGCAGGTTTGCTCATCGCCTATGGAGCGCTGCGCTTCAGCAGCCCTACATGGCCGAGCCCCGACTTTGTGTTTTCCACGCATCCTTTCGGGGACTCCCACCTCCCTCTCATTTTCGTCACCATCATGTCGTTCTTGCTCATCGTCAGCTCCGTTACGATGGTACGCGCTGTGCAGGAAGGCCGGCGGGAGAACAAAAGCGGGGTGGTTTTCTGGTTGCTGATGACCGTTCTCGGAGGTTCCTCATTCCTTGCCTGTCAGGCCTGGGAATGGACCAACCTCATTGCTACTGAGCATATGACGGTGACCACCAACCCTTTCAGCGTGCACAATGCCGCCGGAGTGTATCTGAATGCCGACGGCTCGGAAGCCAAGAAGGAGGACGGATCGCCCGACCGCTTTGAGTCCGGCGCCGGTTATTTGATACATAGAGCGGTCGTCTTAGAAGACGACAACGACCCCCGCGGCAGGGAAACCCAGGCAGCCGGGGATCACGGAGACGGGCACCACCATGAAGTGTTCGTGTACCAGAGCCGGTTGCCCATCGACGAGCCGGGACAGTACATTGATGAGAAAGGCTACATCCACCGCAAGTTTAAAGTGACGGAAGGCCCTGATGCCGGCAAGGTCCTGACCGAGGAGTTCGGCCCGAAAGCTTTCGGCGCCTTGTTCTTCTTTATCACCGGTTTTCACGGTTTCCACGTGTTTTCCGGTGTGGCATTCCTGCTGATCATTGCCATCAACGCTGCCTCCGGCTTGTATGTGGCGCGCCGCAACGGCTATGAAATGGTAGAAAAGATAGGCCTGTACTGGCACTTTGTGGACTTGGTATGGGTATTTGTGTTCCTGGTGTTCTATCTCCTTTGATTTCCTGACAACAAAAGAAAAAAAAGCATAGCCATGCATCTCAGCTACGAAGCATCAAAAAAACATGTCGTCAAGGGTCTTGTTATTTTGGCGGTGGTCACGCTCATCGAAGTGTTCCTTTCTCTCATCGGCAAAGGCGACCTGCTCACATTCTTTTCCCATGCGGCGCCCAAGCTTACCCTGTTATTCACGGGCTTACTCATCATCGTTCTTTCTTTGTATAAAGCCTACTACATCATCGGCGATTTCATGCACATGAAATACGAAGTGCGCGGGTTGGCCATGACCGTATTGCTGCCTACGTTGCTGCTGGTGTGGGCCATCATTGCCTTTTTGCAAGAGGGCGGCTCCTGGGGCAAACGCCGCGAATGGGTGCGCCAAAAGAACCTGGCTCCTGCGGAAGAAACGGCCAAGCCGAAGCAACAGGGCATGACTACGCCGGCAGAAGAAGACTTGTACTTCCGTATGTTTTAAGGCGGTTTTTTTATCCCATTTGGATTTTGTCAAGGTCCCTGTACACCCTCAGCAGGGAGGCAGTGTCATCGGGGTTTTTCGGCAGCCGTTCGGGAAACTTCAGTAACAGCAGCGCGGCGGCGGTTTGTTCCACCGGCATATTGGGGTAGAAACGGTCCCTGGCGAAGTGCGCGAATTTCATCACCATAAAAGCGTTGAACCAACGAAAAAAGCGCTGCCGGAAGGCTTCTTCTCCGGACGTGTTGGCCCTGATCTCCCCAATGGCCTCTTCGGCCTGAATTTCCAAAAAAAAGTTTTGTACCGTTTCCGGCAGTTCGGCCATTCCCTGTGCCGTTGCGCCGGCCAGGAGCGGTATGCGCTGAACCAGTTCCCTCAGATCGGAAAAAGTTTGGAGTGCATAGGTTGTCATGGGGCGGCGTTTGAAAAGCGCTTCTCCCACGGCGCGCCCTGTTCCGAACGGAACCCGGTTGGAAGGCCTGGGCGAGGGAATGACACAAGCATCCCCCAATATGCTGAAATGCGAGGATGTGGTGAATTTGTGCAGAAAATAAAAATCTTCGCCGGCCTGCCGGCGGTTCATACCGCCCTGTTGCTGGTAGGCGCTGCAACGCACGGCCATGCTGGAGCCTACGGTGTGGTATGCAAAGGGGAATCCTGCATACCGCTGCGCCTGGATGAAATAGCGCAGGTGAAGTTCGTAACGCGTTGCAGTGCTGTATATCTCAGGAGGGAATTCAGCGCCGCGCAACGGATGCTCGAAATGAATGCTGCACGCCGGGCTTTTGGGGTATGTTTGAAAATGTTGTTCGATGGCGCGCAGGTAGTTGGGGGAGCACCGGCAGTCGGCGTCAAAACAGGCGATTATCCCTTGCGGGTTGCCGGCTTGTTCGAGCCTCCGGCATGCCTCGTCCATTCCGATTTTTCTTGCCAGGCCCACCCCGGCATCCTTCCGGGGCAGGCCACAGTGATACAGTATGTGAAAACAGCGGCGCGTACTGTTATTGCGTGCGGCCCATCGCTCCGCCTCTGCCGCGATGAGGAGGTTTTCTGATCTGACCTCAGCGGTATCCGCCTCGGAGTCGTTGATGACGACGATTATTTCGGTGTCGCATGCGGGCAGGGCGCAGCGTTTGAGCGACATGAGGCTGAGGAGCAGATGGGGTTCCCGGTATGCGGGAATAACTACCGCAATGCCCAAATTCGGCGATGGTTGTCGCTCGATGGGCTGGAAAAGGAGGGCGCGATGTTGGAGGTATGGCGTCATGGTGCGTATTGCGGCCCGAAAATTATGTATTTTTGCCTTCTGAAACTACCATCTGCATGAGCAGCACGGCTACTTACCGCACCAAAGTCAACTATATCAACGTCATACTAAGCATGGCATTAGTGCTTTTTATGCTCGGGCTGTTCGGCTTTGCCTTGCTTTACGGGCGTCAGCTTGCCACGGCATTGCGCGAAAGCATCGATATCGTTGTGGAGATGAAAGAACAATCGGGTAAGCCGGAGGCAGACAGTCTGGTTTATGCCTTGCGAGCCAGCGCATTTATCAAAGCGGAATCTGTGCGTTTCATCTCAAAAGAGGAGGCTGCCCGCACTATGAAAGCCGAGTTTGGCGAGGATTTCTCCCGCATGGGGCTGCCGAATCCTTACTACGATGTGGTGACCTTCAATGTGCAGGCCGATATGATGCATCCCGACAGCCTGGCCTGGATACGCACTGCCGTGCGGGAAATGCCGGGGGTAAACGACGTCTTTTACCAGGAAAATACGGCTGAACTCGTGGCGGCCAACATAAAAAAAATCGCATGGGTTGCCTTGATAATTGCGGTGTTTTTCATCTTTGCAGCGGCAACTCTGATCCACAATACCATTCGCCTGGCATTGTACGCCAATCGCTTCCTCATAAAAAACATGGAACTGGTAGGCGCTACCTGGGGTTTCATCAGCCGTCCTTATTTGCGAAGGGCCGCGTTGCACGGATTGTTGAGTGGACTTATTGCCGCCGGAGCATTATGGATGTTGCATGCCGGACTGAAAGCCGGGCTTCCGCAATGGGGCGCCTTGCAGCACATGGAACCCATGATCTTGCTCGGCGTCTTCCTCGTAGTGCTGGGAATTGCTGTACATGTTTTCAGTACTTTCCTCGTGGTGCGCAAATACCTGCGCCTTCGTGCAGACGATCTCTTTTGAATCCAAAGGCCGCGGGGATTGACCGCGCCGATACAATTAAAAATTATGAGCAAAAGTAAACCTTCGCCCAAAAAAGTAGTGGTACCTACCGCAACTCCGGCCAAAAAGCCGGCAGCTACGCCTCGCAGCAGGGCGGTGGCGCCCAAGCAAGACTTGATGTTCGGGCGCCAGAACTATATCCTCTTCATCGCGGGCGCCGTCCTTATTTTTATTGGCCTGGCCCTTATGACCGGCGGGCACATGCCCAACCCGGATACCTGGGACGAAAATATCATTTACAGCTTTCGCAGGGTTACGCTAGCGCCCATCTTCATTGTTGCCGGATTGGTGGTAGAAATTGTTGCCATCTTCAAAAAATAATTGCCAGTGAGTCTCTTTCAGGGTATTCTGATTGCCGTAGTGGAAGGAATTACGGAGTTCCTGCCCATTTCTTCTACCGGCCACATGATCGTCGCTTCTACTGTAATGGGCATTGAAAAGGAGGATTTCACCAAGCTCTTTACGGTAGCCATACAACTCGGGGCCATCCTTTCTGTAGTGGTACTTTACTGGCGGCGCTTTTTCCAGTCTGTGGATTTTTATTACAAACTGTTCGTGGCGTTTTTGCCGGCGGTAGTCTTCGGCCTGTTGTTGAACAAAATCATCGACAGTTTGCTGGAAAACGTAGTGGTAGTAGGTGTTATGCTGTTGGTCGGAGGGGTTTTATTCCTGTTCGTGGATCGCTGGTTTGCCCGCGCAGCAGAGGCGCCCGACAAACCCGTCTCCTATTCCTCTGCATTGCGCATAGGCTTATTTCAGTGCATCGCCATGATCCCGGGCGTATCGCGTTCAGCGGCTACCATCATCGGCGGTCTGACCCAAGGGCTAAACCGGCGCAGCGCAGCCGAATTTTCTTTCTTCCTGGCAGTGCCTACTATGTTGGCGGCAACGGTGAAAAAACTTTTCGATTACTCCCAGGAAGGTATTTCCCTCACCGGAGAACAACTGAATCTGCTTTTGGTGGGCAATGTAGTAGCGTTTATAGTGGCAATGATCGCCATCAAAACCTTTATTGCCTACCTTTCCAAACACGGGTTCAAGCTATTCGGATACTACCGCATCGCGGCAGGGGTTGTCATCTTGCTGCTGTACGCTTGGGGTGAATTGGCCTGGACACCACCTGGCTAAAGGCAGATTGGGGAAAAGTACCGGGCAATATTGTTAATTTTGACCGTACAAAATCCAGACCAATGAATGCCAGAACCTCAAGCGACAACAAATTCGGCAAGGACGACTTCATGGCGTTTTCCGTTCCTTTAGCGGAAGAGCGCTTAGACTTGTACAGTTTGCGCAGCGACGCCGATTTTGCCTTGGAGTGGGTTCATGCGCTGCTCAACAAGGGCGCCTTGAAAGTGACCGTTGAGGCCCGGTCCGTCAATGAAAAAGCGTTGCGCCACCTGTTTTTTGAATCCCGCAACCGGGAACGGCTCGGCGGCGGCAAATCGCTTGCCTTCGGCTTCCCCATCGTGGCGATGCAAAATGAGGATGGTATCCAGGCCGGTCCGCTCCTTTACTGGCCATTACACATGGACCCCAGCCCCAATACCGCGGAATCGTGGATTTTCTCACAGGAGCCTGAACAGGCAGTTTTGTATAATCCGGTTTTGGTAGGAGCATTGGAGGGAAAATTCGGTATTCACCTGCGCGATCGCTTGAACGCGGTGATGCTCCATCGCCGGCCTGCCGGCAGCGAAGTGGCCGCATGGGTGATAGAATTGGCAAGGGAAACCGGCTTGCATTTGGATGTAGATAATCTCACTGCCCGGCCGTGCCCGGATATTGAATCCATGGGCAATTTGCCCGAAAACGGCAGTATTTTTTGGTCGGGCATCCTGGGTTTGCTGCCGGAGTACAGGCAAGCCGCCGGTGAAGCGCCTCTTCCGCTCTTGGAAGAATTAGCGCCTCAGGGTCATCCTTTCGGATTGCTGGACCTCGACCCCTGGCAAGCCACGGTGCTCGAGCATGTGCGGCGATCCCGCCTCACAGCGGCAGCCGGCATCTCCGGCTCGGGCAAAACCCATCTCATCGTCGATTTGATCATCAATGCGCTTTCCAACGGAAAAAAATGCTTAGTGCTCTCTTCCCGGCTACCTGTACTGAAGGAGGCCCAGGCCTTGGTGAGCCGCCAGGGCATCACCGCCCAGCACGCGCTCATCCGGGATCCCCATTCAGATCAGCCCGCTCTGCTGGGCTTGTTGCGTTCCGCAATGGCAGCCGGAACGGGAGCAGAGGCTTTTCCTGCCGACCGCTTCAAGCTTTTGACTGAAAAAGCCATACGGCTGAAAAACAAATTAGACGCCGGGCACACCGCCACTCGCAGCCAGGTATTCGGCGCGTACAACTGGACCGAAACGGTGGGTATATTCCTGCGCAGCCAGCGGCAGGCAGGTAAGGAATTACTCGGCAGGCAGCTCGTTACCCAGGATTTTGCTTTCACTTTTGAGGAATACAATACCCTGCGTCAGGGCATTGCTATTTGCCAAACGCTCTATCCGCGGATCAATACCCTCAAACACCCGCTCTCCGTGCTGAAGGGCGAGTTGTTCATTCATAAAGAAAAAGCGGCCGGCCTCGCTTATATCCGCCAACAACTTGTCGCTTTTTCTGAGCGCGCCGCCCGGCTCCACCATCGCTACATCAGTACCTTGAACGGCTATTCCGACAAGCTCAACGACCTGTACCAGGCCAACTACGCCAAACTGCATGAAGGTGCTTTTCGCGCCAAGGGTGTAATAACTGACCTCGGCAATCAATATGGCGCCGATTTTGAGCAAAACGCTGAAAGCAGCCTCCGCCTCACCCGCGTGCTTTCATCCCGTTCCAGGAATATCCTGGCAGGCCGCGAGCAGGTGCGGGCGGCTTATGCCGAACTGGAACGCGTTTTCGCCGGCCGGCCCGTTTTCGACTTCATGTGGCTGGCGGAAAAAGATCGCAAATCCATCCCCAAAATAAAGAATAACCTGCTCGAACTGGAAGCGGCGCTCGCACAATGGAACGAGCAATTGCCCGCACAAGTGCAGGAGGAGGTACAACGCCTCGGCGGCAAGACCGTGCACCGCGACCTTCCCTACACTACCATCGTAACGGAACTCGAACAGGGATTGGACACCTTGCTGTACGACCTGAATGAGTCCGGGCTTTTTGAACAACCCTTTGTGCACCAGGCGCTTACTTTGCCCAAGCGGCTCAAGTTCCTTGAGGAGGCGATGGAGAGCTTTGACAATATACGGCTGTATCTCAAAGATTACGACGATTTTTATGAATGGCAGCGCCATTGGTTGCAGTTGCCTGAAAACGGCCGGAAATTAGTCCGGGCATTAGTGAAAGTTAAACCACAGGACTGGCCGGCTGCCCTGGATAGTTGGTATTTCAACAACTGTTTGGCGATGCGCTTCACACCTGAGATGCCCGGTGCGGAGGAAGATATCGCCGAATTGGCAGAAACCCTTGCGGCTTTGCAGCCGCTGATCCTGGCCGGAATACCGGCGTTATGGGAGGAGCGCAGGTTCGAAGCCGCCAAAGAGATACGTCGCTCCGGCCGCAAAACTGCCCTCGCCCTGAGCGGCGGCGCCGACGAGGGCTTGTCACTGGCGAGCATATTTAAAGAGACCGGCAGGTCAATTACCGATATCTTCCCAGTGATCTTTGCCGTGCCTGCGGCGGCTCGCGAGTTGTTTGATGCTGGTACCGGCTTCGACTATGTGATCGTGGATGAGGCTCAAGCCATACCCGCCGTGGAAGTTGCGGCGCTGCTCCATATCGGCGGGAGGGCGCTTGTGTTGGGTGATCCAAGCCAACAACTTGAAAAAGACGACACCTCGCTGCTCGGCCTTTGCGAAGCTGCCGGCTGCAAGGTGCTTCCGCTCAATTTTATTCACCGGCTCAAACCAGGAAACCTCATGCAATCAGTTTTCCCGGTGACCATAGCCGACGAAATGCCCCGGAACTTTGAAATGTCTGTTGCTCAAGTACATGGGTTTTTCCGGGAAGAGGACGGCGTCAATGAAAAAGAGGCCGAAGCGGCGTTGCAGTTGCTCAACCGGGTTCAACCCACCCCTCAGCGCACTTTGCCCGCAGTAGGCATCGTTTGCGCCACCCGGCAACAGCGCGACCTCATCAGCTACTACCTGCTCAGGATCAAGCAAAAAAACGAACCCGGCGCAGATGTGATCAGGCAGTTGGAGCGCAACGGACTGGGGGTTTTTCACTTGGAAGAAATTCAAGGCCAGCATTTCGATGAGATCATTTTTTCCGCCACTTATGGTCCTACCGGCCCCAGGGCCCAGGTGACCAGGCAGATCGAACAACTCGAAACGCCGCAGGGCGCTACCCAACTGGCAGCGCTTATGAGCCGGGCTGCGATAAAAGTGCATGTGCTCAGTTCCATCGACGGGCATATGTTGGATTCGCTCGCCTCAAATCCCCATCGGCGCAGTTCCTGCCTGCTGGCCAATTTCATGCGTTTCGTCGCTGCTTTCCAACAGTCCAATGAACGGGAGCAAAGGCATATCATCGAGGGGGTAACCGAGATGTTTTCCCGGGGAGTGGCGCCGAAGGAGGACTCCGTATTCCACACAGAGGTTGCAGATGCGCTGTCTGCTTATATAGGCAAGGAAAGGTTGGCCGCCGGGGAAGTGTTCGGTCCGGTGGTGCTGCCTCTGGTGGTAAGAGATACCGACAATCGCAACGTAGTGGCAGCAGTGCGTGCCGACAATAGCTTTGTCGATACTGCTTTCACAGATTGGAGATGGGAATACCGGTTTCGGAAGCGGCTCAGGGATAAAAACGTCGCATTCATGCCGGTGTGGTCGGCCGCTTGGTGGCGCGATGCGAAGGAGGAGGCGCGGAAACTCGCCGGGGCGATATTGAAGATTTGAGAGAAAGCCTCCGAATGGGTGAACCGGGTTTTCCTCCTCCAGCCCCATACCTCATACGCTCCATCGTGCGTTATACCCGACGAAAAATGATTTGCAAAAATCATGCTTCGCCGCCACCGGCTACCGGGTATCATGCATCCTAACTACTTCTGAATGAAAATTTTCGCGCTTTTTTCAGGCCTGTTCGCTGTATTGCTCAGTGCCGGCTTCGCGGCGCCTGCCCATGCTCAGAACAAAACCCGCTGGGAAGAATTCCGCTCCTACGAAGGGCGATTCAGGGTGCTGGCGCCGGGCAGTTTCCGTTTGAAAACCGACAGTATTGCCACCGACGTCGGCACTTTGGCCTGGCATACTTACTTTTTTGATGACCCCACCCGCGAAGCTGAAAATGCCGTGTACATGTTGAGCTATGTAGATTACCCTGAGGGCAGCATACACCATGACTCCACCGAACTGGTATCGGCTCTTTTTGATGCCACGGTTGAAGAATCTGCGTTCAGTGTGGCCGGCGGGGTAACCTGGTCGAACCGGATCAGGCTGGGACAATACCCCGGAATGTTCTGGCGTGTGGACTACAAAGACGGCCGGGCCGTCATTAAAACAAAAGCTTTCGTGGCGGGCAACCGTTACTATGCCATCCAGGTAGTGATGCGCAGAGAGCGCAGCCTGAACACCGCGGCAGATAAATTCCTGGAATCCCTGCGTTTGTTTGAATAAAAAAGGGCGACCCTCCGTCCGCAGAGAGCCGCCCGCCTTTGAAGTTGGATATTGCTATCCAAGTAAATCCCTCATCATGTTTATTTTAAGACTATCATCTTCCGGGTAGCGGCATGCGTACCCGAAGCAAGCGTATAGTATAGCAGCCCCGACATGGGTAAATCGGCGGCATGTATCCACATCTGGTTGTAACCGGCTTCAAAGTAGCCGCGTTGTTCTTTGAGCACTTTCCCGTTGGCGTCGTGAATGCGCAGCACGAAGAAGTCGTCTTCCGGCAGCCTGAATCCTATCATAGTCTGGCCGTTGAACGGGTTGGGCTCATTCTGGTACAGTTCAAAGCGGTCTTCTGTATTGGTTGCGCGTTCAAATTGAAGCGCCACATCCAATAAAGCGCCCTGCGGATCATAAGCCTCTGCACGCGTATAGCGGGAGCTGATAGCCAGCGCCTGGTCGAGTTTGCCGTCTGTTTTGGGCCGGAAGGATAACCAGAACAGCGCTTCTCCTTCCACAGCAGGGTCTGCCCCTTCGGCAAAGGTGTTGCCCTGGCGGTTCCAGCTTACGGTAACCATGCCGCGGTCTATGAGTGACAAACCGATATGCTCGGCGCCGAGGACCCCGTACACCACGTCTAAGAACTCCAGTTTATCGGCGTCAAACTCGATGGTCAGTTGGAAACCGTCAATACCCATCCAGTTACGGGCGGTGATGGGGGCAGTCAGTTCCTTGCCTTTTTCCATTTCCAGCGCATCGGAATACAGGGTGAAGGTACCCTCGATGCTGCGATCTTCCACTACGTCGGCATTGGGAATGGCGCTGTGATTCACATCGCCGACCTTCACAGCTATGAAGTTGCGATCCACGAGATTGCCCTGCAAGCTGTTCACCTGTATCACTTCCGGGAACGGCGTCTGCCAGGGATCGGCGGGGTTGGGGAACACAAAGTCCGCATCTACGAAGCGCCAGCTCGTGTTGTTGGGGAAATTGGTGCCGAGGCCCAGGATCACGCGCCGGATCTGGATGACATCCAGTGTAGTGACGGATTTGGAATTGTTGGCATCGGCGGCGATGATCTTGTACGGCGAATCCAGCAATTGCGTGCCGAGAATGTGGCGGGTGATCAGGATCAGGTCGAAAGTGGAAACCCCGTTCACTGCATTGAGATCATTCTGAGGCGTCACGGTATAGGATTCACCGCCCGGCAGGTCTTCTGCGTGGTAAAGGCCGTCGGTTTCCGTTTGCACGCTTTGGCTCATGTATCCGCTTAAATTCACATCCACCGATTGCACGGGAGTGCCGAATTCATTGACGATCGTGCCGGCGATCATGCCCACGGCTGTGGCGCCGCTGCTGCAATTGACCTGCGCATTGGCCTGTACGGTGACGAATGTCTGGCAGGAGCCGTAGTTTGGCCCACCGGTGTCGCCGTTGGGTTGTACGCGGGTAGGGTTGAAGGCATTATCCCATGCGTATAATTCAATGATCTGGGGGCCGAGATGATCGCAGGTGAGCACTAAGGCTGTTTGAGAGGGGTCAGGCGTCTGGCCCGGCAGATTGATCGAGAGCCTCACCGGGCCGCTGCAATCGCCCTGCGGCATGCTGCTCGCGAAGTTGACGGCTTGCAGGGTCACGGCGGCCACGTCAAAGTCGCCGTCGCCGTCGGCGTCCGTGTTGGGAGGCAGCGGCATCAGCACCGCCGCGCTACCTAAAGCGCATACGGGGGTAGGGCCGACGCAGTCAATCACCGAGAAAGGAATATGGACGCTGTTGGTATTGCCGCAGCCGTCGCGGAGATTGACCACAAAGCGGTGGCTTCCAATGGGGAAAGTACCGGATACAGTGTAGTTCGGGAAGTTGGCTGTAAGGCCTGTGCCGGTTATCGGGCCGTCTAACACGCCGTCGGAGAAAGCATCGAGAAATACATCCACCGTGATCTCGGTGGGCGTGCACAGGTCCGCAACAGCGAAGGAAGCAGCAACAGGCGCCGTACAAGCCGTGCCGGAGGTACATGCCGGGTCGGGAGCGGTAAAGGTGACCGTTGGTTGGGTCGTATCGAATACCTTTATCGTCTGGGTATATTGCCAGAACCCGCGGGAGGAGGTGGTGCGCCAGAATCCGGCCGGATTGCTGGGGCTTCCGCAAGCCAGCCCCCGGGTGTTGG
The DNA here is from genome assembly GCA_964577215.1 of uncultured Saprospiraceae bacterium. Classification (GTDB taxonomy): domain Bacteria; phylum Bacteroidota; class Bacteroidia; order Chitinophagales; family Saprospiraceae; genus UBA2329. The sequence goes on from CAZNYK010000012.1 coordinate 25,788, forward strand.
CAGTCGGGATATTGTCATTGTGGGCATTATTGCGATCGATGTAGGTTTGAGTTGGACGGCGCACCACCCATACGTCCTCGTCGCCGGGGTTGCCGTCGCAGTCTTCGTCGCGTCCTACGATAAGCGGCGGGTCGCTGCCGTTGTATTCGCACCAGTTGATGACGCGGTAGGTGCGCAGTATTTTGTAGCAGGCGCCTTCTGATGCGACAAAGACTTCGTCTTGAGAGCTTACCGCCATATTGGCACAACCGGCAGCCTGTACGATCAGGGTATCGGTTTGAGGCGTACCGCACTCAATAGTCGCATCCTTGGGGAAGCGAATATTGTAGTTGTGCACTAAGTTGATGGTGATGACTTGCTGGCAAGTGTTGGAAGAGGTATTGCCGGAGGCATCCCTGGCCCGGAAACGCCGTACGATGGTACCGCTGCCGCAATCGGCCATATTGACGATCGGGTTGAGTTCCTCGATAGTGGCGCCGCCGCAATTATCCAATGCAATGGCTGTTCCGAACATGCTTTTCAGCAGGGTGGTATCCGAAGGATTAAATTCATCGGGTAGTGCATCGCAGCCTATAGATGCAGGCGGCGGCGCCGTACATACCGGGCGGGTGTTGTCGATAACGGTGAGTTCGGATACGCATATATTGGTATTGCCGTGTACATCGGTTACGCGAAGTTCTGTAATGACCATATTGCCCACATCACAGCAACTCACTTCCACAAAGGCTCCCCAAGGCGAATAATAGGGCGTAACGGCAAGGCAGGTTTCGGGGTCTGATGTATAGCGCCGCCGCACCTCGATGTTGGCAATGCCGCAGTTGTCCGTGCTGCCCTCATTGATGTCCTGGGCGAAAACCCTTCCGAAATTGTTCGTTCCGATGGCCACGATCAGGTTGTCGTCGCAAATGGCAGTCGGCTGTATGTCGTCCACAACCGAAAACGGGCATTCTACCTGGCTCATGTTGCCGTGAGCGTCTGTGGCGGTATAGCGGAAACGGTGGTTACCGATGGGGATACCACTTACAACGGGATTACCTCCGGCCGGGATGGTAGCCAGCACTTGCGTCTGGATATTGAAACCGATCACCTGGCCTTGCGGACCCAGTACGGGAATCTGCACATCGGTGACGATTTCCGTTTCATAAGTGAAGCTGCTGCAATTGTCGGTGATTTGAGGCGTCAGGGCCTGCACAATGGCAGTGCACTCCGTATTGGTGGTGGAGAAAACCGGCGGATCCGGGATGCTGTCACCGTCTATGTCTATGTCCATCGGGCAGGAAATGAGCGGAGGGGAGAAGTCGCCGACCCTGATGATCTGGTTGTAAGTGGAAAGGTCTGCCGGATTACACTGGTCAATGATCGTCCAGCGTCTGACGAAAGTATACACATTCGGCCCTCCGTCTTCCACGCGCGGCTCGTCTTGCCAGGTGGCTACCAAGGAACAGAAAATCGGGTTGACGCGATAGATGCCGAATGCCGTTTCGATGTATGGGAACCCCGTAGCCGAAGGATGGGGATTGCCGTTGGCTGTGGTCTGGAATCCTACGCTGCATTCAATTACCGTGCTCACCGGGGGAAAGCGCAAATCTGAAATGCGCGGTTTGCGTATTTGGATGGTCTGCTGGCAGGAGCGGGTATTGCCCGATGCATCGGTAGCGACAAATGTGCGGGTGATGAATTGGGGGCCGCAGTCGCCGTTATTTTGGCGGGAGTCGCTGAAGGTGACCGTTACGGGGCCGCAGTTGTCGGATGCAAAAGGGGAACCGGTGATGGATAAGCTGCGCGGGTTGTTGAAAATGGAATCCGTATCGTTGCAGACCAGTTGGAAAGTGTCCCGGATAGTGGTAGCGAGCAGGTTATTCAACACCCCGGGCCCGTCGCTGTATATACGCCAGTGGTAGGCGCCCGTCACTCCGGGAACCTGTGAACTGGTAAAGAGCGTATACGTCTGGTTGGGCACTAAATGGGCGCTGATGCGAATAAGAGAATCCGGCATGATAAACAGCACGCCGTCGTCGGCCATGTCAATGACGTTCATACATGGAAAAGCAGGGTTGAACGCTCCCTGGTAAAGCACGCCTACCCCTCGTCCGAATTGAGGATCCAATTCAAAGACATACGTGTCGGCGGCGCTCACCGTAAAGACGTATGTGTCGTAGCGGTGGTTGTCCATAGCCGGGTTGGTTTGCCCCACAAAACAACTGAAATTCGACAGCACGATGGTCGAATCGGTGTTGGTCAGCGCCCCGTTTACATTTTGCAGGGATTGCGTAACCACGCCGGTGTTGGTATTCGGAGGGCAAGTGATATCAGGTTGGAAGTCGTCAAAGAAAGTGAGGAAACTCTCAACGGTATAACCGCCGGCCAAGGAAGTGACCTCCGCCCGGAGCGTAAACCCTACCCATTCCGAGCCGATGGTGTCTCCGATGGGATTGCCCGGCACATCGAACACCGTGACCTCAAAGTCGTCGGGGCATGGATAGATGCTGAGATCGGACAATATCATGCCGGGCGTGATGACGGCGAAACACTGATTGTTGAGCGGCACATTCAGATAGGTGATGGCGGCTAAGGTAGGGATGTCAGACACTTGCACCGTTTGCGTCACCGTAGCCTGGCAGGCCGGGTCATTGGGGTTGTTTGGCGTTCCAGGTCCCGCGTTAAAGGTAAAGCCCACCGTAAAAGTACCCGGCCCCAGGGTGTTGGGATTGAATACGGTAGCGGGCACTCCATTAATGGTAAAGGTACCGGTACCTGCTACGCCGGCGCCGGCGTTGCCCTGGAGCGTCACAGGCAGGCTGGTCACGCAGTACTGGGATGCTAAGTTCAGGATCTGAGGATTCGGATAGTAACAGGCATTGGCCAACGAGAGCGGCAGGTCCACTCCGTTGGTTGCCGTCACTGAAAATCCGGCGGAATCCACATGGAGCACGGCCAAACGGTAAATGCCCGAACCGGGCGCCGTTTCGGGGATGACCGTACCCACGGGTATGGACACAGGCGCTGCCGGGGGCGCCGGGCTTCCCGGACTGAACAGGCCGGAGGCGGCTGTGATGGTCCAGGTCTCTCCCGGGTCCGATTCGATGGTGATGGTATCGGCAAATTGCCCGTTGCCCGGGTTGGTAGCGTTGTTCAGGCAGTTGCACTGCGCCGAAGCGGAAATTGTCGGCGGATCAACCAGAACCCACAACGACTTAACGCCGCTGTAAGCGAACCCCGCGCTCCCCAGCCACAACGCGGAGGCGATCAATGCCACGGGTATCATTCCGCCGGCGGAGGTTTTTGAAAAAAACGTTGCGTGTCTCATAGCACAACTTTTAATGATGAAGGAATAACCCCGGTACGCAAATGACAAAGAACGAGCACCCCGCAACACACGCGCTATGCGGCAGGCAGCCGGTGCTTTGTCGGCTTGTTTCCCGGAAAATTTTGGGATGTTTTAACTACTCCTTCGGTAGAGGCAAAAATGATACCAATTTTTTGGAACGGGGGTTGGCGGGGGCGGTGGCCATGCGCATGGCGTTAATAATCAGTGCTATAAGCGAGTGAGAATTATGCAATAACAACTTGCAGGGGCGAGCAGAAAAACGTTTAAAACCGCAAAATCCAAAATGCCAGCCTGCGGCAGGCAGGTAAAACTCTAAACCGCAAAAGTGACCCCGGCGCGAGCGCCCCCCATGCCACACACCTACCCAAGGGTTGTCGCGCCGCAGGCGCCTACTAACGAAAGAAAGGTACCCCCAAGCCACACACCCAAACCCAAAGTTTGTCGCGCCGTAGGCGCCCACTAACGCTGGAAAGGCCCCAAGCCACACACCCAAACCCAAGGAACGCTCCGGCTGCTCGTCATGCTACGCTGGTCGCTCGCTGCGCCGCGACCGCATGCATGCCGCGCAGCCGTCGCTCCCAACCTGCCTGCCTCCTTGCCTGCATCAGCTCATAAGCAGCAGAAGCTACCTCAAAACTGAAGGGCGAGGCGAAACCCGTGGCTGAGGCTCCGGAGCGTCGGGCTGCCGATGACCCGATCCGCGACCCGGCAGTCCCTGGCGTCGTCGCTCCAACTGCCGCCACGGAGAACCCGGTCGCCGCCCCGCGGCCTGTCCACCCACGCCCGCCCATCCGTCGGCGCGCCCTCGTAATTACTATGCCAGTCATCCTCGCACCACTCCCACACGTTGCCGCTCATGTCGTACAGGCCCAACTCATTGAGCTTTTTTTGGCCCACAGGGTGGGTTTTCCAGCCTGAGTTGCCGTCGTACCAAGCCACTTCATCCAGGTTATTGCTGCCGCTGTACAGGTAGCCTTTTCTTTTATTTCCGCCCCGTGCAGCGTATTCCCACTCAGCTTCGGTGGGCAGGCGATACCCCGACTTACCAGTCGGGGCGGTCATCGCATTCAGCTTTTTCAGAAACTCCTGTATGTCATTCCAACTCACGCACTCCACCGGGCAGTCGTCGCAGCCTTCAAATACCAACTCCGGGGGGTCGCTGCCCATCACCGCGCGCCACTGCTTTTGCGTCACCGGGTATTTGCCTATGAAAAAATCCTTCACCCTTACCTCGTGGACGGGTTTTTCATCATTGTAGCCGTCGCCATCGCGTTCTTTGTTGAGCCAGCCCATGGTGAAGGCGCCGCCTTCTATGAAGACCATTTCGGGTTCGAGTTTCCGGCGGGCTGCCTCATCCTCTTGGCGTCTTTGCTCCTCGGCTTCTGCTTCCCGGCGTGCAGCTTCCTCTGCCTCGCGTTTCTTGCGGGCGGCAGTTTCTTCCTCGCGTTTTTTGCGAGCGGCCTCTTCCTCTCGGCGTCTTTGCTCCTCGGATTCCGCTTCCCGGCGCGCAGCTTCCTCTGCCTCACGCTTTTTGCGCGCAGCTTTCCGTTGACTTCTCGTTTCGGTTTCCGGGTCTTCCAGTATGCGGTCGAAGCCTTCGGCTACATCGTAGAAGTCGTCGTCGGGGTCGGGCCAATGCGCCCGGTCATAAACCGGCTTGGCTTCCGCCGGCAACGCTTGCAGGCGGGCCAGCTCCCGGTGTTTGCCCCAGAGGCATTTTTTAAGAATGACGGGCACCACCAGCGCTTCCTTGTCGCGGTCGCGCTGCAGGGCTTCGGTCAACTCTACGGAATGGATATAGTCGGACTGGAAAAAATCGGGGCTGATGAGCAGCAGCACAATATCGGCGCTCTTGAGGTTGACGCGGATTTCCTCGTCCCAGTCCTTGCCGCCGGTGATCTCCTTGTCGTACCAAAACCGCACCGTATCATTGCGCTCAAATACGGCCAAGTGGCCCATGAGTTGATTCAGCGAGGGGCGGTCTTCGCGGGCATAGCAAATGAATACGTTCAGGGGTGCTTGGTGCATCCGCAGGTTTTTTTGCAAAAGTGTGGAATGTTTGGGGATTAAGGAAATGTGAGTGAGGAAAATCTATTTTGGTTTTCAGGGGGAAAGATAGGGGAAAGTGGGGAAATGTTATCAAGATGCGTGGGGTCTGGTAGGGTAGGTATGGTAAGTATAATAAGTTTGATGGGGCTTGGGCGCCTTTT
>CAZNYK010000012.1:31425-50079 GCA_964577215.1 uncultured Saprospiraceae bacterium
CTGGTAGGGTAGGTATGGTAAGTATAATAAGTTTGATGGGGCTTGGGCGCCTTTTCGGCGTTAGTAGGCGCCTGCGGCGCGACAACCCTTGGAGTTGGGTGATAGGGCTTGGGCGCCTTTTTGGCGTTAGTGGGCGCCTGCGGCCCCGCCCTGCGGGGGGCGCCGCGACAGGACTGGGGGTTGGGTGGTGTGGCGCGGGTGTGCCTTTCCGGCGTTAGTGGGCGCCTGCGGCCCCGCCCTGAGGTGGGCGCCGCGACAACCCCAGGGGTTGGGTGTGGGGGCCTTTTTCGCATTACCCGCCCTGCGGAAGGCTGTATCTTTTCAAATAAAATACTCCACCGCCAGCGCATACCCCTGCAAGCCCAGCCCCACGATGCAGCCGGCGCAGTTGGGCGCCAAATGGGAATGCCGGCGGAACGGCTCCCGGGCATATATGTTGGAAATGTGTACTTCCACCACAGGCGTGGTGATGGAGGCAATGGCGTCGGCAATGGCGATGGAGGTATGCGTGTAGGCGCCTGCATTGAGAACGATGCCGTCGAAATGGAAACCTACTTCGTGCAATTTGTCGATGATGGCGCCTTCGGAATTGCTCTGAAAATAGTGCAGGCTCACGTTGGGAAAATCCAACTGGAGGCGCTCGAAGAAATCCTCAAAGGTTTCGCCGCCGTAAACCTCCGGCTCGCGAATGCCCAACAGGTTCAGGTTTGGGCCGTTGATGATCATGATGTTCATCTTTTCTTGTTTTTATCACCCAGGCTTCAAGCCTCAGGCCTCAAGCTTATTATCAACCCTTCCCCACAATCTCCAGCGCCTTCACAAATCTCTCCACCTCTTCCTCCGTGCCCGTGCTCACCCGGCACCAATCGAGCAGGGGAGGGAAGGCGCGGCCCACGATGACGCCTTTTTCGGCCATGGCTTTGTTGAACTCCTGGATAGGACGGCCGGTTTGGAAAAAAACAAAATTGGCATGGGAGGGCACGTACTTCATGCCGAAGCGGTCCAGCGCTTTGCATATGACCGTTTTAGCCTCCTCGTTTTTTTGTAGGCTGTGCCGGTAGAAGTCGTGGTCTTCCAATGCAGCCAAAGCGGCGTGAATGGCAGGCATGCTCAGGTTGGCCATTACGTTTTTGCGCAGGCGGGCGGCTATGTCGGGCCGGGCGGCCAAATAGCCGATTCGGATGCCGGCCAAACCGTACACTTTTGAAAAGGTGCGCGAGACGATGACGTTCATATCCGCTTTGACCAATTCCGTCATGGAGGGATACCCCGGCTCTGCGACATAGTCAAAGTAGGCCTCGTCGGAAAATACCACAGCGCGCCTGGAAACGGAGGCGCAGAAATCGCGCATGCGCGCCGCCGGCAGCAGGGTGCCGGTGGGATTGTCGGGATTGCAAACAAAAACCAATTTCGTAAGCTGGGTGATGCGGCGCTCCATCGCGTCCAAGTCATGGCCGAGTTGGGCATTCACTGGTACGTGGTGCACGTATGCTCCAAACTGCTCGGCGTACTCCATGAGCACGTGGAAAGTGGGATTGGAGGCGACGATCTCACCGCCTTGTATGCCGTAAGTAAGCCCCGCGGTTTTCAGGCCCTCCGTGGAGCCGGCGGTGAGCACGATGTGATCCGGCGTGAGGCCTTCTTTGCGCGCGAGCGCCTCCAACAACTTGCCGCTTTGTGAGAAAGGATACCGGCATCCATCTTCCAGGCCTTTGAGTATGGCTTCCCGTACACGGGGAGAGGGGCCGTAGGGATTCTCGTTGGAACTCAGCCTTGCCGGAGCACCGGAGGAAATGAACTCCGGGGCATCCCAAACTTCAGGCGATGCAAGGGCTTTCCAGCCGCCAAGGAGAGAAAATGCGCCGCCGAGGCCGGCTGTGCGCAGCCATTGTCTTCTGTCAAGAGTTGCCATGCTCGTTTTTTTGCGGAACAATATCCGATTTTTTTTGAAAACATCAAGATTTCCCCGCAAACCTGCGCAGCTTTTTGCAACAAGTGTGCGTTATACTGTCATATTTCGAAACCTGCAATGCGCCTCTACAGCATGACCACGCGGAAAACCTTACTGCCCTTACTGTCGATTCTGGCGGCGTTGCTGTCCACCGGTTGCGTGCAGGAGGAGTTCCCCTTGCTCAGCGGCATTGGAAAGAGGCCGGTTTATGCTGCCCTTTCCGAATTGCGCGATATCAGGAACCTGCCGCAACAGCCCGTTTCCCTCAGTGGCGGCATTTTTCTGCGAGACACCTTGTTTTTTATGGCCGAGCAGCGCAAGGGCATCCATGTGTTCAGCGTGGCCGATCCCGCCAATCCCGTTTATCTCACTTTCTTTCTCATACCCGCTATCGGCGATTATACCATAGCCGGCAATCGCCTCTATGCCGACAGTTGGCGGGACCTGATCACCATAGACATCAGCGACCTGTACAACATCCGGGAAATAGACCGGGTAGAAAACGCTTTCTCGCCGCTGCTATACCCCCCGCTGTATAACGGCATCTTTGAGTGCGTGGACGAATCAAAAGGGGCGGTGGTAGGCTGGGAGGATGCATTCCTCTCTGATGCTCGCTGCCGGACGGTGAATTGATGCCATACTGTGAATTATATCTTCAACCCAAAATATCGTTTCAACATGAAAAATATTCTTCTCCTTGCCGGCCTTTTCCTGCTCGCCGCATCCTGCAGCAAAGACGCCGCCGAGATCGGCGCCGACCCCGGTCAATCCGGTTCCATCACGCGCTTTGCCGTTTACGGCGGGTACATGTACGCCCTTAATCCGAATGAGGTAAAAACCTACAGCCTCCAAAATCCCGACAAACCTCAATTGGTGCATACCCTGCCCACCGACTACGGGCTGGAAACCATCATCATCTACGATAACACCATTTACTTAGGCTCCAGGACCGCACTCTACATCCTGGGTATAGAAAATCCGGCGGCTCCGCGTATTCTCTCCCAAACCGGCCGTATGGACTTCCTGTTCGGCGGCTGCGATCCCGTGGTCGTCAAAGACAATTATGCCTACTCCACCATCAAGATCATTCAAAATGTGTGCGGGCGATTCAATTCTCAAAGTGCGCTGCTCGTATATGACGTAACCCTCAAGACCGCTCCCATCAACGTGGGAACGTACTTTATGAATATGCCCAACGGCTTGGGCTATACGGACAATTACCTCTTTGTGTGCGATGAAGGCGCCGATCGCGTGGAGGTTTTTGATATTTCCAACCCCTTGTCTTTACAGCCGACCAATTTTTCTTTTCCGGTTGAAGACCCGGTGGACCTCATCATCAAAGACGGCAACGCAATCGTCTCTTCCAAAACGGAATTTCGCTTCTTCGACATCAGCGACATGAGCAACATACGCCCATTGGGCAGAATCGGTAAATAACGCTCTAATCCCCAACGCACAGATGAAAGTCCTGCTCTTCGCTTTCGGGTTTGCCCTGGGCTTATCCGCCCTTTACGCCCAGGATAACCCCGGGCAAGTCATCCCTGCTGTAGTGCTGAAAACCAATGCAACCACCCTGCTCAACCCCTTTAAGCAGTCGGTAATGCTGACTGCCGACATCCGCCTGGCGCGGCAGCTGAGTGTGGATGTAGGTTTGGGGGCCTTTCTCAGCTCCTCCACATTTGCCAATCAATTGGGAGAGTCGTACCGCGGTCCCCGGCTCCGGGCGGGCATGAAGTACTATTACGAGATCCGGGATCAGTTTATGTTTTACTTCGGTGCAGAGGCCAAGCACAACAGCGTTGTCAACCGGCAGTGGAGTACTGTCCTTCGCCAGGGCGGCCAGTTCCAGGAAATTATTCTCATCAAGCGCGAAGTGAACACCTGGGGCGGCGCCGGCCGCTTCGGCGGTCAATTTTACATGGGCGCTAAAAAGCGGGTTGTAGTGGACCTTTATGTCGGAGCCGGCTGGTCTGCCCACCATGTTGCATTTGGGCTTCCTCCCGATGCGGAGCGCCGCCTGCGCGATTTCCAGTTATTCAACTTCGAATACCCGGCCGGTCGAAGCAACAACCTCGACATACTTTTCGGGTGGCATCTGGGGTATGCGTTTTGGTGAAAAACCGAAAACTGCCCGGCGCCCTCCTCACCGCATAGAGCTTTCAAGGCATTACCCATGAGGTCGTTTCGGCCCGTTATCAAACCGTTAAAAGCTCCGGCTTTTGCAACCTCGGGCTCCAGTTTTACCGTCAATGTGGGTATAGCTCAAAAAACCTTGCTACTATGCACTCAAAGTATCTTCTCCGTCTGCTCTGTTTTATCTTTCCCCTTTCGATCAGCGCCCAAAAATTCACCATCAGCGGTTATATCACCGACAGCGAAAGCGGCGAGCCACTCATTGCCGCCAATGTGTTCGCCCCGCAACTCGCCGCCGGCGCGGTAAGCAACACCTACGGGTTTTACAGCCTCACATTAGAGCGCCGCGACAGCCTGCGTTTGGTGTTCAGCTATATTGGTTATCAACCGCAGGATACTACAGTGGCCCTCGCAGCCAACAATGCCCTCCACATTGCGCTGCAGCCCTTTATCGAGTTGGCTACCGTAGAGGTAAAGGCCGATCGCGGCGAACGCATAGAAGAGCGGACCCAAATGGGCCGTATGGAGGTGCCCGTAGAACAGATCAAGCGCATACCCGCCCTGTTGGGGGAGGTGGACGTGCTCAAAAGCTTGCAACTGCTGCCCGGCGTGCAGAGCGGCGGCGAGGGCCAAAACGGCCTGTACGTGCGCGGGGGAAGCCCCGATCAGAACCTCGTGCTCTTAGACGGGGTGCCGGTGTACAACGTAAGCCACGTGCTTGGTATCTTTTCGGTATTCAATGCCGACGCCATCAAAAACGTGACGCTCACCAAAGGCGGTTTCCCGGCCCGCTATGGCGGCCGCCTCAGCAGCGTGCTGGAGATCAATATGAAAGAGGGCAATACAAAGGCCTTTCACGGCGAAGGCTCAGTGGGGCTGATCTCGTCCAAACTCACCCTGGAAGGACCGATCATCAAAGACAAAACCTCCTTTCTCATCTCCGCCCGCCGCACTTATGCCGATCTCATCTTCCGGCCCATCATCAAGGCCACCCAGCCTCCGGGGGAAAATTTTGACCTGGCGCTGTACTTCTACGATCTCAACGCCAAGATACAGCACAAGTTCAACGACCGCCACCGCCTGTATATCAGCGCCTATAGCGGCTCGGACGTATTTAAAAGCACGTTCAGGTTCGATACCGACGCTTTCAGCGGCGGCATCGATTGGGGCAATATCATATCTGCAGCCCGCTGGAACTGGCAGATCACACCCCGCCTTTTCGCCAATACGACCCTGACCTACAGCCGCTACCGCATTGATATTCTCTCTGACCAGGAATCCCGTTTCAACAATCAGGAGGAGAAGTTCTCCGCCAAGTATTTTTCCGGAATAGAAGACCTCGGCGGCAAAATAGACTTCGACTTTATCCCCAGCCCGGATCACTACATTCGTTTCGGCGGCGGCGTCACCAACCATGCTTACAGTCCCGGCGCCCTGTCGCTCAGAAGTCGTATCGGAACCATCGTGGACTTAGACACTCTCATCGGCTCGAACAGGGCGTTCAGCACAGAGTACTTCCTGTATGCCGAAGACGACTTCAGCCTCGGCGCGCTAAAGATCAATGCCGGGCTTCATGCCTCCGCATTCGATGTGCAGGGCAAGTTCTATACCAGCCTGCAGCCCCGCCTCGGCTTGCGCTACCTCATGAATAACAACCTCGCCCTAAAGGCCGGATTCAGTACGATGGCCCAGTACATCAACCTACTCACCAGCGAAGCGCTAAGCCTGCCCACCGATCTTTGGGTGCCCAGCACCCGGCGCATCCTGCCGCAGCAGTCGTGGCAGGTAGCTGCGGGCCTGGCGCGCACTATACGGGATGAATTCGAGTTCAGCATTGAGGGGTATTACAAAAAAATGGATAACGTCATCTCTTTCAAAGAAGGGGCATCCTTCCTCTTCGGGTTGGACAATGACTGGCAGGACAAGGTCACCCAGGGCACGGGCGAAAGCTACGGGCTTGAACTCTTCCTCCAGAAAAAAATAGGCAAAACTACCGGTTGGATAGGCTATACCCTGAGTTGGAACTGGCGGCAGTTCGACGATATCAACGGCGGCAAACGCTATCCTTTTCGCTATGACCGCCGCCATGACATTTCTTTCGTGATCAATCACGACTTCGGCAAGCGCTTCGGCCTTTCTGCCGCATGGGTCTATGGTACGGGCAATGCCGTTACCCTTAATACTTTCCGCTATCCGGTACAGGTGTACTACTCTTCTTCCAACGGGCAGGAATATTCCTGGTACACCGACGTGGAGTCGGGCGGTCAGCGCAATGCATTCCGCATGAGCGACTACCATCGCCTGGATGTCAGCTTCGAGATTCGCCAGCTTCGCCCTAAATCCAAGTGGGAGAGCAAATGGGTCATCGGCGCCTACAACGTTTATTGGCGGCGCAATCCCTATTACATTACTACCGGAACGAAAATAGAGAACGGCGTAGAGCGCCGGGTATTCCGGGAGATAAGCATATTGCCATTTGTTCCATCGCTGAGTTATCAATTCAAATTCTGAGCATCATGAAAAAGCAATTCTTCCGCTTCCTTCTTCCATTGGTTCTGCCGGCTGTGCTGGTGTATTCATCCTGCGATGAGGATTCTTTCTCCCAGGTAGTGGAAATAGACATACCCCCCCATGAGTCGCTGCCGGTGCTGGTATCCGGCTTGAATGCCGGCGATACACTCGTTTCAGTGCTCATCAGCCGCAGCAAGGGGGTGCTCGAAGCCGGCCCGTACGAGCTTCCCTCCGATGCCGTTGTGCGCTTGCTGCGCAACGGACAGGAACTGGCCCGGCCGGTATTCAATCCCGCCAGCAAGCACTATGAGATACGGCTTGCCGAACCGCTGCCCGCCGGCGACGCCTCATATCGAATAGAAGCACAGTTGACGGGTTCGGCCCTGGTTTTCGCCGAGCAGGAGATGCCCCGGCCGCCTGCCGTAGCGCACATGGAGTTGCGCAAGCGGGGAACGGTGACCGCCGGCGGCAGCCGCGCTGATGAGATCATTATTGATATCGACGACCCGGAAGGGGAAGAGAATTACTACCGCATGGAAATATCGGAGCTATTCGGTTATGTGGATTCGCCGGGCGATACCATTTTCTCTGAATGGCCCCGCGACCTTGAGACTAACGATCCGAACCTGTATTCCGGAGGTAACAGCAGCATGGTGATTTCCGACGGGCCTTTCAACGGGCGGCGCTACCGCATACGGGTTTCTACATATCCGTTGGAGGAGGACGAACAAAGTATTTCGCGCTACCGGGTGCGGGTATTCCAGATCAGCCGCGACGCATTTCTCTATGAGCGCACGCTTTATCAGTTCAATGAAGCGCGGGGCAACCCATTTGCAGAGCCGGTAACCGTACACTCCAATATTCGCGGCGGTTACGGCATTTTTCACATGGGTAACGGAGTGACCCGGGAGCTATTCTGAAAGGTAGCAATTACCGGTTCATGACCGGGTTTGCATACATGGATAAAAAGCATTTGAGTGCCTCCTGGTTGTCCATATCCATCCGGGAGCGCATGCGCTCCACAAAGGCTTCCTTTTCCGCAGGAGTGTAATGTGCAGCGTATTTATCGCTGCCAACGAGCAGGTCGGCGGCCACATAGTTGCAGGGCCAGAGCTTGTAATTGGAAATAATGGCGCGGTCTATGATCTGAGCCAGGACTTTGATCTGCTGGCTGGCGCCGGAGCTTTCGGCCAGTATGCCGAGTTCTTCATCGAGCACTTTGCCCGCATGGAAGTGGATGCGTCCCTTGGGGCCGCCCAAGCCGGTTAGAATGTGCTGGAAATCTTCCTGCGCTTCCTTGACGTAGGATTCCCCGCGCGCTACTGTCAAAAGCTCCGGAAGCTTGAGCGCGTCGGTGGGGTCGTATTCATATGAAATGGAAACAGGAACGATCCGAAGTTGCCTGAAGTACGCCCCCAGGTCTTTGCCGCCGGCAGCCATGGCTATCATCTTGAGTACGCCGGGATGGGTGAAGTCATTGCCGTCTTTAGCGCGGCCTTCGCGCTGGGCTATCCATACGGAGCGGTTTTCCGTGCTCAACAGGTGCAGCATGTATTTGGAGAGGACTTTGGAACTTTCCAGCAGTTCCCTTGGAGGGAGGCCGCGGCGCACCAAGAAGTTGCGGTTTATCCTGGCAAGGGCGTGCAGCACCGGCATGCGCACTAAGTTGTCGCCTATGGCGGTGGCTGTCATCACCTGGCGGTTTTCAAAAAGGATGAGGTTGAGCAGGGCGCTGTCCAACACGATGTTTCTATGGTTGGAAATGTACAGGTAAGCAGTATCCGGTTCTAAATGCTCAAATCCGGAACGGGTAAGCCCTTGGGCACTTGTGCTCAACATGCGCTGCAGGGCTTGATATACAATTCGCCCCTGGAAATCGTATATGCTGCGGATGCCGGCAAGCGTATCCATGCGCTCTTCCTCCGTTTGGTCGGGGAAAGTAAATGCCATGAACGCCTTCATCAGGGGATCATGTGCAATGGAACGCACCGCCGCATTGACCTCCTCATCGTGGAAAGGGCGGATAGCGTCAAAAAAATGCTGCATGAGGCAGGTGTTTGGATGAAAGGGCGAATATAGGCAATGTAGAGCAGAACTCTGTTCCGCTGTTGCTCTACTCATGAGGCGGAACGGAGTTCCGCCGTACAATCGGAACGGAGTTCCGCTACACATTACCACGTCAATCCGGGCATGGCGCGTTGCACCTGCTGCATCTCGGCGAGGATGTAATCCAAGTGTTCCGTATGGCGGCCCTGCTTTCCTCCGCTTTGCATCCAGGGGTTGGAGGGGATGGAAAGGGTTGCCTCTGCCAGTATTTCGTTTAGTTTGGCATCGTACAAGGGTTTGATGCGGAGCAGATCGGCGCCGATGCCGGTTTCGAGCATGGCGGCATCCAATTCGTCGGGCGTGCAGAGTTCGCCTGTGAACATCCAGAGGTCGTTCACGGCGTTTTGCATCTTTTCATGACTGATGTCGGTGCCGTCGCCGAGGCGGATGACCCATTCGCTGCTGTAGCGGAGGTGGTAGGTAATTTCCTTGAGCGATTTTTCGGCAATGGCTGCGAGTTGCCCGTCTTTGCTTTGCGTCAGTTCCCGGTGCAGGTAATAGTTGAATGCGTCGAAGAAGAACTGCCGCACCATGGTGCAGGCCCAATCCTGGTTGGGTTGTTCCACCAACAAAGCATTGTAAAACTGGTGGGCATTGCGGAAGTACGCCAGGTCGTCTTCTGAGCGGCCTGCGCCTTCCACCCGGCCCGCATACTCCAATGTGGTGCGCGCCTGGCCCACGAGGTCGAGCGCGATGTTGGTAATGGCGATGTCCTGCTCCAGCACCGGCCCGTGGCCGCACCACTCGGAGAGGCGTTGCCCGAGGATGAGGGCGTTGTCGCCGAGGCGGAGGAGGTATTGGAAGTGTATTTCTTGGTTGATCATAATTAAACCG
Organism: uncultured Saprospiraceae bacterium; assembly: GCA_964577215.1. Classification (GTDB taxonomy): domain Bacteria; phylum Bacteroidota; class Bacteroidia; order Chitinophagales; family Saprospiraceae; genus UBA2329. Next base: position 40,961 of record CAZNYK010000012.1, read on the forward strand.
CAAAATGTACCTAAGTAGTTACATTTGTGAAAATATCGGCAAGGATGAACGACTACTTAACTTTAACCCATGTCAGCCATTCCCGGCAGCACCAAGCCATCATCACGCAACTGATCTACGGCCTCACCGGCTTGTTCAAAATGACTACCGGCAAAACCTCTGGCATCGCTACGACCTCCACTCCGGTCAGATAGAAACCGGCAATTCCTTTTGCACTGCGATCGGCGAAAACCTCAGCCAGTTCATCGAGTGACTAACCGTCAAATATGCTTCACCTCATCAGGCAAATTGTAAAAAGTTGGGTGGCGGTAAACCTTATCCTCTGCCGGATCGAATAACGAATCCTTTTGGTCAGGGCTTGAAGCAGTGATATATTTGGATTCCACCACCCATATGCTGACCCCTTCGCTGCGGCGGGTATATACGTCGCGGGCGTTCTCGATAGCCATTTGCGCATCGGCGGCATGGAGGCTGCCCACGTGCTTGTGGTCGAGACCATTCTTGGCGCGGATAAACACCTCCCAAAGCGGCCAGTCTTTTTTGCTCATTTTATTATTGTTAGTTATTTATGCTGAGCGAGTGCTGATCGCGGCGACTAAAGTGGCCGGTACTTCACTCCGGTTTCCGGGCCTTTTTGCCTGCTGATCTCGGCGACTAAAGTCGCCGGTACTTCACTATGCCCTCTTCACTATGCCCTCTGCCCTCTTTCGCCTCTTTTCGGCATACGCCAAGGCCGCCTCGCGCACCCATTCGCCGTCCTCATGCGCCTTGCGGCGGGCCTTCATGCGTTGCAGGTTACAAGGGCCGTTGCCTTTCACTACGTTCCAGAATTCGTCCCAGTCAATGGGGCCGAAATCGTAGTGGCCGCGCTCCTCATTCCATTTCAGGTGCGGGTCCGGAACGGTAAGGCCGAGGAATTCCGCCTGCGGCACGGTCATATCCACGAAGCGTTGGCGCAACTCGTCATTGGTGAAACGCTTGACACGCCAGCGAATAGACTGCTCGGTGTGCGGGGAGTCCTTGTCGTTGGGGCCGAACATCATCAGCGCGGGCCACCACCAGCGGTTGAGCGCATCCTGGGCCATGGCTTTTTGCTCCGGCGAGCCCTTGGCCAAGGTCAGCATGATCTCGTAGCCCTGGCGCTGGTGGAAGCTTTCCTCCTTGCAGATGCGCACCATGGCGCGGGCGTAGGGGCCGTAGGAGGTGCGGCAGAGCGCTACCTGGTTCATGATAGCGGCGCCGTCCACCAGCCAGCCGATGGCGCCCATATCGGCCCAGGTGATGGCGGGGTAATTGAACACGCTGCTGTACTTGGCTTTGCCTTCCAGCAGTTCCTGTATGAGCGTATCGCGATCCACGCCGAGGGTTTCGGCAGCGGCATACAGGTAAAGGCCGTGGCCGGCTTCGTCCTGCACTTTGGCAATGAGCGCTACCTTGCGGCGCAGCGAGGGCGCGCGGGTGATCCAGTTGCCTTCGGGCAACATGCCTACGATCTCGGAATGGGCGTGTTGTGAAATTTGCCGGATGAGCGTTTTGCGGTAATTGTCCGGCATCCAGTCTTTCGGCTCGATCTTCTGGTCGGCGTCTATCCTGGCTTGAAAATCCTGTTCGAATGTCCTTTCTTGCATGACTACTCCGAAGGTTTGCGGGTGCAAATGTAAAAAATTCTTTTTTAAGAAACGAACATTTGTTCGGAATGTTCATGGGGCATTTCAATGTGGCACTTGTTACAGCGCTTTTTATTCGCCACGGCCGGCAAGCTTTTCACATCGACTTGCTTCGACAAGCACTTCGGCTTCGTTCAGTGCATCGCTCAGCACGAGTCGCACGGTGCGCCGCTTTTTCCTTTTTCCTTTTTCCTTTTTCCCTCTCCTGTTACAAGCGGTTTTTTACATTTCCGCCCCTTCTCCCCCCAACTCCCTCAACCTCGCCTTATACACATATTTCGGCGTCAGCTTGTAAAGCGCCCGGTACAACTCCAGCGCCCGCACCCGCAGCCCGTCTTCCAGGGGCAGGAGGCGGTGCAGCTCATAGGCAAGGGCGGCTTGTTGTACCGGTTGGAGGGCGGATGATTCCAAATGGCGCACGGATTCAACGGCTTCGTTGTGATTGCCGTGCAGGTGAAGCAACCTGGCGGCGAGAATGCGCGCGTCGAACTCCAGATCGGAATTGCCGAGACTCAGGGCGAGGGCGAGGGCTTCCTGTACGATGGTCTCCAACTCTGCCGTTTTTTGCAGTTCAGCCAATACGATGCCCTTTTCCACCAAGCTGATACCCAAAACCGACTTGGCGTCAATTTGCCTGGTCACCTCTATGGCGCGGTCGTAGTGTTGAAGGGAGCGTTCGTACTGGCCGGTATAGAAGAAAATATCGCCGAGGGTATTGACGGCTTTGGCGAGGCCTTTGCGGTAGCCGAGCTCTTCGCAGAGCATGAGGCTTTTTTGCAGGTAGTCGATGGCCTGGCCGAACTCTCCCATGAAACTGAGCAATTCCCCGATGAGGTTCAGGGCAATGGCTGTGCCTTGCTTGTCGCCCATTTCCTCCACCAATTCCAGGTCGCGTACGAAGTGCTGCATGGCTTTGGCGTAGTCGCCCCGCCGTTCGTGTACGCTGCCCATACAGCCGATATTGATGGCGGTAAACATTTTGTTGCCGAGTTCTTCGCTGAGGGCCAGCCCTTTTTGGTGGCTGCTCAGAGCGGCATCGTAATCTCCTTTTTCAAAAAAGATAATGCCCAGGTTCGTGTAAAGCGAAGCCATGCCCTGCTTGTCGCCGAGGTTTTGGGAGAGGGGCAATTGTTCCTGGATGATGCGCGCGGCGTTGTCGTAGTCGCCTTGGTTCATATGTGCGAGTGCAAAGTGGGCCACTATCTGCGCACTAATGGCGGAAGGATCGGCATCCCGGGCGGTAGCGATACTGCGGGTAAAGAAGGCTTTGGCGTTGTTGTATTGCCCCTGGCGGAAATACAGGCTGCCCAGGTTGCCGTTCACCCGTGCAATGCCGATGGGATCATTGATAGATTCAGATATCTCGGAGGCCCGGTTGAAATGCTTGAGCGCTCCGGCGTAATCGCCTTGGAGCAGCAGCACCTGGCCGAGGTTGTTTTCAGCCTGGCCCAGCAGCAGCGGATTTTTTGACCGCTGGGCCGAGCGAAGGGCGCGGGTATAGCTTTGGCGGCATTCATCCCAGCGCCCCGTTTGTTCAAGTATAATGCCCCGGCGCATGTGAGCTTTGATGACTTGCTCCGGATCGGCCTTTCGGGGCAACAACTCGATGAGTTTGTCGTAATAATGCAGGGCCTGCTGGTTCTGGTAGTTGCGGCGGGCGTGGTCGGCAGCTTTGAGCAGGTACTCACAGGTTTTTTCCACAATGCCGGCTTGCTCAAAGTGAAAAGCCAGATCGGCATAGCGTTCCCGGAGGTCGTCGGCATGGAGGTGCTCAATAGCCTGAGCGATGAGTGCGTGGAGCTGGCTGAGCCGCGAGCGCATCTGCATGTTGTAGGCGGCTTCGCGCAAGAGCGAATGCCGGAAGATGTATCTCAGTTCTGTAAGCGCGTGCCATATCTGGCCCCGTTCGCCTGTTTTGATCTGTTCCTGCAGCAGCGTTTGCGGATTGCCATTGGCCAGGATAAAGTCTTCCTGGTGGTTCATCACAGCGTTCAGCACGGGTAGTTCAAACTCCCTGCCAATAACCGCAGCGGCTTTCACCGTTTCGCGCGTCAATGCCGAAAGCCGGTCGATACGGGCGGTAAGGATAGACTGTATGGAGCCGGAAAGGTCGATATCTTCGGCAGTCACATGCCAGATACCTTTTTCCTGGCGCAGCAGGTTTCGTTCCACGCAATATTCCAGTACCTGCTCGATGTAAAACGGATTGCTGTTGGTATGTTTGAGCAATTGCTCGAAAAAGCCCGGGCTGATCTGCCCGCTGAGGTGCAGCTCGGCGAAGCGGCGTACGCCTTCTGCATCCAAAGGAGACAATTGGAGCGCCATATACGGCAACTGAAGAGACTTCAGCAGGGATTCTGGAATGATCTCCGGCGCTTTGCCGTCGTCTAAATAGCGGGAAGTGATAAGAATCAACACAGGCAGCTTGTGCAGGCGGCGCACCAACTCATTTAGCAACTCCCCTGATTGTTCGTCTAACCAGTGGGCATCTTCTATTTCCAGCACAAGGGGCTGCAGGGATGCCTCTACCGTTAGCAGGTGCAGTATGGCCTGCGTAGTGTTGTCGTAGCGGCCTTTGGCGTCTAATTGTTCCCATAGTGAATCGGGATAATGGATGCCGAGCAACCCGGCCAAAACAGAGCGAACGCGCAATAATTCCCGGCGCAAGGCCTCCCAGGCGGGAGGTTGCTTTTGCTCCAATTCGCCGAGCAAAGCGGCAAAACCGGATTCAAAGTGCCTTCGGTTTTCCTGGGGCAGGTTTTCAAAAGACTGGTCGAAGTAATTGCGCAGGAAAAACAGGAAAGCATTGAGCGGTTTGCGCAATATCTGATCAGCGGCGCCCGTGTACCATTCGGCCAACTGATTCTTGTGCAGCGCTTTGTACAGCTCAAAGCAGAGCCTGCTTTTCCCCGAGCCCGCTTCTCCATATATCAATGCCACGCCTGCGTTGCGCCTGTCGAAGAGGGGCTGTGCAAGGCGGAGCAATTGATCCATCTCCGATGCGCGCCCCACTAAGAGGCCGGAAAAGCTCTGTTGCTGATCCAGGTTGCGGCCCTGGAGCAAAAAAGTGGGGACGTTGCCCTTAATGCCCTTATATTTGATATCTCCCTTGTGCTGGAAGCGATATTGGCGGTTTTTCCCTATCTCGCTGTCCGCCAAAGCCTCGCCCCAATCGGCATAACTCATCAGCCGGGCCGCGAGGTTCACCCGGTTGCCCACTGCGGCGTATTGGCAGCGTTCTTCGCCGCCCACGATCCCCGTATAGGCTGTGCCTATGGTGATGCCGGCTTTGAATTGCACCCCGGTGTTCAAGCGCAATATTTCGGTTTCTGCCTGGACGGCGAAAAAGAATTCCAGGGCGCGGCTCATGTTGTTTTCAAAAGAAACCGGCGCACCGAAAAACACTACCATGACCCCGCCTTTGTCGCCGAAATCTATCTCTTTGAAATACCCGGAAAAGTTTTCGGCCTGATCCAGCACTACCGAAGCGAACTCATCCAGGACAGAATGGTCTTTCACCCCGTCGAAAGCGAGGAAAACAGCAATGACGGTGCGGAATTCACCGGCCTGGTTGAATGCCAGCACTTCTTTCGGCAAGAAGCGCAACCCGACGGACTCATCCAATGCCGGCAATTCCGGCGCGCGCCCGGCTGAAGTTCTCACCTGCGGTGTGTTGATCAGACGCCAATACCCCTGACCGGCCTCCTGGAGATGATAGCCGTATCCCTCGATAATGGCATGTAAAGCCGTGTCGAGGACGATCTCCATGCGCCCGGCTACCGATTGACAAGCCGCACAGTGATCCACCGCTGCCCCGCGAAAATAAAAAGCCTGCCGCCTGCGCCCGACAATGCCCCATTCCACATTGCCGAACGACAGCCCGATCTTGATGGAAATGGGAAAAGCGCCGAAGCGGAGGTTCCGGTCGGAAAACATGTCCCGGGCCATTACTGCGGTTTGGATAAAGCCGGAGCCGGTCACCCGTCCGCTGCTCGACGGGAATACAGCCATAAATGCATCGCCGGCAAAGTAGGGGATAAACCCTCCCCGGCTGTACACGAGCCGCACCAAAGGGCCGAAGATGTCGTTGAGCGCTTGGGAAAGTTGCTCCGCACCCCGCGCCCCCTGGGCCATGAGGGTTTCTGTGAGCGCCGTGAAGCCCGACATATCCACGAACATGGTATAGGCCTGCATCCGCCCGTGGGCTTTGCCTTTTTGGCACTGTTCCTGGATAAAATGTGGAATGAGATTCTTCACCGGCTTTTTGTAAGATGTGCAAAATTAACAAGCATTGCCTTTTCAGGGCACTTTTGATGCAACCTTTCGGAAAAAGTGTTATCTCTTAGTTCCGGTATATGGTGCGAGGCACAAGGTCCCGGCTTCCGGCGGGGGCTGAAGGTCTGTCGGTTGTCCGTATGCCGATGGCTATATACCACTTAGAAATCACCTGATGAAACGCAACGCCTTATTGCCGGTTTTGCTTCTTCTGTCGGTTGCTGCCTTATGGGGGCAATCGCCTAATGAAAAGCGGCAGTTATCTGCCCTTCGCACAACGGAACGCATCACCCTTGATGGCGTATTGAACGAGCCGGTCTGGGCGGAAGCCGCAGTTGCTGCGGATTTCGTCCAAACCGCTCCCGTTCCAGGCGCCGCATCGGCGTTTTCTACGCATGTCAGAATACTCTATGACAATACCGGTATATACATCGGCGCTGAGATGTCTGATCCAAGACCGGACAGCATTCTCCAGGAACTCACCCAGCGCGACCGGCTCGGCAATACGGATGTGTTCGGCGTTTTTATTGATGCTTATCGCGACGGTCTCAACGGGCTGGCTTTTCTGGTCACTCCTGCCGGTGTGCAGGTGGACCTGAAAATTTCCCCCGTAACGAGCGGAAACAACAATGGAAACCAGATCGTCACCCGCGGTGAAGATATCGGGTGGGATGCCGTGTGGTTCAGCAAGTGCTTTACCACCGACAAAGGCTGGACGGCGGAAATCCACGTCCCCTTTGCTGCCCTTCGCTTTCCCAAAACCGAGCGCCAGACCTGGCACATCAACTTCGGCAGGAATATCAAGCGATACAATGAAACCAGTTTTTGGAATTTCATAAACCCCCAAGTTGATGGTTTCCTCATACAATCTGGATTTATAGATGGCCTGGAGAATATCAAAGCGCCCTTGCGCCTCCAGGCCACCCCTTTCCTCGCTATGTACGGGCAACAGTACCACGATCGCAACAGCAATCCCAAAAGCGTGTACGGCCGGTCCTTCAACGGCGGAATGGATATCAAATACGGTATCAGCGATGCTTTCACGTTGGACATGACGCTCATTCCCGACTTCGGCGAGGCGCAATCCGATAACCAGGTGCTCAATCTTTCTCCTTTTGAAGTGCGCTTCGACGAAAACCGGCAATTCTTCACCGAGGGCACGGAGTTGTTCAACAAAGGCGGGGTGTTCTATTCGCGCCGTATCGGCGGCCGCCCGCTCAAATACGGGAGTGTGTACGATCAACTGGAGGAAGGTGAAACCGTGGTGTCCAACCCCCAGCAATCCAGGCTTATAAACGCTTCCAAAGTATCGGGGCGAACTGCCAAAGGGCTGGGGCTGGGTTTTTTCAATGCTACATCCGGCCGAAGCTTCGCCACCGTGCGCAACCCGGAAGGTGAAGATCGCCAAATTGAAACTGACCCGTTGACAAACTATACCGTTTTGGTAGCCGACCAGAATCTCAAGAATAATTCCTTCGTCACCCTTATTAATACTACGGTGTTGCGCTCCGGTAGAGATTATGACGCGAATGTGAGCGGCGCGGTATTCGATTTTCGCAACAAAAGCAATTCCTACGGCTTACGCGGCAGCGGGGTAGTCAGCCAGTTGTATCACCCGGGTAGCGCCGATCTGGGGCACGCGTTCAATATCGGCGTGGGCAAGATCAGCGGCAAATGGCAAGGGGGTATTTCCTACAACGAGGAAAGCGATTCGTACAATCCCAACGACCTGGGTTTTCTGTTTAACAACAACGAACGCTCCATCGGCACTGAGCTGCGGTTCCAGCAGTTTCAGCCTTTCGGCAAATTCAATGCCGGCGGTGCAGGCATGTATTTGAACTATAACAGATTATATAAGCCCAATGTATATACCGACTTCGGCGCCAACTTTTGGGCCTGGGTGCAAACCAAAAGCTTCTGGAATTTTGAAGCCTGGAGCTATCACGAACCTTTTATTACCTATGATTATTTTGAACCTCGTACGCCGGGGCGCTACTACCGCTTCCCAACCAGCAACAACGCAGGTTTTTGGATAGGCACCGACAGCCGCAAGCAAGTCCGGGTGTCGTTTAGCACCAATATCCGGAAATTCGACGAAGAGGGGCGCCATCGCTGGAATATCAATTTTTCACCCCGCTATCGCGTCAACGACAAGCTCACCATGAGCATAAGCGCCTTCTACAGCCGCTTGCGCAACGATGTGGGTTTTGTAGCCAAAACTGGAAATCCTTCCGGAACGGAGGATATTATTTTTGGCCGACGCCATATCGAAACGGTGGAAAACGTGTTCAACGCCAGCTACACTTTCAACCCCAATACTGCGCTCACCCTGCGCGCCCGTCACTACTGGACCAGCGTTGTTTACCGGCAATATCATCTGCTGGAAGAAGACGGCAGACTCGGAGCCACCTATTTCAACGAATCCCGGGATGCCAACTTCAACGCATTCAACGTGGATATGATATTCCGCTGGCGTTTCGCTCCCGGCAGCGATTTGTTTGTCGTATGGAAGAATTCCATCCTGCATAGCGATGCCTTGGCGGGTGAAACCTACTTCTCCAACTGGGGCAATCTTTTTGAAGCGCCGCAAAACAATAGTCTCTCAGTGAAATTGATCTATTTTCTGGATTATCAAAGCCTTGTTCGCCGGGGATAGTCTTGCATTTGACCCCAAATCCGCCAAAACAAAGAGGCTGCCCTTCTAATGAAAGGCAGCCCCGATGCTGAGAACTAATTCTCTATTCCCGTTGTCAATTACTTATTTAACACTACAATTTTCCTGGTAATGGCGTTTCCGTCTTGCGTCATGGCCCTGATGAAATAGGTACCCGCCGGTACGCCATTCAAGCCAATGTTGACATTGGTGCCAAGCGAAGCATCCACTACGACTTCCTTGATCAAAGCGCCTTGCAGGGAGTGCAACCCGATGCGGACGTTCCCATCCATTACTCCGAGAAGTTCTACACGCAATTCTCCTCCGCTCGATGCGGGGTTGGGGCTTGCCTGCAAATCGAAAGGAGATACCTCCGAAGGCGATTCTACCGGAATGGCAGCAGTTTGCGGCGCAGTCAACGGCTGCGGCGTGCCTTGCGTCACCCGGATGAAGTCGAAGATCGCCGTGCCCGGCGTGTTTACATTTATACCTTCCACGAATACTCCAATTAATACGCATGAGTT
>CAZNYK010000013.1:0-4256 GCA_964577215.1 uncultured Saprospiraceae bacterium
CTATGCCCTATGCTCTATGCCCTACCCCAACACCCTCATTCCCCCTCCGCATCGTCATCGGGATTCCGGGGATCCCCTACCCCGATGAGCTTGCCGTTGGGCAACCGCCGAATGGCTTTGATCACGGCCATGTACTTGACCGGTTGCAACTGGTGGCCTTTTTCTTCCAGTGCCATGCGCACTTCCGGAGACAGGGCGTCTTGTTCCACTAATATCTGATCGGGCAGCCATTGGTGGTGGAAACGGCCGGCGTTAACGGCAGATTCCAAATCGAGATGGAACTCCACCACGTTGAGCAGCACCTGGAATACCGCTGTGATGATGGTGGAGCCTCCGGGCGCGCCGAGTACCATGAAGAGCTTGCCGTCTTTTTCTACAATGGTCGGCGTCATCGAACTCAGCATGCGCTTGCCGGGCTGTATGGCGTTGGCTTCGTTGCCTACCAAGCCGAACTGGTTGGGTACGCCGGGCTTCACACTGAAATCATCCATTTCGTTGTTGAGGAAAAAACCGCCGCCGCCCACTACTACCTTGCATCCGTAGTTGGAGTTGAGCGTGGTGGTGACAGATACGGCATTGCCATCGGCATCAACGATAGAGGTATGCTCTGTTTCAAAAGTTTCTTTGGCGAGTTGGAATTTTCCGGCGCCAACGCTCGCGCTGGGCGTCGATTTGTCTAAGCGAAAATCAGCCATGCGCTGATTGAGATACCCGGTTTCGAGCAAACTGTCAATAGGCACGCGATAAAAGTCTGAATCTCCGAGATATTCGGCGCGGTCGGCATAGGCTCGGCGCATGGCCTCCGCCATGATATGCACAGCTTCCGGGGACTGGAAGCCGTATTTCCCCAAGCCGTGCGGCTCCACCATGTGCAGCATTTGCAGCAAGGCAACCCCTCCACTGGAGGAAGGCGGCATGGAGATTACCTGGTAATTTTTATACCGCCCCCTGACTGGCGTTCGCCACTGCGCCCGGTAGCGCTTCAAGTCTTCATGGCTGACAATACCATTGCCGCGTTGCATTTCCTGTACGATGAGGTCGGCAGTTTTTCCCTCGTAGAAACCGGGTTCGCCCTGGTTGCGAATGCGGATAAGCACGGCGGCAAGTTCTTTCTGTACCAAACGGTCGCCGGCTTTCCAATTGGCTTTTACAAACGCGTTGGGACGGGTATTGTATTTTTTGAAAGCTTCCTGGAAAGAATTTAAACGGGCGGCTTCTCCTTCCGAGATAGCGAAGCCTTTTTTGGCCAGCTCTATGGCGGGGCTGATAAGCGTCTTTAAATCCAATCGTCCATATTTCCGATGCGCTTCTACAAGTCCTGCCACCGTGCCCGGTACGCCTGCGGCGAGGTGTCCATCCTGGCTCAGGCGGGGAACCACGTTGCCTAAGGAGTCTAAATACATATCCCGGTGGGCGGCCATGGGAGCTTTCTCACGGTAGTCCAACGCATCGGCCTGCCCATCTTTGTGGCGAATGACCATGAATCCGCCGCCGCCGAGGTTGCCCGCACGGGGATACACCACCGCCATGGCAAATTGCACCGCCACGGCGGCATCCACTGCGTTGCCGCCGTGGCGCAAAATATCCACGCCTACGGCGGATGCCAGCGGGTGCGGCGCTACCACCATGCCGCGTTCGCTCTCCGCTGTTTTGGTAGCTATATAGCCGGCGCCGAAGGCCGGCTTCTGGGCATGGACTACCTGGACGAACAAAAAGAAAAGCAGGAAAAGACGGGCGACTCTCATTTTTGGCACGGTTGTTGATCTTATTACATCGTAATTGACACGAAGATCGAAATTTGTTAAAGATATAAAAAGGGAGATGATTTGTTGAGCGCCTTCTATTTCGGGAAGGCGCTCTATTTTTCTCCTATAGTTTTTCTAAAGTTTCCAAAAACACATCCATTGTGACGATTTGCGTTTTGCCAAACTCTTTTATCACCAGCAAGTCGCTGTCTCCGGTCACTAAATAATCCGCCGACCCATCTGCTGCAATAGATAGTAGGAAATTATCCTTAACGTCCCGACTCAGATTGACAGTAGTTAACGATTCCACGGCAGTAAGTTTTTCTGCAACCAACTTGATGAACCGGTAAACCTGGTCAGGACGGATAAGTTTTTCGAATTTCTTTCGGAAAATGACCCGCTCATATTCATCGAGCAACCTCTGGCAGAATAGTATTTCCAATCTATTATCAATCAATAGGCTATATAGCCTACGTCTGGATTTCCTGTTAATTGTTGCACTAATATACCAGTTGGTATCCAGGACTACTTTAAGGCGTTTGCTGAGCGCCATACCTTACAGCTTTAACTTCAGCCATAATCTCTTCTTCAGTCAATTCATCTGTATCTGGCAACTCATCATCCAGAATGTGCCATCGGGATTCAAAAGTCTGATTAGAGATTCGTTCCGCGATGGCGATTTGTTCGTCCTTTGAAAACTGGCCAAATAAGGACAAAAATTCCGCCACGCCCATATTGTTTGTTCCTTCCAATTGAGTTGCCATAACTTTTTCTTTTGACTGGATATGTTTAGAACGGCCGGCTTTTCAAAATAGTTCGCCTTCACCCCTTCCACGAATCCTTTAACGATGCCGTAAGGTTAAACACCGGCTTCTCCGGCGTAGAATCCTGGTCGGCAGAGAAGTAGCCTTTACGAATAAACTGGTACGCCTGCCCCGGTTTCGCATGGCGCAGGCCCGGCTCGATGAGCGCATCGGGTATGACCTGGAGCGATTCAGGGTTAACAAACTCCATAAAGTCCTTGTCATCGTGGCCCGTTGGGGCCGGGTCTGTGAACAGGCGATCATAGAGACGCACCTCGGCATGGGCGGCATGGGCGGCGGAAACCCAGTGCAGTGTCCCTTTAGCCTTCAAGCCGGAAGTGTCTGATCCACTGCGACTTTCGGGGAAGTAGCTGCAGTGGATTTCCGTCACTTTACCGGTAGCTTCGTCTTTCACAAAATTGTCGCATTGTATGATGTAGGCGCTCTTGAGGCGCACCATTTGGCCGGGCGCAAGGCGGAAGAACTTCTTGGAAGGCTCCTCCATAAAGTCTTCGCGCTCGATGTACAGCTCGCCGGAGAAAGGAACCTGCCGGGAACCGCCTTCCGGGTCTTCCGGGTTATTTTCCACTTCCATGAATTCCACCTGCCCGGCGGGGTAATTGGCAATGACCAATTTGACCGGGTCGAGCACAGCCATGACGCGCAGTGCAACGCGGTTGAGCACCTCGCGCACACAGTGTTCCAGCAATTCTATTTCGATCACGTTGTCGCGGCGGGCTACGCCGGTACGGCTGCAAAACTCGCGGATGGCTTCGGCGGGATATCCCCGGCGGCGCATACCGGCAATAGTGGGCATGCGGGGGTCGTCCCAGCCGGTGACGTAGCCTTCATTGACGAGCTTGAGCAGGCGGCGCTTGCTGGTGATCATGTACGATACGTTCATGCGGGCAAACTCAATCTGCCGGGAGGGGAATATCTCCAACTTTTCGATGAACCAATCGTACAATGGCCGGTGGTGAATGAACTCCAGCGAGCAAAGGGAATGCGTGATGCCCTCGATAGAGTCAGACTGCCCGTGCGCGAAGTCGTACATGGGGTAAATCACCCACTCGTCGCCGGTGCGGTGGTGGTGGTCGCGTTTGATGCGATACAGCACCGGGTCGCGCATATGCATATTGGGCGAACTCATATCCACCCTGGCGCGCAGCACGTGGGAGCCGTCCGGTAATTCACCGGCTTTCATGCGTTGGAACAAGTCGAGGTTTTCCTCTATGCTGCGGTTGCGATAGGGGCTTTCCGTACCGGGAACATTGGGCGTGCCTTTTTGGGCGGCGATCTCCTCCGGCGTCGAGTCGTCCACATAGGCAAGGCCTTTGCGAATGAGTTTCAATGCGAACTCGTACAGTTGCTGGAAGTAATCCGAGGCGTAAAACTCCCGGTCTTCCCAGTCGTAGCCCAGCCAGTGAATGTCGGACTTGATGTTGTCCACATATTCCGTTTCTTCCGTGGTGGGGTTGGTATCGTCAAAGCGGAGGTTGGTTTTGCCGCCGTATTTCTTGGCCAACTCAAAGTTGATCCAAATGGCCTTGCAATGGCCGATGTGGAGGTATCCATTAGGCTCGGGCGGGAAGCGCGTGTGAATGCGGCCTGCGTGCTTGCCGTTGCGGATGTCTTCCTCAATGATCTCTTCGATGAAATTCAGCGGTTCTTTTTTCTCTTCCATAATTCCACAGTTTTAGAAGTGGTT
>CAZNYK010000013.1:4356-22671 GCA_964577215.1 uncultured Saprospiraceae bacterium
TTCTCCGGCATCTCAATCCCCAGGACATCCATCCCCGTTTTCAACACATGACTTACCATACGGGCCAGCTTGAGGCGAAAGGCTTTAGCGGCCTCATTTTCAGCGCGCAAGATAGAGTGGTCGTGGTAGAATTTGTGGAATGACTTGGCCAGGTTGTAAGCATAGCCTGCCACATGGGAGGGATCGTAATCCGATGCGGCGCGGGCTATGATGGCCGGGAATTCATACAATGCGCGCAGCAGTTCCTTCTCCTGTTCTTCCAGGGTAGTGTATGATGCCGATGCAGGCAGTTGGATACTTTCCTCCTCGGCCTTGCGCAACACAGAGCGTATGCGCACGTAGGCATTTTGGATGTAAGGCCCGGTTTGCCCCTGCAAGTCCACCGATTCTTTGGGATCGAACACCATTCGCTTCTTGGGCTGCACCTTGATGATGTGGAACTTGAGCGCCGCCAGGCCGATCTTCCGGACAATTGCTTCCTGCTCTTCAGCAGACAGATCGGCCAGCGTGCCGCGCTCCTGCGAACCGGCGCGCGCTTCGGCAATGACCTCTGCGATGAGGTCGTCGGCATCTACTACGGTGCCTTCGCGGGATTTCATCTTGCCGGTGGGCAGATCGACCATGCCGTAGGCCAAGTGATACAAGCCGCCGGCGTAGGGTTCCTGCATTTTTTTGAGCACCTCGAACAATGCCTGGAAGTGGTAATTCTGCTCGTCGGCCACCACATACACCATGCGGGAGATGCCGAAGTCGTCGTAGCGCAGGCGAGCTGTGCCCAAATCCTGGGTGATATAGACCGAAGTGCCGTCGCGGCGCTGCAACACCTTTTGATCCATGCCCACGTCTTCGAGGTTGACCCATACTGAGCCGTCATCCTGCCGGTAAAAGATGCCTTTTGTCAAGCCCTCTTCTACCATGTCCTTGCCGAGCAGGTAGGTGTCGGATTCGTAGTAGTATTTGTCAAAGGAGACCCCGATAGTGGCGAAAGTCTCTTCGAAGCCCTGGTAAACCCAGTCGTTCATGCGCTTCCAAAGGGCGAGTGTTTCTGCATCGCCGGATTCCCAGCGGCGCAGCATTACGGCGGCTTCGCGGCCCAGGGCGCTGTATTCGTTGAAGTAGCGGTCTTTGTAGTCTTTGAAAAACTGCTCCCGGCTTTGGCCTTCCTTGGCGCCGGCTTCATACACTGCTGCGGCGGCATCCGTTTCCTGCCAGGCAAGGTATTCTTCGCGAAAGCGCTTCTCGAACTCCACGTAGTAGTCTCCTACGAAGTGATCGCTCTTGATGCCGGCGGATTCCGGCGTGGCGCTGCCGGCAAATTTCTGCCATGCCAGCATGCTCTTGCAGATGGCGATGCCGCGGTCGTTGATGATCTGTACGCGCACCACTTCGTAGCCGGCGGCTTCCAAAATTTTGGAGGTGCTCCATCCCAGCAGGATATTGCGCACATGGCCTAAATGCAAGGGCTTGTTGGTATTGGGCGAGCAGTATTCCACCATCACCTTTTCGCCGGTGGAGGGGTGGCGACCGTAATCCTCGCGGGGCCAGGCCTCTTCCAGGAAACCGGCCCATACCTTATCTGCGAGCACGAGGTTGAGAAAGCCCTTCACCACGTTGAAGCCGGCAATGGCGGGTAGATTGGACTGGAGGTATTCGCCTAATTCCTGCCCGATTGCGTCGGGGGCTTTTTTCACCCACTTGGTGAAAGGAAAGACGACGATGGTATAGTCGCCCTCGAATTCCTTGCGCGTAGGCGTGAGGGTGATGTCAGACGGCTTGATACTTTGGCCGTAGAGCGCCGATGCCCCGCGGGCGGCAGCTTCCTGTATGGTTTGAATGATGTTCATTTGATGAAGCGCTTTTTCAGCGAAGGGGCAAAGGTAAGAAGTACCTGCGACTTCAGTCGCCGAATAAGTAAAAAGTACCTGCGACTTCAGTCGCCGATGGCAGGCCGGCGACTGAAGTCGCAGGTACTGACGCCGGTGCTATGGATCAGAAAAAAAACAGCAGCAAGGCCGTGATCATGTGCGGGTGCTGGAATTTGCCTTCCAATAAAGCAGCTTTCACCTCTGCCAGGGGCATGAGTACCAGTTCAACGGCCTCGCCGTCGTCCAATTGAAGGCTTTCCGTCGGTCGGGCGTCGCGCAACACCCAGTGATGGATGTAGCTGTCCATAAAAACCGGGTTGGAAGGCACCTTGCCGAGGTATTCCCAATTGCTGCCGGTATAGCCGGTTTCCTCGGCCAATTCGCGGGCGGCAGCGGCCTGCAGGTCTTCGCCGGCTTCTACCAAGCCGCCGGGAATTTCCAGCGTATCCTGCCTTATGCCGAAGCGGTATTGCTTCACCAAGACCATCTGCCCATCCGGCGTGATGGCGATGACGTTGGCAGAATCGCGCCCTTCGAGGATGACCATGCGCTCTTCGGCGCCGTTGCGGGGGTTGCGCATCCAGTCGTAACGCACCTGGAAGAGTTTGATGTGCGGGCCGGGTTCGGAGCGGATTAATTGCCAGGAATCTGCAGTTTGATCTTCTTTCATGTTGTCAAGGATGATAAACCGGCGCAAAGGTGTTACTTTTCAATCATACGATTTCACAATATTCGCCGTAGCGATCACCTCGGCCCGTTTGCCTACGATGACATTGCCCACCACGCCTGCGGCGATGACCATCATAGCGATTGCATTCGCCGCCGTCACGTGTTCCTGGAAGAGCAACACCCCAAAAAATACCGCATATAATACGCCGAGAAAGTTGAGGCTGGAGGCAATGCCCAATTGCTCGGTTTGCAGCGCTTTGGTGAGATTTATCTGTCCCAATTGGGTGAGCAGCCCTATGCCGAGCAGCATCCCCCAATCCCAGCCCTGCGGCATCCTGAAATCAAATGTAGTGAACGCCGCACCGGCAAGCGTGCCCACCAACTGGAAATGCAGCACCACCACCACGGGGTGTTCCTTGCCCTTGAGGTTGCGCACAAACATGTACGCCAGGCCGGAAAACAGCGCCGAGCCGATGCCCAGCAACAGGTAAGCCGGCGAAATGCGCGGATCGAAACCCTGAAGTACTGCTACGCCTGCCAGCGACATAGCGATGAACACCCACTGCACCGGCTTCAGTTTTTCTTTGAGGAACCACGCGCCCAGGATGGCCGAAAACACCGGCGAGGTATAAGCCAGCGTCACAGCGCTCGCGAAAGGTATCTTCTTGAGCGTGACAAAAAACAGGAACAAAGCCGTAGTGCCGCAAATGCCGCGCAGCGCCAATTGCAGGCGGTTGTCGCCCAGCCAATGCACCCCGGCCCGCTGCAGCAGGTACAGGCAGATGAGCAAAGAAACCAGGCAGCGAAAGAACACCAATTCCATAGGCGGGATGCCTGGCAGCAGCTTCACTAACAGGTTCATGGTAGAAAAGCTCAACACCGCGATGAGCATGTGGCGGATGCCTTTGGAGAAGATGCCTTTGGTTTGCATTGGCTCGTTGTTGGTTGTCCGTTGTTGGTTCGTTTTGTGGAATACGAGGGACAAATAGGACGATACAGGCCATTACCCCCCAGACACTCGTGTCGGGGCCCTATTTGCCCCGTCATTCCATCTCAAATAGCACCCCCTTCAGCGGAATGCGCAGCCACTCCGGGCGTGCGTTCATCTCGTAGCCCACCTCGTAAATGGCCTTTTCCAGCAAGTAAGTGCGCAACAGGAGCCGCGTCGCTTCCGGATCAGAAGGAATGAAAGGCTGCCCGGCTGCCCGCTCCAAATAGGCCGTGAGGAAGAAGCGGCTCACGTAGTGATACCATTGCCGCGCCCATTGCTCCAGCCAGGGCATTTCCTCCTTGCGCTGGTTGGGGTTGAGCAACAATTTACCATAAGCGGCATAATGGAAAGAGCGGATCATACCCGCTACATCCTTGAACGGCGTGCGCTTGAGCCGCCGCTCGCTGATGGACAGCATCGGCTCGCCCTCAAAATCAATGATAAAAAAGTCGTTTCCGTCAAAGAGAACTTGGCCGAGGTGGTAGTCGCCGTGTATGCGGGTTTTCACCGCGTCAATCGGCGTGCTGTAAATCCGGTTGAAGCAGTTCAGGATTTCTTCCCGCAAGACTAATACCGATCTCGCCTCTGCCGCCACGTGTGCCGGGAAGCTTTGGAGTTTCGACTCCAATGCATCCAGTTTTTCACTCACTAATTTGCGATGTGCGGCGTAAATCGAACGCTGGTAGTGCAGATTGAAGCGCTGTGGCGCGAAAGCCGGGTCTTCAGGTTCGGAAGCCAAGGCGATGTGCATTTCGGCGCTTCGCTGCGCCAACAACCTGACGCGCTCATAGGTATCATGCCCGATAAAGCCCTGCAGCAGTTCCGGCGCCTGCTCGAAGTACATGGGGTCGGCATGCGCCAATTCCGGGGCCGGCACATTTTTATCTGCATTTGCCTGTACCTGTTCATAATACTTGCCTAAAGAATCGAGCATGAGCGTCCAGGCTTCGCCCTGGTTGGGTATTTTGTTTTGCAGCAAACCCAGTATGGTAAACGACTGCCCGGCGCGCTCCTCGTACTGTATGCCGCCGCCGTAGCGGGGCGCATTGCGGAAGTTGGTACGCTCCGAGAGGTACCGTACCAACTCCAGGTCGGGGTTGATATCGGTGTCCAATTTCCGGTAGATCTTGAAAAAGAACTGGTCGTTGTAGATCACGGAGGTATTGCTCTGCTCGGCCCGCAGTACTTCCGAGCGGATGGCTTTTTCATCCAACGGCTCCTCGGAGAGTATGCTGCCCGCTTCAAAGCGCAAGGCTCCGCCGGGGAAGTCTATCGTCCGGCCGGCGCGAATGAGCCGGAACAGCTCCGAGCGAAAACCCGCCTCGTAAATGGCGTCGATGAGTATCCCCTCCACGCCGCCGGCCTTGAGATAACATATGACGCTGCGCGGCTCGTTTTTGAGGAAATGCACCATGCGCTCTGCATTGGTCACAAAAGCCGCCGGCAGGAAGTACGTGTCGGGCAAGCCCTCAGTGTAGCGCACATCTATGAGCGCGAGAAAAGCTTTATCGCTCCCTGTTTCGATAGCCGGAAAGCGATTTATCTCAAAGGCAACGGCTGTTCGGGATTTACCGCCGTACCACCGGTTGGAGCGCATGTAGCCGGGCAGGATACGCTTTTCCAGTTGACGGCGGGTGTTGTAATGCTCAAAGATATTGGACCATTCTCCCTGCACCTCCAATTCCGGGATTGTTCTGTCGGTGAGCGAATCAGGTGCATCTTCCGTTTTTTCCAATTGGAACCAATAGTAGCCATATGGTCCGAGGGTGATGGGGTATGGCGCTTCGCCAACCGGCAGGAACTGATTCCGGCTAAACACCTCAACGGGTAGAATACCGCGGTACTCGCTCAGGTCGAGATTAACCGCCTGGGAAAATTTAGACAAGTTGACCAACACCAGGATGCTCTCGCCCTCATGTGCGCGCACGAAGGCGAGTACCTTGCTGTTGCGGGCATTGAGAAAGCGGATACTGCCGTGGCTGAAGGCTTTGGATCGCTTGCGCACAGCTATGAGATTTTTCATCCACCAAAGCAGGGAAGCGGGATTGCGGTTCTGTACATCCACATTGACGGCTTCGTACCGGTACTGCGGATCGCTGATGACAGGCAGGAGGAGCTTTTGCGGGTTGGCGGCAGAGAAGCCGGCATTGCGGTCGCCGTTCCACTGCATGGGCGTGCGGATACCTTTGCGGTCGCCAAGGTAGATATTGTCGCCCATGCCTATTTCATCGCCGTAATAGAGCACCGGCGTGCCGGGAAGGGAGAAGAGCAACAGGTACATCAGTTCTATTTTGCGGCGGTCGTTGCCGAGCAAAGGCGCCAGGCGGCGTCGGATGCCTTCATTGATGCGGGCGCCCTGGTCCTGCGCCAGCATTTTGTACAAATAATCCCGTTCTTCCTCGGTGACCATAGACAGGGTGAGATCGTCGTGGTTGCGCAGGAAAAGCGCCCACTGGGTGCTTTCCGGGATGGGAGGCGTTTGATCCAGGATGTCCATCACGGGGTAGCGGTCTTCGGTTTGCAGCGCCATATAGAGGCGCGGCATGAGCGGATAGTGGTAATTCATGTGACACTGATCGCCGTTGCCGAGATACTCGGCGGCCTGTTCGGGCCATAGATTGGTCTCTGCCATCAGTATTCTCCCGGGATAGCGCTCGTCCACGTGGCGACGCAGGTCGCGGAGGAAGTCGTGCACTTCGGGGAGATTCTCGGAACTGGTGCCCTCCCGCTGAAAGAGGAATGCTACCGAAGTGAGTCTCATCCCGTCCACGCCGAGATCGAACCAGAAATCGAGTACCTTGCGTATCTCCTCCCGCACAAGGGGGTTGTCGTAGTTTAAGTCGGGCTGGTGGCTGTAAAAGCGGTGCCAGTAGTAGGCATGCGCTACATTGTCCCATTCCCAGTTGGAGGTTTCATAATCGGAAAAGAGTACCCCTGCCCCGGCGAACCGTTCGGGGCTTTCGCTCCACACGTAAAAGTCGCGTTCCGGAGAGCCTGCCGGAGCGCGGCGCGCCCGTTGGAACCACTCATGAGCGGTGGAAGTGTGGTTGAGAATGAGGTCAATGACCACGCGCATACCGCGGCGATGGACTTCGTCGAGCAGGCGCTGGAATTGCTCCATGGTTCCGCATTCCGGGTGAATGCTGCAATAGTCGGCCACGTCGTACCCGTCGTCGCGAAGCGGAGACGGGTAAAAAGGCAACAGCGAAAGGCAGTCCACGCCGAGGTCTTCCAAGTAGTCGAGCTTTTCGATCAGGCCTTTGATGTCGCCGATGCCGTCGCCGTCGCTGTCATAGAACGAGCGGATGTGCAGGGCGTAAATGATGCTGTTTTTGTACCAGAAGGAGGAGGATGTTTCCGTCATGGCGCGCGGTATTTTTTCGGGGGGTAATGATACGGAAATTTATCAGGTGTACCGTAACGGCACTTAAGTGGCCGAAGAAAAAACCAGTGTACCGGCGACTTTTGTCGCCGACATGGAATTGGCGGCCCAAGTCGCTGGTATCAATAGTTAAAACCGGGTTAAATCCTGCACAAACCGTTGGAAAAATGCACGTTAGCGTTGTTTTTTCGAGTGTTCTTGCTCATTCATCCACCCTGAAAACACTTCTACCATGAAAAACATCAGATCCTTATTCCGGCATTTTCTCCTTCTTATCGCACTTTTGACCGACTTGCCCGGCCCAGGCCTCGGCGCCCAAAACCTGCCCATCCGGGCTGCCCAATCCACTTTGCTGGATGTGCCCACTCCTGCT
Organism: uncultured Saprospiraceae bacterium; assembly: GCA_964577215.1. Taxonomy (GTDB): domain Bacteria; phylum Bacteroidota; class Bacteroidia; order Chitinophagales; family Saprospiraceae; genus UBA2329. Next base: position 11,637 of record CAZNYK010000013.1, read on the forward strand.
CATGACCGCGCGGTAGAGGTATTTTTCCCCATCAGCGGCATGCCCCAAAGGCCTTACCTGCACCTCGCTTACCTCTCTGCCCGGCGCGGAATGTCGGAGAATTCTACAGACTTGGTCATAGACCTGCAACGGCAGACTCAGCTAGTAGGCGGCGATGCCGTGATCGTCCTGAATTCCACAACCAAGACAGAAGTCATTCAATCCTTTGAGTGGATGAAAACCGTGGATGTGAACACCATGTCGGGTTTGGCCATCATCTATCCGGAAAACCTGCAATTTGTGCCCGGCCAGGTCAAGGCTTGGCAAATATCCATACCGGATACCAGCAGCAGATCCTGGCAGGTGGCGGCTACCCGGAATTTCGACATGAAAGGCAATTCCTTGGACCTCAGCGGCGAAAAGAAGTGGTTTGACTGGTGGTACAACCGGCAGATCATCTCCTTTGCGGGTGGCGGCGCGTATCGCCGTGAGGATTCCTACGGCAGGATCCGATCCCTCAACAGCCCTTCGCAGCAGCGGCGCATGGTATTTACCTATGAGGGACCGGGCGCCTCCGCCCGGATCGTTAGAAGAAAGATTTACGAAAATAGTCTGTTGCTCGAAACCCACCATTTCCATTACACAGAAGATAAAAAACGGGTGGCGCACATAGAGATCGCCCCGTCCAATCTTCCCAACCGGAGATTCCAGGAGTTTACCGAGACCAATGCCGAAGGCCGGGTGACAGGCTACCTCTACTTAGTGAAAGAAGGCGGCCAATCCGCCCAGTATCTGCGGGTGGACTTCGTGGACTATACCCTCGAAGAATGGGAAGAAGTGGTCAAGGAGATCATGGAAACTCAATTGGTGACGCCGAAATAACCCGATTGCCTGCCGTTTTTTTTTATTCCATTTTTTTCAATGCAGGGCTTTTTTTTGCAAGAATGTATAACTTTGCCACACTATATTAACACTATCAGAATTGACTGGGCTTTGGTAGTTGCGTTTCACCCGCCCGCCCCCAATGAATAAAGCGTCTTTTCAGGTACAGAGAGCTATCTAAAAATTCTATTTCGCGGCTTATTTCCATTCTTCCTACCCGATATACTGGATATATGGGTTATACCCGAATTGGCCAGTCAAGGTCGAACAGGTTTTTTTGTATATATTAAATGAAATACGTATGCCTAAAATCGACATTTTCGGGGGCGGCCCGGCAGGGTTGTTTGCCGGCTACTTCGCCAGGAAAGCCAAGTTTCCCTTTACCATTTATGAAGCATCAGGCTCTATTGGCGGCAACTGCACAACTTTCAGTCACGGGGAATTTCGCTTCGATTCCGGGGCCCATCGCTTCCATGACAAAGACCCCGAAATGACACGCGAGATGATGCAGCTGATGGGAGAAGACATGCATGAGGTCTTTGCTCCGAGTTATATTTTTCACAATGGCAAGCTGATCCACTTTCCTATCACGCCTGCCGGCATGTTTTCAAAGCTCGACCCAAGCACACTGTTCAAGGCAGTTTACCACCTTTGCACCGACAAATTCACCATCCCCGAAGTAACCAACTTCAAACAATACGCATACCGGAAATATGGAAGGACCATTGCCGATATTTTCCTGACCAATTATTCGCAGAAACTTTGGGGCCTACCTACCGAACAACTGTCAATCGATATTGCGGGCAGCCGTTTAAAAGAATTGAATCTCAAATCTGTAATCACGGAATTACTCTACCCCAAACGCAAAGCCAGGCACCTCGAAGGAGCTTTTTATTATCCCAAACAAGGCTATGGCCGGATAGCAGAGGTGGTGGGAATACACTGTGAAGAAAAGAATATCCAACTCAACAGCCGGATAACCCGCATCTTCCACGAAAAAAAGCAGATACTGGGCTTTGAAGTGAACGGCGTCGAGCGCATTGCGGCATCGGAGGTGATCAGCACATTGCCACTGAGCATTTTTATTGACATCATGGAGCCGGCCGCTCCCAAGGAGGTCGCCGGGGTAGTCAAGTCTATGAAATTCCGGCATCTCAAATTGGTGTGCCTGTTTCTGAACAAGGAAAGCGTCAACCATGCCGCCACCATATATTTCCCGGGAGAGCAGTACTTGTTCACGCGTGTTTACGAACCCAGAAACCGAAGTCGTTTGATGGCGCCGGAGGGAAAAACATCCTTAGTGGTAGAAGTGCCGTACTCCTTGGGGGATCATATCGACAAAATGCCGGAGGAGGCGTTGGTGGAACACGTCCGGAGCAGGCTGGTACAAGCCGGGTTTTTCAAGGATCAGGAAGTACTGGATGCCACGGTGAAAATGCTACCCTTTGCCTATCCCATCCTCGAAAAAAATTTTGGACAGAAACTATCCTATGTCAATTCCTTTTTCGCCGAATTTCACAATCTCCACCACAGCGGACGCAACGGGAAGTTTGTTTATTCCTGGACGCACAATATGATGCAATATGGCCGGGATATTATAAATGAAATTGAAAAAAAGCGCTTCAACAACCCGGCGCCGCAGATGGCGGTTCCAGTCTCGGATCATGAAAATTTCAAATTGTGAAAGTTAAAAGGCCATGAAAGCAGAGCCGCAGGCCAAAGGAGCAAATCGCCGTTTTTTTACCTGGATTTTTGCAGCCGGCGCCGTGTCATTGGCAGCATTTTACTACTATACTTTTCATGTCCAGGGCACTAATATTTTCGAAGCCACCGGGGAGCGCCTGCTTTCGATCCCGTCAATGGTATTGAGCTTCAAGCGATTGTTTTTCCCGATAGGCGTTTTGTTTTTCCTGGCCGCTGCCGGTATTTTGTGGAAGAAGGATTTTGTCAATTTGCACTACCACAGGATTTTCCAGCTCTTACTCGGCTTGTGCGCGGTGCTGATCCTGGGCTTTGCCTTTGCACATATTTTTCAAAAGGACGAACTGGAGCACATCCATACCGCATGGAAAATGCGCGAAGGCGCCCGGCCGTATGCAGATTTTTTCCAGCACCATCACCCCCTGCTCTGGTACCAATCCTTGCCGGTCGTCAAGTTTTTTGGAGCTACGCTCAGCACCTTGTTTGCCTTGCGTTTTATACAGTTCCTGTTTTTGCTCGGCATTTTGTGGGGGGCCTACAAAACTGCCCTGCTGGCTACCGGTTCCCGGGAAACCGGTTACCTGGCATTGCTTTTATTGATGACTTTTAAGATCTTTATTGAAACGGGCGTCGAAGTCCGCCCCGATGTGGGACAGGCCTTCTTCTGCACGTTTGCACTCTATTTCTTTCTGAAATATCAGAGTGAAGGAAGAGAGAAATACCTCGTTTTTAGCGCCATGGCAGCAGCGGTCGGTTTTTTTTACCTGCAAAAGGCCTTGTTTTTCCTTTTCCCCTTGGGCGCAGTTTTCTTGTACCTTATTGCTGCAGGGCGGCTGCGGTGGCGCTCAGCCTGGGTCTTCAGCGCCGCTTTCCTCATTCCTTCCGGCTTGTTTCTCCTGTATCATGCCCTTACTGGACAGTGGAAAGAATACGTGCTGTTCAACTGGATCATTAATTTTTACAAAACGCCTGTGACAAACTCCTGGATTTATTACGCAAAAGAGCTTGTCTGGAATCCGTTTTTTATTGCGCTCCTCCTGCCCGGCTTGCTTTACCTGCCGATCCGGCACCGCCGCATTCCTTTGGCGGTCAAGATCAGTTTTTTTACCGGATTGGTCATTTTCTTCATTGCGTTTATGAACCCGAGAGCCTGGAAACAGTACTACTTTCCCGCATTTCCGTTTCTCGCTGTCTACCTGGCTTACATGCTTAATGACTGCCTTGCCAAAATGGAAGGAAATAAAAAGTTGCTCGTTTATCTGCTCCTGGTTTTCAGCGCCGTTCCCATATTTATGGAAGATTTTTGCTATCCGGGGGAAAACAAGTATTTATTCGATCTGGTCAGAGCGCAAAGGGAGAATACCTCCGAATACGCTTTTGACGAGGACATCAGGCTCAATCTCTTCCGGGAAGACATGCATTTCTTCTGGTATGGCACCCAAAGGGGCAAGATGTACGATGCGTACCTGAGCACTATCGAGGATGAGAAAAACGCCTGGGCGGTAAAGGAGCGATACGATACCTTTGACCTGTGCCTCTTGATCGGGCGCTACCGCCCACTGATGGTTAACCAAACCCCAATATCCGACCATCAAATCGGGAATTGCGAAACTGAAACAGGAAAATACGAAGCACTTGGACACGGACTGTATAGAAGGAAGCAGAAGTGAGGGCTTATGAAGAATAAACTTTCCGGCAGGCATCTTTTTGTAGCGGCAACAGGTATGTTGCTGCCCGTCCTTTTCATTTCGCTTTTTTTTCTGCCCGGGTTATCGTTCTTCAACCGTCCCGAGTTCGAGAGTTTCAATTTAGTAAAAAACCATATCGCTTCCAACTACAAATATACGCTGGCATACTTGCTGGCAGTGGAATCCATATTGCTTGCCATTGGGCTGAATCACATTTTTTTCAACCGGTATTCCGGGCGCAGCTTCAGGGTTATGGTGGGAATTGCGATCCTGTCTGCCGCCTGGTATGCCTTCAACCGCAACTTTGACACAGACGAATACGAACATTTCCAGTCGGCCTGGAAAATCCTGCAAGGAGAAGTACCCTTGGTTGATTTTTTTCAGCACCACCACCCGCTCTTGTGGTACCAGAATATATTGCCCATCTTGTTGTGGGGCGAATCCTTTACCAGTTTGCTCGCCGGCAGAGGCATTAATTTCATCTTCTTTGCAGGCCAGCTCTACCTTACCTTTCTACTGACCAAGGCCGTCGGCAAGTCTGACTCCACAGGCGTAGTTGCCGTCCTGTTATTGCTGACATTCAAGTATTACGTAGATGCTGCCATTGAGAACCGCCCGGACAACCCCATGACCTTTTTCTTTCTCTGGTCCTTGTACATCCTGATCAGGTATTGGGAAAAACCCCTGGCGCGTTTTTTGGTAGCCGGAGGAGCTTTTTTTGCAGCCGGTTTTCTCTACCTGCAAAAGGCCATATTATTGTTCCCGGTACTTGGCTCCGTTTTGGTCTTCTTTATCTTTAAAAAGAAGTTGTCATTCCGGGGTTTATTCTTGTTTGGAATATCTTTCGCAATACCTGTGGCGGTTTTTCTCTCCGGTTATTTACTGGAAGGCCAGATTGAAGAATACCTGCTTTACAACTGGATCGTTAACGCGCACAAACAGGGAGCGGAATACTATTGGCATTATTTCCTCCATACGCTCCTGCTCAATCCATTCTTCCTGCTCCTTCTATTGCTTGCGCTGATCCACTGGGTGCGCCATTTCCGGACTATGGACGCCCGGCTGAAAATCATCATAGTGACAGGACTGGCACTTGGAATCCTGGCGGCTCTTACTCCCCGGCCCTGGAAACAGTATTTCCTGCCTGTTTGGCCCTTGCTTGCCGTGGGAGTTGCCTGCACCGCTGAACGATACCTGCGAAGACTCCCGGGGTACGCAAAGGTTTTTTTCGCTGCATTATTGCTCTTGTTGAGCCTGCCGGTATATCGGGCAGAAGTTCTGGTATTGTCTAACGTAAGAAGCCGGGAAGCCTTTCAATTCGTCCGGGATAAAAGCTTGCCGGGTGATTATGTGTTTGACGATCAACTCACGCATGGCGTTTTCCGGCGGGACATGCATTTCTTCTGGTTCAGTACCCATAAGGACGGCCTTTATTCCAGTTACCTCGAGGTTCTCAACACGCCCCGGTATCAGTGGCTGATCAAAAACCGGCAGGACGATTTCAACTTCTGCGCTTTGGTGGCAAAATTCAAACCCAGAATAGTCATTCAGCGGGCGAATTCCGTAAACCAATTGGAAACATGCCCATCCGTTCTGGCCGCGTACAGAATGGAAAAGGGATATTTCCCGAGGACTTATATCCTTGAAGAATAGAGCCGGCTTACGGTTTTACCAGATGTTCCTTGATCTCAGTATAGCTGATCCAGCCGAAATAACAGAGCCAGTGGATAATGCCGATGAACTTGAAGCCGTCCTCGAACATTACGCGCTCCTCTCCCAACAGCGCCCTGGTAATGGTGTAAAAATGGTCAATGAAAACGGACAAGGCAAAACCTCCGAAAGCTGCTATCAACAGCAGGTACGGCGTCTTTTGAAGAATGATATTGCGCCAACGGTACAAACCGTACAGCACCGCTATACCATAAACTCCCACTGTAACCGCCTCGCTAATGCCGAATCCGGGTAAAATACTTTCGTGAAAAAGCAGAAGGTCGTCCAGCATAAGCCAAATGGTCAATAAGGCAAAATACAAGAGGAAAAGCCCAGTCTGCCTTTTTTCAGGGTATGGCTTCAACAAGAACCAGGTGAAAATGGAAATGACAGCCGTCGCAGTCCAGGCAAGGACGCCCACATTGGAAGCAATTCCCGTAAACGGATGAAGCCCGCCTAAATAACTGGGCTCTTTCATAAAGTGGTTGTATGCAACCCCCGTAAGTTTGCTTGCCGCAACAATCAACAGCAAAAACGCCATGGAAGGCGCCATTAACACCATGTACAACTTCTTAAGACTCATGATCAAAATTTGGGTTTGTGAAAAAACTAGCCATTTTTATCCGTATAATTGAAAGCCGGTGATTTGCATAATTCAATATTCGCAAACCACTGGCTACCGGGTAAACAATGATCGGGGGGAGAATAAGAACAGCTAAAGTTGCCGGTTCAGCCACTTCAGCGCCTCTCTTTTGGTCAGTGGGGCCAAGGGGTGCTGTCGCACAAAATCCCTAACGGCTTCGGGATCGGTTTTGGAATATTCCCGCAAAGCCCAGCCTGCTCCCTTTTGCAGGAAAAACTCTTTGGAACCGGCTACCCGGAGAATATATGTGAACAACAGGCGGGCATCTGTTTTCTCCCGGAACCTGAGTTGAAAAATGATGGCGCTGCGCTGCAGCCATATATTCCCCGACTCCATCCAGCGCTCCGTCACCGGCTGTGTGAGATGAGGGAAGCGGCGGAAATGCTCGCCCGCGATTTTGGCCAGCCAGTCCACCGTATCCCACCATGACTTGGCAGTGATGAGTTCTTCCAAAAAATCAATAAAACCTTCGGGCTGCTTTTTCAACTCCCGCTGCACCATTTCAATGGCGAAAAACTGCATCTCCCGGTGCTCGTCCTCATAACACAGCCGCGCTATGGTCTTGATATCCTCCCCCTGCGGTATGCCCCATTCCTGGAAAGCATTTTTGGCCAAAGCCATCCATTCGGGCGCTTTGAGGCCGAAGAACCCAAACTGGTTGCGCATATAGTTCATCTGCCCCTCCGCAACGGCCGGATTTCCATGCGCAGCAAAAAGGCGCCTGATGTTGAGGAAGTATTGTTCCGGATGAAGCATAGCAAGCTTAATTCACCTTCATAAAGCGAAAATCCTCAAACTTCAGGATATTGAGATACTTGTTCTCGAATTGCTTCACCTGCGGGAATTCCCGGTTGGCAGAACCCGGGACGGGTACCGCCTGCACCTCGAAGCGGGTGTGAAGCCCTTGTCCAGGGTCTTCCCTGAGTGAATACTGGAACCGGGTACCGTACTTGCGCAACATGCGGCAGTAATACAAAGTAATGTCGTAGCCTAAATAGGACTCCTGTGCCGGCATCAGGCCGAAACGATTGAAATACGAGCGCTGGAAATCCTGCACCGTCCATTCTTCCCGGTTGACATAGTAACTCGAGCTGAGATGCAGCTTCAGGTTCTGGTACAAGTTATAGTCTATGCGCTCATATTCTATCCATTGGGGCATGCCGTACACTGTAAACTCGGAATAAGGCGCCCGAACCCCGTCTATTTGCTGCAGCAGTGCATTTATGAACACCTCGCTTGACCAGGAGGGCACGATAAAAGCTATGGTGTCCCTGTTCTGGATCAACTGCTGGGCGTTGATCCTGAGACTGCCGACATTGTCTCCCTCATCCGGAATAATAAACTCGCGTAGCGAAGCGGTATCGCGCGAAAAAGCCTGCCGCATCATCTCCCTGTAGGCATCCTGGAAGTACCTGAGGCGCTGTACTTCTACATCGCGCGCCCGGCACACGAGTACGACCTGATCCGGACGATGCGTCCTGAGCACCTCCTTAAGTATAGCCTCGCTGTGCGTGCTCAGGGTAGGGTTCACCTGGATATAGTTCGGATTATTGACCGCCAGGTTTTCATCGGCGTTGACGGGAGACACCAGAACGGACTGATTCTTCACGGCGGCTTCAATGGCTAAGCGCACATTATCTCTGCGATAAGGCCCGATGATGAGATGGGCGCTTGAAAAGTCGGGGTTTCTACGGATCAATTCAGACATGCCCGCATCAGTGGCTTTGGTATCGAGCACCGAAACCCTGAACCGCGCACCTTCCGCCTGCAATTCATCCAAGGCCATTTTGGCGCCGGAATAAAAGTTCAAAGCCCAGGCGGAATTGGCCGGCACCTGGCCTTGCGAAGCGCTGAAACGGTCGGTTTGGAATGGCAGGGCAAAAACCACGTTGTAGGAATCAAGCAACCGGGAGCCGGTGTTCGGGTCTGTCACAGGCGGTTGGCCGATGGCCGGCGGCGCTTCGCTATCAAAATAGACACCGGTAGAGGTAATGGGCGGCGAAGCCGTCATAGGTACCTCTCTCCACGCAATAGTGTCCATTTTTTCCGTAGGGGCGGTTTTCACTATTACGTAGGTGCCCGTTTCCGGATCATAAACCCTCCTGCCCTGAATGGGATCCAGTACCTCCTTATCGCGGCCCGGATCCGTTGCAGGCTGCACCTTGGTGAAAAGGTCGCAGGAGGAATAGAGCAAGAGCAGCGGCAACAGGATCACCCATGCGAGGCTATTCCCATTCGATCGTTGACGGCGGCTTGGTGCTGATGTCATATACTACGCGATTTATTCCTTTGACGTTATTAATGATTTCACTGGATACAGCCGCCAGAAAATCGTGGGGCAGGCGGCTCCATTCGGCAGTCATGCCGTCGGAAGAGTTGACCGCACGCAAAGCAACGGCTTGTTCATAGGTGCGCTCGTCGCCCATCACGCCCACGGAATGGATGGGCAGCAGTATGACCCCGGCTTGCCAAACTTCTTCATACAAGCCGTGTTTTTTCAGCGCGTTGATAAAAATAGCGTCAGCCTCCTGGAGAAGGGTTACTCTTTCCGGCGTAACCTCTCCAAGGATGCGTATGCCGAGGCCGGGGCCGGGGAAAGGATGACGGCCCAAAATAGCAGCCGGAACGCCGAGTTCTTCTCCCACTTTGCGCACCTCGTCTTTGAACAACATGCGCAGCGGCTCCACGATCTTGAGTTTCAACTTATCGGGCAAACCACCCACATTGTGGTGCGATTTGATGGTGACCGAGGGTCCGTGTACCGATACGGATTCGATTACATCGGGATAGATGGTACCTTGCCCGAGCCATTGTACTTGTTCGATTTTGTGGGCTTCTTCCTCAAATACTTCTATGAATTCCCGGCCGATGATCTTGCGCTTTCCCTCGGGATTCTCTACGCCGTGCAATGCATCCCAAAACCGCTGCCGGGCATCTATGCCGATTACGCGCAGGCCCATGCTCTTGTATGAATCGAGTACTTCTTCAAACTCGTTTTTGCGAAGCAAACCGTTGTCCACAAAAAAACAGACGAGCGCGTCGCCGATAGCCCGGTGAAGCAATTCGGCGGCCACTGTGGAATCCACCCCGCCGGAGAGCCCCATGAGCACATGTTCGCTGCCAATTCTATGCCTGAGTGCTGTCACCGTATTTTCCACAAAATGCGCGGGCGTCCAGTCGCCGCTACAGCCGGCAATGTCGTACAAAAAGTTTTTCAACAATAAGGCTCCGCTAAGGCTGTGGGTCACTTCAGGATGAAATTGGATGCAATACACCGGGGCGGAAAATGCCCCGGCTTTTGACCGGAAAGCGGCTACTTCTATACTTTCCGTTCCGGCGAGCAACTCGAATTGCTCCGGAACGCGCATTATAGTATCCCCATGAGACATCCACACCTGGTCGCCCTGTGGAATGCCCTGAAAAAAGGGGTCTTGCTTATACAAGCGGCTCAGGTGGGCCTTTCCATATTCCCGCTTCAGGGAGCGCTGCACTTGCCCGCCGTATTGCTGGGCAATGTACTGTGCGCCATAGCAGATGCCCAACACCGGCGCTTTGCCGATAATTGCGGTGAGATCGGCATGAAGCGCATTTTCATCGGTAACGGAAAAAGGGCTGCCGGAGAGGATCACGCCTTTCACCGAATCATCGATGTCGGGTACGTGATTGAAAGGGTAAATCTCGCAGAAGATGTTCAGTTCCCTAACCCTTCTGGCAATGAGTTGGGTGTATTGGGAGCCGAAGTCCAATATCAAAATCTTTTCACTCATGAGGCAAAGATATGCAATAAGTTTCGGGAAGTTGTTCCTTCCCGGCAAAGCAACTTCCCGAAGGCCGGCAGAAGCTCAGTCTAAGAAGAGTTCGAACTCCACCCGGCGGTTTTTATCCCTGCCCTCTTTAAAGCGGTTGTCGGCAATGGGCTTGGATTCCCCAAACCCTTCATGTACCATCCGGGAAGGCGCCACGCCCCTGGCGATGAGATAGTCATAGCATGTTTTGGCCCGGTTTTCGGAAAGCCGCTGGTTGGCTGCGGCATCGCCGATACTGTCTGTATGGCCGCTGATCCTGAGCTTGTAATCAGGATATTTGCGCATTAGCTCGGCCACTCTGTCGAGCACGGGAAACGAAGCCTGCAAAAGACTCGTCTTGCCGGTTTCAAATTGTACGTTTTTCACGGCGAGATCGAGCACAGCCTTATCCTCCTGGGTTATCACCGGGCAGCCGTTGTTGGAAACGGGGCCGGGCGTATCAGGGCATCTGTCTTCTTTATCGGCTACGCCGTCGCCGTCGCGGTCGGGGCAACCTCTAAGGGCAATGGAACCTGACTGATCCGGACAATCGTCGTCTTTGTCAGGGATGCCGTCGCCATCGCGGTCAGGACAGCCTTTGAGCGCAACCGTACCGGCTTGGTCAGGACATAAGTCGTCCTTATCGG
>CAZNYK010000013.1:22771-33027 GCA_964577215.1 uncultured Saprospiraceae bacterium
CAGCCTTTGAGCGCAACCGTACCGGCTTGGTCAGGACATAAGTCGTCCTTATCGGCTACGCCGTCGCCGTCTCGATCAGGGCAGCCTTTGAGCGCAACCGTACCGGCTTGGTCAGGACATAAGTCGTCCTTATCGGGCACCCCGTCGCCATCGCGGTCGGGACAGCCGCGGGTAGCCGCCGGGCCGGCTTGCGCAGGACAGGCGTCCTCGTGATCCGGCACGCCGTCGCCGTCAGTATCCGGGCAACCTGCAAAAATGGCTAAGCCGGGCACATCCGGGCAGCGGTCCTGGGAATCGGGCACGCCGTCTCCGTCGCGGTCGGAAATGGGGGCCGGCTTAGTCTCGGATTCGCCGAAATTGATCAACAGGCCGACGCCGAGCATCACGTCATTGCGAAAATCTTTAAAGCCGATGCGGTATTCCCCCTTGGCGCTCAAATATGCATTGTTGGCCAGCCTGAAATTTAAACCGGCGCCCAATGGAGCAGACAGGTAAAAGTCGTCCAGGTCTTCGCTCACCCCACCGATACCCCCATAGAGATAGGGATAAATGAACGAACGGGGCTTGAAGTACTTCAAATGCAAGGTGGCATCCAGGCTTTGCATGGAGGTCATACCCCCCTGCAAGCCCTGATCATCGATCGGGAATCTGGCCCGGCCGAGCCGGAGGGGAATGCCGACGCTGAGAAAGTTGTTGAGTGAATGGATGTATTCAATTTCCGCACCTGATTGGGCCTCGGAGCCCACCCATTTATTGCTGAAAGGATACTGGAAATTGGTGTAAGTCATTCTTGCGGCGAGGCCGCTGGGAGCTTTCTGGCCGTATGCGGCGCTCACAGAGAGGCTCAATGCAACGGCCAGGATGAAAATCGTTCTTTTCATGTGGCTGTGATTAAGGTTTTGGGAAATATACTTGATACCCGGTGTTTACAACAGGGGGAAAGGTAGGAAAAAAATCCTCAATCTTCCAATCCCCTGCCTTCTTTGACGATTTTCCCTTCCCGGAGTAACGTTTTCATCAGACGGTCGAGGATTCCGTTGATAAAGTCGCGGCTTTTCTCTGTACTGTATATTTTTGAAATTTCCACAAATTCGTTGAGGGTAACTTTGGTGGGAATGCTTGGAAAATTCATGAGTTCGCCAAGAGCCATCTTGATCAGGATCATATCTACGATCGCCACGCGTTCTGCATCCCAGTTCTCCAAAGTCGGCACGATCAATTCCTGGTAGTAGCGGTCATTTTTGACCACTGCTTCGAGCAGTTTTTCACCAAAATCCACAGTGGCTTCCCTTGAAGGCCTGTAATCATCCAGGAAATCCGGCTGGGCGGGCAAGGCGCGGATCGTTTTCTTCATGGCGCCTACGATAAGGGACTCGTCGTCTGTCCACAGGGGGAATTCATCCTCCACCATATCGTTGAAGTTCTCATTGGACAAACACACCTTGTAGAGATGAACCAGGATATTGATATGGTCTTCCTGTTTAGGATCAGGCAATCCTAAATAGTTATGGTATTCCGGGGTTTTGGCAAGCTCCTGGTAAATAAGCCGCACTTTATCCTCATCGATGGTCTTATCCAATTTATAAGCCCGCAGGGTTTTCTGCAACTCGGCATGTCCAAGAAGCGACTGCACCAATTCGTTTTCGCACAGGCGGGGCGTAAAAGCCCGGTCTTCCTCCGTGGGGCGAAGCTTGGCTTTACGGCGGGCAAAATCGGCAGAAGCATAAGCCGCTACCCGGATCAGGAAAAGAAGATTGTAAAGGTACAATTCGAAAGAATTCCGGATGCCGGCGCGATAAGCCTTCATCACATCCTCGGCTTTGAGTTGCTCATCCCGGCTTTGGGCGTACAACACCTGCATTACTTTTACACGGACGTTCCTTCGGCTCAACATGCGATCTGGGTAAGAACTGGTTTTTATTGAGAGCAAAGATGCGATTTATTGTCGAATATAGCCGGACATAATTTTTTCGTAGGCCGGCAGTTTGCGCAAATGCCACTTCATCACAATGCGGCCGTTCTTGAGCAACAGTACGCCCGGATTGGATCGTATGATGGTTTTGAGCATGATATCGTCGGCCTTGTACAAAGGAAAATTAACGCCCGCCGCTTCGCCGAAAGCGCGAAGGGTTTCTGCATCGGTGTAGGCAATTACCCCGCGGACCTTGTGGCCATCAGCAGAGGCGGCGGCCGCGAGCGGGGCAATGCGATCCTTCCAGGCAGCTAAATACCTCGCATCGTTGGAGGTCTTGTAGCCGATCACCAGGAAATTGTAACCCGGGTCCTGTAGTATCTCATCGGTCACATCCATCTCAGCGGCATCCATGATATAGAAATCGCTGATCTTGCTGGGGTTCAAAATGCGCTTCACCAATTGCACATCGTCTCCCTTGCGAATTGAATCCCACACGAAAGGCTCAGACTTCAGCTGGTCAAACTCCCACTCCTCTTTGGAAAAATTCTGATATTCTTTCAAAAACTGATCGTAGGGAATGGTGCGCACTTCGCCGCTTTTTATATTTTTGAGCTTGTAAGCTGTGATCTCCACGTTGTTCTGGGCTTCGGTTTCCAGTTCTTTTTGTTTGGCAATATCTACCCCGACTTTAAAGGGGCGGAAATCGAGATGAGGCTCATTCCAGAGATAATTGTTGAAGTTGTAGAGCAGAAGCAGTACCGTGGACCCCCAGACGATCGCGTTGCGGACCCGCGGGGTGAACAACTGGTGCATGCGCTTGTGCGCCAAAACGAAAATGATGGAAGGAATGAGCAGGAAAACGTCTTTGAGAAAAGAAGTTTTGGGCTTCAGCTTGATGAAATCGCCGAAACAACCGCAGTCTGTCACTTTCATGTTGGTTTCCACAAAAGCGCCCCACTTGCCGAACTCGAAAAAGTTCACCCCTGCCGGCACGTACCCGGTGAGGTAGGTGAAGCCGGTGAGCAAGGTGAAAAAAGCCACCAGCAACAGGAACAGCCAGGCGGTAAGGCCCCGTGCTGATCCGATGAGCAGCATGATGCCGAGTACCATCTCGAACACGATCATGAAAATGGAAAAACCAATGGCCCATTGCGCCATTGCCGGAAAAACAGAGGCAAAGCCCTCCCATCCTGCACCGGAAAAAGTGGACTGGAACTCAGCGAAATATTGTTCGAGTTTGAACGCCGTGCCGAGCGGATCTACTGCCTTGACAAAACCGGAAAACACAAACAAGGCGCCGCAGAAATTTTGCAGGAAACTCAGCCACCATACCTTGATGTTCTTGGGCAGGAAAAACTTCATGGCGCCCGTGAGAATGGCTGCCGCTATGGCAATGTACAATACAAGTGTGAGAATGGTCATGATAATTGCGGTTTTTCTTCCTTTGCCTCTTCAGATTTTATGAGCGCAAAAATAGCATAGTTGATGATATCCAAGTAGTTTGACTCAGACCCTTCAGAAACCAGGGTGCGGCCCTCGTTGTCCTCGATCTGTTTAATGCGCAAGAGCTTCATTAAGATCAGGTCGGTGTAGGAACTGGGGCGCATGTCTCTCCAAACTTCCCCGTAGTCGTCGTTTTTAGCTTTCAGCAGGGCGAGCGTCCTGTCAACGACCTGGTCGTAAAGAGACGCTGCCTCTGCTTCATCCATTTCCAGCGGCGCATCCCCAGGCAATTGCAGCTGGATAATGGCGATGATGCTGTAGTTCACCAGGCCGATAAATTCAGAATCGATGGAGTCTTCTACTTTCTGGTATCCTTTCTCTTCGATCGTGCGGATGCGCCGGGCTTTGATGAACAACTGGTCGGTGAGCGAGGCCGGGCGCAGGATGCGCCAGGAACTGCCGTAATCCCGGTTTTTTTGCAGGAACAGGGCCTTGCAACGGGAAAAAATATCCTGAAATTGCTCAATGGTCTTTTTCACAGAGTGGCGTTGTGAAGGCAAAGATAAGTTTTTGTGGAATTCAACGAAAAATGATCTCCTCCAAGGCCGCAGCGGCTCCTTTCCAACCGGCATCCAAGCGGCGGCGGAGCAGCGCCCGGTGCAGGCGTCCATACAGATCAGTACCGGAAAGCAGGCGCATGATCCCCTCGCGTATGCTTTCCACATCCGGCGCTACCCATACCGCTTCTTCTTCTCCCAACTGCTCCCTCATACCGCCCACCCGGGTGATCAACATGGGGATGGCCGCGCCGATCCCAAGCGTGAGTACGCCCGACTGAGATGCCTCCTTGTAGGGCAAAACCAGGATGTCGTGACCGGCGAGAAGCGCCTCAATTTCCCCATCGGAAAGCCAATGGGTAATCCAGTGAATTTTTTGGGGATTGCCTGTCCGGACGGGCTTATTGACGAGCATACCGGCAATGGTGAGATGCGAATAGCTGTCCTCCGGCAAAGCGCCCACCGCATCTACAAGCAAGTCGATCCCCTTGTAGCGGGCAATGCGCCCCAGGAACAACAAGCGCGGCTGCGGGGGCAACGTGCGCTCAGGCGGCTCAAGAGCCGCACCCAGGATGCCGTGCGGGATGACATGCGCGTTCCCGGTAAATCCGATCCGGCGCCGGGTATTTTCCTCCACGAACCGGCTCAGGAAGATCAGTTCATCCGCAATGCGGATACAGGCGCTTTCCCACCATTGCATCAGGGGATGGTTTTCGCCAGGGTGTAAAATGCCATCGTGTACCGTGACAAAAGTGCGAATACCAAGTACCCGGCACCAAAGTTGCATGAAGAGATTCCAGGGCTGGAACACAGGAAAATACGCCCTTTGGTAGCCTGCCCGGCCCGCTCTCCTGATCTGAAGGAAAAGCTTAGGCAATATCCAAAAGGTATTTAAGATGAATTCTGCGGAGTTCCGGTATGTAACCACTTTCCGGTGTGGAACGGGAACAGGAGCCACGGCATAAGCAGAACAAAAAACCAGGGCATCCGCCTTCTGAAGGCTGCTTATCATCTGATGCGCATACGCCAGGCACCCGCTGCGGCTCAGCGCGAATATCAGCAGTTTGTTTTTTTCATTCCCCATCGGGTGTATCGGGTGAATTGGGTGAACCGGTTGCCCCGATTATACCGGTTCAACCAGTTACACCGGTTATGGCATTGCCGAAGGAAGAACTACCGGAAAGCCCTGCTCTTCCTCTTCCGTGCCGGCCAACCGGTAAACATGTGCAATACTGCCAAGTAATGCCTGATGACAATCTCTTCGTCGAACTGGCGCAATACTTTTTTCCTGCCTTCCAGCCCCATCTGCCTGCGTTCCGAAAGGGACAAGGTCAAAAATGTTTCGATAGTGTGAATGAGATCCTGCGCGTCATGAGGGCGGCAAAGAAAGCCGTTGACTCCATGCTCCACCACCTCGCGGCAGCCCACAAAATCAGTAGTGATAATGGGTTTGGCTACCGCGGCGGCTTCCAGCAGAATGCGGGGAACCCCCTCGCCGAAAAATGAGGGCAATACCACGCAATCGGCCTCGGCGAGAAAGGGGCGGATATCCTCCGTTTCCCCATGAAAACGCATTATTCCTTGTTGTTGCCACTGTTGGACCAGATCAAAGGATACGGCATCGGGGTGATCGGGCACGATAAAGCCAACCAAATGAAAACTGCACGGATAGCCATTTTTATGGAAATATCGCGCCGCCTCGTAGAACTCTTTCATCCCTTTGCTCCATACTATCCTGCCTGCGTACAAAAAACGGAGGGGGCGGTCGGGTTCAGTGCTGAACTCGCGCGGCCGGTACCATGTGATATCAACTCCCTCGCTGGGCAGGATGAACGACTTCTCCGGGGAGACAATGCGGCGTTCCAGAAAAAACCGGAGATCGTCGCCGTTGAGAAACCAGACTTGTTTGCTCAACGACGCAGCAAGGCGATACAGAAACAATAGCAATGCCCTGGAAAACCCTTTGGCCTCATCGCGTATCAAGCCTAAGCCTGTGGTAATGGCGATGGAAGGAATACCGCACAACCATGCCGCAAGGGCCCCGTAAATATTGGGCTTGGCTGTATAGTGGAAGATAAAGTCAAAGCGAAAGCGGCGGTAGATGCGTATCAGATCGAGGATACTGCGCCACTCCCTGAACGGATTGGTGCCGTACACGGCTATGGGCAAAGGACAAAAATGAAAGCCTTCCGCAATGAGTTTTGTGCTCGAGTGGTCGTGAGGACTGATCACATACACTTCCGCGCCCATATCCCGGAGCCTCCGCAAAAGCCCCAGCCGAAAGTTGTATGTGTACCAGGATGAGTTGGAAACCAAAGCTATGCGCCGGGGCCGGCCTACGGGACGTTTCTCCGTTATTTCCTTCCTTTTGCTCAAAGTCGTGCTTTTGTTTTCTCAAAATTTTGGGACGCGAACAGTTGCTGTGCCGTCACATTTCAAAGGTAGCGGTTTTGAGCCATTGCCTGCACATCTTTCGACACAGTTTTGATTTCCTGTTCATGCGATTTGGGATAGATGAGCAACACATCGCCTTCATCCACCACGATAAATCCGTCAAGCCCCCTTATCACTACCAGCTTATCCTTCGGGGCGCGTACGATGCAATTGGCAGTATCGTACATCAAAGCCGGCATGCATTGCAAAGCATTGCCCTGCTCGTCCTTTGGAGATTCTGCATGAAGCGAAGCCCAAGTGCCGAGGTCCGACCAGCCGAAGTCGGCGGGAATGGTGAAAACATTGGCAGCTTTCTCCATGATCGCGTAATCGATGGATATGGATTGCAGTGAAGGGTAAACCGCGTCAATGAAGGCCTCTTCCCGGCTGGTATTGAGCAACTTTTCTCCCCCGGAAAGCGGCTGAATGATGTCGGCCATGTAATGATGAAAAGCATCCAGAACAGCGCCGGCTTTCCAGATAAATATCCCGGCATTCCACAAATAATTGCCCTCGGCAACAAATTGCCGGGCTTGCTCCAACGGCGGTTTCTCTGTGAATCGCATTACTTTGCATACGCTAGCTTCGCCGCCCGTTCGATCATACTGGATGTAACCGTATCCCGTGTCCGGCCTGTTGGGTTTGATGCCGAGGGTAAGCAAAGCATCGTGCCGGGCCGAAAACTCCAAGCCGGACCGGACGACGTCGAGAAATGCCTTTTCGTTCAGCACGATATGATCTGAAGGGGCGATCACTAAATTGGCATCCGGATTTAGCTTCCTGATCTTCAGCGCGGTATAGGCTATGCAAGGAGCAGTATTCCGGCGGGCCGGCTCAGTGATGACCTGTTCGGGGCGCAGTTCCGGAAGGTGTTCGAGCACCTGCGCTTTATAATCTCGGTGCGTAACGACAAATATTCGATCAGCAGTGCACAGGGGCAAAAAGCGCTCAAAGGTGAGCCTGATGAGCGATTTGCCCGTGCCGAGTATGTCCAAAAATTGCTTGGGGCGCGCTTCGCGGCTTGCGGGCCAAAAACGGCTGCCGACGCCGCCTGCCATAATGGCTACGTAGGTATTTTCGTTCATTGTATCGCGGAGTTCACTGTTTCGCAGTGAAACGGCAAAGATAGCAGGAAAAGCCGGAAAATGGAAACGGCACTTTGCAGCCTTTTTCCCGGAGGAATAATTACCTTTAGCCCGCGATTGGAACATCAAGTATATGCCTGTCCCCTTTCTTAATAAAATCAATGCCTGGCGCCGCAGCGCAGCAGAACGAATTGCCCGCTTTGCCGAACCGGCAACAAAGCGATGGAAGCGCTTCAGCGAACGCCGCCCGCGTTTAGCCCGCTGGACAGCGAGGATCGGCATCGCGATCCTGGTGCTGTTCGCCCCGGTTTTCCTTTTTTGGTTTGCCGTTGCCCTTACAGTGCCCGGCAAAGCCGAGCTGAAAGCCATCGAAACGGCAGTGGCATCCGACATATACTCTGCCGACAGCGTGCTGCTGGGCCGCTATTTCAAGCAGTACCGAACCGTGGTTAAATACGAGGATTTGCCGGCCCATGTGGGGGAAGCTCTGGTGGCCACAGAGGACGCCCGGTTTTTCCAGCACAAAGGCGTGGACTACATCGCCTGGGGACGCGTACTCTTCCGCACCATCCTGCAAGGCGATAAATCGGGCGGCGGCGGAAGCACCATTAGCCAGCAATTGGCCAAAAATCTCCTGCCCCGGCACGAGTTCAGGTACTTTTCCCTGCTAATCAACAAAATACGGGAGGTTGTCATTGCCCGCCGGCTGGAGCGCGCCTACAACAAGGAAGGCATCCTTGCCCTTTACCTCAACACCGTTCCCTTTCCGGAAAACGTGTACGGCATAGACGTGGCGGCAAGGCGATTTTTCAACAAAGCCGCCGCCGACCTGCTTCCCGAGGAAAGCGCCCTGCTCATCGGCGCACTGAAAGCAACCACATTCTACAACCCGGCCAAATTCCCCGAAAGAGCAATAGAGCGTCGAAATGTGGTGTTGTCGCTCATGGAGAAAAACGGCTATCTCGATGCTGCGCTGCGGGACTCTCTTCAGGCTTTACCCCTTCAGCTCAACTACAACCCCATTATGCGCAATGAAGGCATAGCGCCCTACTTCCGCGAATTTGTCCGCCAGGAAGTGGAGCGCCTGATCAAAGACCTGCGCAAGCCCAACGGCGCCTCCTACGACCTGGATACCGATGGGCTCAAAGTATATACCACCTTGCATACCGGCCTGCAACACATCGCGGAGGAGGCCGTTAAAGAGCATATGTCCGCCATGCAAAAAACCTTCGACGCGCATTGGCGCGGCACGAAACTGCCCTGGGACGAAGAACAAATACTGAAACTCGGCGTGCGCAACTCCCTGCGATACAAGCAATTGAAACGACAGGGAATGAGCGAAGAACAAATCAACACAGTATTTCAGCAAAAAACCGTCATGACCATATTTACCTGGGACGGCCCCAGGGAAGTGGAGATGAGCCCTCTTGACTCGGTGCGCTACCACCTCGGCATGCTCCAGGTGGGCTTCTTGGCCATGGAGCCTTACACCGGATACGTGCGCGCATGGGTGGGCGGTATCGATCACGACTTTTTTCAGTATGACCATGTGCGCGCGCGCCGCCAATCAGGTTCTGTTTTTAAGCCTGTCGTTTACATGGCAGCCATTCGCGATAGCATTCCGCCCTGCGAACAACTGCCCAACCAACTGCGTGTGTACCACGAATACGCCAAAGGCGACTGGGCCGTGAAAGACTGGCGCCGCGAAGACCCCGACCCCAATTTCGGCCCCGACGGTAAAGACTTAGACGACTGGATTCCACAAAACTCCGATGGCCTCTACGGCGGCTCCTACTCCATGGAGGGCGCCCTGACCAATTCCGTCAATACCATATCCGTATCGCTCATCATGCGCCTGGGTGTGCAGAAAGTGGTGCAAATGGCCAAGGAACTCGGCATCACGGGCGGGTTGCCGGCAGAGCCGTCCATCGCTTTGGGTTCAGGCGAAGTTTCCCTGCTGGAAATGATTCAACCCTTTTTCGTCTTCGCATCCCAAGGACGCCATGTGCCTCCGGTGTTCATCACCCGCATCGAAGACTACCGGGGCGAAGTGCTGGTGGATAATACCCGGGTGAAGCCCAGGCAAGTCATCAGTGCCGAAGAGGCCGCTATGATGACCAAAATGCTGCAATCGGTGGCCATCTACGGCACGGCAAGCCGCATACGCTGGCGGTACGGCCACCACGACATACCGCTGGCCGGCAAAACCGGCACATCGCAAAACCACGCCGACGGCTGGTTTATCGGATACACGCCCAAAATGGTGGCCGGGGTATGGGTGGGCGGCGATTCGCCCTTGGTGCGCTTTCGCAATTTCGAGAACGGGCAGGGCGCGGCTTCGGCCCTGCCGGTGTGGGCTTTCTTTATGCAACGGCTCAAAAAAGACCCCGCTTTCGCAAGCTGGCAAGGGGGCGAGTTTCCCACGCTCACACCTGAACTCAACAGGCAATTGGCCTGCCCCCTCCGCATCCCTTCCGCAGAGGAAATGCTCGCTGATTCCCTCGCCCGCGACAGCCTGCTCCTGCTGGAGGAAATTATCGGGCCCGAGGAGGAATTCTGAGGGGGGAGAAACCGGTGGAACCGGTGAAATCGGTGGAACCGGTGGAACCGGTGGAACCGGTGGAATCGGTGGAATCGGTGGAACCGGTGGAATCGGTGGAACCGGCTTTCGGTACATAATTTTTCTTTGAAACACCAGTTTCCCCGGTTAACCCGGTTAACCCGATTTCCCCGATTAACCCGGTTACCCCGATTTCCCCGCCCGACTGTCAATCATCAATCGAAGCGCCCGCAGCCTTTCCTTCTCAGCTTTGCTCAACCGGC
>CAZNYK010000013.1:33127-49667 GCA_964577215.1 uncultured Saprospiraceae bacterium
TCAATCATCAATCGAAGCGCCCGCAGCCTTTCCTTCTCAGCTTTGCTCAACCGGCCCCACCTCATCCGGTGGCGCCAGGCCCTGAACGCATCCCCGTACAATACGGCAAAATACCCCGCTGCCGCTACGAGCACAGTTGCCGCAAGCCCCCACCAGCCCCACAGGCGGAAGCCGGGCACTGCCAGAGCGATGTAATAAATAAGGTACAGCACAAAGGCCGTAGCCAGCATGACCGGCGCGTAAAACTCTACGGAGCGCACCCGGGTATCCGCGATGTACCGGGCTATGCGGGCGGGGATGAAGTTCAACAGGTAGCCTGCAAGAAAAACAGGTGCGCCAAGTGCAATGCAGGCGCTTTCCCCGGCGCCGGGGGGGCGGTTTTCCAGCACAGCGCGGTCATCCACCCCAGACCGTTCCAGGGCGCTGAAATAGTCATTGCACTTTTCAGCCAGGCTTGCTCTTTCGGTTTCCCCCATGGCGTTTACCGCATCGGCGACAGCCATTTCCTCCTGCAAGAGCGCAAAATCCCGGCCGAATACCGGCAGCAAGGCATCGGAGCGGGATGAGCGCGCCATGAGCAGCAGGCATTCGGTGAGCGCTTCATCCTCCTTTCTGTCAATGCAGACGATGCGTTCTTTCATGCGCCGGGCCAGGTCGGCGGTGAAGGCGTCAATGCCCTCGTTGTTGTTGGCGTAATACCGTGCGTAGTAACTGCGGGCGGAAACCGGTTCGCCGAAATCCACCATGACTTCTGCGCGAAAGCGATCCATGTAGGTGAAATTGACGCCGACGGGTACCACAAAAACGTCCTCAATGTCGGGGTATTTGTCAATTGTTCCGAAGGCGAGACGGGCGGTTCCCTTTTTGAGGGGGCGCAGCCGTTTTTCCGCTATGGTATTTCCTTCCGCCAGTATCATGATGGTTTTGCAGGCATGGAGGGCATCGTAGCAGGCGTCGAAGGTTTCAAAATTGGCTTTGACGAACTTGTAGCCCCGGTCTTTGAGCCGGTAAACCGGCAACATGTGCAGAGCACGCAGGAGATAGATATAGAACTTCTTGACGAAAATATCGCCGCGCACCAAGAAGAAAAGCGGCCGGTACAGGAAGCATGCCAGCACGCAGGGTTCCATGAAGGCGGTGGGATGGTTGGCCGCCAGTATAACCGGTTTGCCGCGGGGTATGCGTTCTGTATGAGTGAGGGTGATCTTGCGCAGGAAAACTTTAAGTGCAATGGTCGCAAAGGGCCGGAGGAAGGCGTAAAGCATGGGCTTTTTGAAAGCGAAGTTAGAAAAGACAATTCAGATTGGTATTTTCGCAGGAGGAAAACAAATGAAGCGAAAATATCTCATCATCATCGGCGGCCCTACTGCGGTGGGCAAAACGGCTTTTGCCATCAGGACGGCCCTTCATTTCCAAACGAAGATTCTCTCTGCCGACAGCCGGCAGTTTTTTCGGGGAATGAACATCGGCACCGCCAAACCATCCCCGGAGGAACTGGCCGCCGTACCGCACTACTTTATCGATTGCCTCAGCATACGCGATTCCTATAGCGTAGGCGATTTCGAACGGGACGCGCTGCAATGTTTGTCGGAGCTTTACACTACCCGCCATATAGTCGTGATGACCGGCGGATCGGGCCTCTACGTCAAAGCTGTATGCGAAGGCTTGGATATATTCCCCCCTGTGCCGCCCCACATCGCCGGGGCCGTCATGCAGCTGTATGCCGCCCAAGGACTGCCCGCCTTGCAGGAAGAACTGCGCCTGCGCGACCCGGACTACTACGCCGTGGTGGACTTGCAGAACCCGGCCCGCCTCATCCGGGCGCTCTCCGTATGCCGGGCGGCGGGGCTGCCGTTCTCCTCATTTCGGAGCAGGAAAACCGCGGAGCGGGATTTCACTCCTGTTTTCATCCAACTCGACCGGCCCAGGGCGGAACTGTACAACCGCATAGAGGAACGGGTGGACCTCATGATGCGCCTCGGCCTGGAGGAAGAAGCCCGGCTACTGTACCCTCACCGGCATTTACAAGCGCTCCAGACGGTGGGTTATCAGGAAATGTTTGACTATTTTGAGGGCAAGACGAGTTTGGAAACCGCCGTAGCCCTCATCAAACAACACACCCGCAACTACGCCAAACGCCAACTCACCTGGTTGCGCCGCGACGGATTCTGGAACGTCTTCCACCCCGAAGATTGGGAGCAGTGCCTGAACTTTGTGGAGGAAAGTATTATATGAGTAAAAATTACAAATCATGATCTGGAAAAACCAACTTACCATCCCGCAAGTCAACGCCATCGGCGCCAACACGGCCATGGAGCATCTCGGTATAGAAGTGACGGAAATAGGACCCAACTTCATTACCGCCCGCATGCCGGTAGATCACCGCACCAAGCAGCCGATGGGCCTGCTTCACGGGGGCGCTTCCGTACTGCTTGCCGAATCCTTAGGCAGTTTTGCTTCCTTCCTGACGATCGAAGACGTCTCCAAACAAATGGCCGTCGGCGTGGAGATAAACGCCAACCATTTGCGACCCGTTTCCGAAGGACACGTGTTCGGCACCGCGCGTCCCTTGCGGCTGGGGCGGCTGATCCAAATATGGAATATAGACATCGTCGATGAACGGGAACGGCTCATATGTACCAGCCGATTGACTATCGCCTTAGTGGACCGCTTGAGCTGACAAACATGCCCGAGTTAAAAATCCAACAGGAATTCTACCAGGTTTTCGTCGTTGGGCAGCCCCATCTTTTTGCGCAGCCTGTACCTTTTGTTCTCCACCCCTCGCAGGGAAATGCCGAGCAAGGGAGCGATCTCTTTAGAGGACAGGTTCATCTTGAGGTATGCCGCCAAGCGCAGGTCTCCCGGGGTGAGTTCAGGGAAGGAATGCCTCATTTTGCGCAGAAAGGCTTCGTGTACGGAGTTGAAATTTTCTTCGAATACAGCCCAGTCGTTTTCGCTGCTGATCTCCAATTCAATGAGGCGGCCCAGTTGCTGCACATGCCTGCCGTCCTTTGATTCTCGCTTTAGGTCGGAGAGCCGCTGTTTGATCTCCAGCAGCAATTCGTTTTTGCGAATAAGCTGCATAGTAGAATTGGCAAGGTCTTTGGCCTTTTTGAGTACATCTTCCTGTAGTTGTTCGTTGCGCTCTTGTATGCGCTGCTGGTGGAGCTGCCGTTCCCGCTCCAGCATCAGTCTCCTGTGGCGCCGCTCCAAGCGCATGCGATGCCAATACAGGACTCCCGCCCCTGCAGCCATCACTACCAGCATGAATAACAGCCGGGAATACCATGTTTGGTACCAGCGAGGCATAATGCGAAGGGTTATGGCGGCGATATCTTCTGACTGATCAGATTGAACTTCAAAACGATAGACGCCCACGGGTAAATACGTGAACTCCTGCATGCCGGACTCCTGCCATGGCGACCACCCGTTGCCTACACCCGATAACCTCCACCGGAAAGCCGGCTTTCTGTCAAATACGGGTAAGGAGAAGTGTACGATCAAGTGATTCTCCCTGGAAGCGAGCGGTAGTTCCGCGTTTTCCCCGGGGCTCAATGCGGAAAAATCAATGGCTCGCGAAGTCCCGTTTTTGAACACGACCAACTCCGTGATCAGGGGGACAGGGCGCTCCTGTAATACATCATAGCCGCTTCCTTTGTCCAACAAGGCGTAGCCGTCATCCAAACAAAACAGCAGTTTATCAGGGCTCAACGCCACGATATTAGGCCTGTCATTCACAAGGCGCAGGTTGAAGGTAGTTCTGCGGTTAGGTCCTACCCAGACAAGCTTTTCGGGGTAAACTGCAAAAAAGTGATCCGGCCCATCGGAAACCAAGGCTGCTTCCCTGCCGTTGAAACGATAACCGTATGCTTCCTCAAACGGGCTCCACCGGCCCACACCGCCATCCCATTGAAGAAATCGCTCCCCGGCGTGAAGCACTAAGCGCTCGTTGATTTCGGAAAGCGCCAGGCTGAAATCGGTAGGCAAGCCATCTGTATGATCAATTTTCATAACTTCTTCAATACCGCTCATATCCGCGCTCAGTTGTAGCCGGTGAAGCCCCCTGTAAGGGTGGGCTGCCCAAATCTGCCCGGAGGAATCGAACGCCAGGTAGGAAACCGGCTCG
Source organism: uncultured Saprospiraceae bacterium (assembly GCA_964577215.1). GTDB lineage: Bacteria > Bacteroidota > Bacteroidia > Chitinophagales > Saprospiraceae > UBA2329. Next base: position 37,254 of record CAZNYK010000013.1, read on the forward strand.
TCGAAACCTTCAATGCGATGGGAAAAACGGAGCCGGCCACTATTGTTCTTCCGGAATGCGATCAGCCCGGTGTAGGTGCCTTGCACCCAAAGATTGTTATCCCGCGGGTGCCGGCGCGTGACCCAGCCGCCAGTAACGTCTGAAATTTTTTCGATTGTTCCATTCCCTATCAAAAAGGAACCGTCGTTGTGGCCGCAGAGCAACTGCCCATCAACTTCTTTCAATTCCCACACCTGCCCTTTAATACCAGGTACAGAAGTCCAGCCCGGTGGTTCTCCAACTGTGGTTTTCCCGTTTAAGAATCTGAAAAACAAGCCCTGGTTCGTTCCGAGATACAATTTATCTTCAAAACTGCAGGCCGTAAACACGGCCCCGAGATTGCCGCTTCGATCAATGGAAAAACGAAGCGGAGCATTCATGGCGAGCACGTCCGTGCCTTTATCCAAGCCGGCCCAAAGGTTGCCGTCCCTGTCTTCAAAGAGAGCCAGTACCGTATTGTTTTGAAGCCCGGTAGCCCGGTGAATATGATACAAAATGCGCCCCGAACCATCGCCGATGTACAGCCCTTCGCCAATGGTACCAAAGGCAAAGCTGCCGTCAGAAAGCGAAAGTATCTTATTGATCCGGCTTTTCGACAGTTGTTTCGCTACAGGTGTATCCCAGGTAGTTAGGCGCCCTTCGCTCCACACATACAGCCCTTTCCTGTCGGTGCCGATGAGCAGCCGCCCTCCCGGAAGCGCCGCCATTCCGGATATGATCATATCTCCAAGTGCCTCCGATCCCGGCAAAAGCTCAAAACGCCCGCCAGGAGCTTTGAAAAAAATGCCTTGTCCGATGACCGGAAGTAAAATTTTCCCTTCGATTTCCTGCATGAACATCACGTTGCCCGGCAGGGACAATTCCTCAAGGGTACGGTAATCGTAACGGTACAAGGCTGAAAAGGACTGAAAAAAAACCTCCCCGCCGGCAATCAGGATATGCCAGAATTCCTCCCTCCCGGCCTTTTCCGATCTCGCCGAAGCAGAGAGCGAGGCATACCGGAGTATTCCCTGCGAATCGCGATGCCAATACCCGAATTCGCCGAAGCCTCCGCAGAAAATATTTCCCCGCTCGTCGGCGGCAACGGCCCGGACGATCTGCTTGTCGGGAAGCGGCATCAGCTTCCAGCGAACGCCGTCAAATTCCAAAACCCCCTCTGTATTGCCGGCGTAAATGAACCGGGAGGGCGCCTGCGCCAAAGACCAGTTTTGATTGCCTGCCCCCATGACTTCAGGCTGAAAATTCCTCACCCAGGGAATTTCCTGCCCGGCAACCACCGTACCGGATAGCGCCGCCAAAAGTAGTATGAGTACAAACCGTAATGTCGAGATCACTCCTTATGCTTAAATTTAAGATCAATCCCCCCAGTCACCCCCTCTCCCAGTCACCCCCTCTCCCAGTCACCCCCTCTCCCAGTCACCCAGTCTCACTCCCCCCAACTCCTCCGCCCGCCGCAGTGCCGCCATAGCGCCGGAGATAATGTCGGCATGTACGGCATTGTTGCGGTAAGAAAGCAACGCGGCCTCTGTGGTACCTCCCCGCGAACTGACCCTCTCGATCCAGGTTTCGCACGATACATTTGTCGCGTTGTACAACTCTATGGCGCCCAGGAACGTCTGCCCAACAAGGAGTTCCGCTTCCGAGTGGCTGAATCCCATTTCGCGGGCGGCCTCTATAAGCGCTTTCATAAAAAACCACACATAGGCCGGCCCGCTGCCGGATATGGCAGTGGCGGCGTCTATGAGCGACTCATCTGCTACATAAAGGGTCTTGCCTGTAGTATTCATGAGATTTTGCACCGTGACCAATTCGATCCGGGTCACTTCGTCACTGGAGGTAAAGGCCGTCATACCCATGCCGATCTGGGCGGGGAGATTGGGCATGGCGCGTATGACTTTCTGCACGCCGAGAGCCTCGGCGATGGTTTGGATTTTTACTCCGGCCATGATGGAGAGAAAAACCTGCTGCGGGTGCACAGAAGCGCGCATGGACGAGAACAAACCGGCCGAATCCTGGGGCTTAACGGCCAATATGACAAGATCGGCCTGAGAAACGCAGTCTTGCGGGTTGCCGAAAACGGTGCCAATGTCTTTTTGAGACAGCTCCTCCGCTTTTTCCGGCGACTTCTCCAGGATCATCATATTGGTTTTATTTGTTATGTGCGAGCGCAAAAAGCTCTGGGCGTAGGTCATACCCATATTGCCTCCGCCGATGATCAATATCTTCATAATTCAAATTTTCGGCCAAAATGAATATTTTTAGATCAAAAAACAAATACCTGGATACTTACCTTTGCCCGCGAAATTTTGCATCCAACCGATTACATCATGCGACGCATTTTGATCCTCCCGCTCATTTTAGCATCTTTTCCTTTGTTCTCCCAACTAAACATTGGGTTTAAGCTCGGTGCAGGATCGGGCAGCGTTCCTGCACAGGAGCTTAGCATAACCGACCAGGCGGGGCAGAACCGCTTCCGCATAGCCCTTGAAGAGGCCGGATACAGCATACATGGCGGGCTTGTAATACAATTGAAACTAGGGAAAGCGGTGCTTTTTCAGCCTGAGATACTACTCCAGACCGACAGAATAGATTACCGGGCCACAGACCTCGAAAAGCCGGGAGACCCTGCTCAATTGCTGACTGAAAAATACCAGCATCTCCATATTCCCGTACTCCTTGGCTTTAAGGCAGGACCGCTCCGGTTTCAGGGAGGCCCGCAGGGGCATCTCTACCTGAGCAGCCGCTCCGGCTTAGACGGGCTGGACGGATATGCCCCCTCTTTTACCAAATCCAGCTACAGCTGGCTGGCAGGCGCGGGGCTCGACATCTGGAAAACCCTGATGATCGATATCCGGTACGAAGGACGGATTTCGGAGCAGCGCGACCATTTTACTTTCTACGGGCAGGGGCAGCCGCTGCGGCAGCAGCCATACAGGCTGTTGGCTTCGGTTGGGATTTTGCTGGGAAAAAAGAAATAAAAACAAAGCCGCCCCGGACTACAAGCCCGGGACGGCTCCATGTGTTTATGATTGTGGGAAAACGATTAACCTATTGCAAAACAACCTCTTTTTCTTCTACCATCTTGCGAATATTGATGAGCGCGTAACGCATGCGGCCGAGAGCAGTGTTGATACTGACGCGGGTGAGCTTGGCTATCTCCTTGAAGCTCATGTCGGCGTAATGGCGCAGGATAACCACTTCGCGCTGTTCGGGCGGAAGCATATCCACTAATTTGCGGATTTTATCGTGGGTCTGGCTGCGGATGATAGCCTGTTCGGCGTTGGCATCGGAAGTTTGCAGCACATCGAAGATATCGAATGTATCGGTGGGAGACACCTGTGGCCTGCGCTTGTTACGCCGGAAATAATCCACGCACATGTTGTAGGATATGCGCATGGCCCACTGAAGGAATTTGCCCTCGTGGTTGTATTTCCCTTTGCGCAGGGTATCAATGATCTTGATGAAGACTTCCTGGAAAATATCTTCAGCCAGGCTCTGGTCCTTGACAAAGAGATAGATTGAGGTGTAGATCTTCTGCTGATGGCGGTTGAGGAGTTCCTCGAAGGCGCGTTCGTCACCGTCGAGGTAACGTACAATGAGTTGCTGGTCGTTAAGCGGCGTAACTTGCATAACTAAAAAGTTTTGGTACGAAAGAAAAAGAGTACGAACTTATTTAGTGTAAAAGTTACTACCGATAAACGTGTGATTTTAGTGAAACGATAAAAAAATGCCTTCGCTGTTGAATGATGATCCAAAGATAAGGGGGTTTTTCAGTTCTGCACCCAACATGCCGCATTTTTTTTTCGGTTTAACAAGAAATTAACGGATTGAAAACAATTTTTTCAGCTTTGCCTTTCCGGCTTTTGCCAACACAAAGTTTTTATTCTCAACGGCTTCGCATGCAAAACATCCTGAAATATTTCTTTGCGACTAAAATCTTATTTATACCGACGAAAAATGGTTTCACCGGGTATAAATGACTTCCCCCACTACAAAAATGCTCCCTCCCACAAATATAAGGTCGTCCGGGCCGGCGCTTCTGCGAGCTGCCCGCAGCGCGTTTTTCACGCTGCTGTAGGCCCTGCCGCGCAATCCATACTGGCCGGCTTGAAGTTTCAACTGCCCGGCGTCAAGCCCCCTGGGAATATCGGCTTTGCAAAAGTAATAATGCGCAGCGGCGGGCAACAAAGCCAGCATAGCGTCTATGTCTTTGTCTTTCACCATGCCGAGTACCACGTGCAAGCGGCGGTGCGGAATGCGCTCCAGATCAGACAACACCGCCCGCAGGCCGTGCGTGTTGTGTGCGCTGTCGCACAATACGGTGGGGTTCTGCCCGATGATGTCCCAACGGCCGATGAAGCGGGTAAGCTCCCGGAGGCGGTGCAGGCCGTCGCGGATATGGGCCTCGGTCAGGGGGAAGCGCAGTTGCAGCATTTCAATGGCTTGCAGGGCGGTTTGCAGGTTTTTGGCCTGGAAGCTGCCCCCGAGGTCGACGCCCAGGACCGGGTAAAGCAATTTGCCGTCGCGGTAAACGTCAAACACCGTGTGCGTTCTTTCCACTGAGACGAATTCAACCCGCCATTTCTCATCTGCAAAAACGACGGGGGCGCCGCACTCCGCCGCTTTGGATCTGAATACCGGAGCTGTTTCCTCAGCAGTTTCACCAACCACCACCGGCACGCCAGGCTTGATGATGCCGGCTTTTTCGGCAGCGATTTGCGGGAGGGTATCCCCCAGGAACTCCATGTGATCGTAACCGATGTTGGTTATTATCGAGAGTATGGGATGTACGATGTTGGTAGAGTCCAGGCGCCCGCCGAGGCCGGTCTCTATCACCGCCGCATCCACCTTTTGCGCGGCAAAGTAGTCAAAAGCCAGGGCGGTGCTCATTTCAAAAAATGAAGGCCTGATCTCCTCTATTAACGGCTGGATGCGCCTTACAAAATCCACCACAAAAGAGCGGGGCACATACGCTCCGTTTATACGAACGCGCTCGCGGAAATCGCGGTAGTGCGGCGATACGCACAGCCCTGTTTTCAACCCTGCCGCTTGCAGTATAGAGCTGATTATGAAGCATGTAGAGCCTTTGCCATTGGTGCCTGCCACGTGAATGACGGGATAGCTGAGTTGGGGATTGCCGAGCGCTTCACATAGAGCGGTAATGTTGGTAAGGTCCTTGCGGAAAGCAGCCGCGCCAATGCGCTGGAACATGGGCAATTGGCTGTAGAGGAAGTCTAAGGTTTCCTGGTATGCTGTGTTTTTCATTGGACCAAACCGTTAAATCGGGCGAAAAAAAGTAAAACTTTGCAAAGCCGGTCTAAATTTGAGGCATCATTTTTTCACCAAAAACCAATAACCATGAGAAAATTCATTTTTACCCTTTGCCTCGCAGTCGCCATGCTATCAGGGATTGCCTTGAACGCACAGAGCTACCAGTCCGCTATCGGTGCGCGTCTGGGCGTTCCGTTTGCAGCGTCTTACAAGATGTTTATTACAGAGCCGGGCGCCATTGAGCTATTTGCCGGCTTCCGCGGTTATACCGGTTACAGTTGGCTGAGTATCAATGGAGCGTATGAGCACCATTTCCCCATCAGCGGCGTGGACAACCTTTCCTGGTATGTGGGCGGCGGCGCCGGTTTCCAGTTCTGGACCTGGAGGAACGCCGCATTGGACCAGAATACTTCTTTCAGTGTGATGGGTATCCTGGGCCTGGACTATAAGTTTGAGGAGATTCCACTAAACTTAAGTTTAGACTGGATGCCTACTTTCTTCATCAATGGGTTTCTCGGCGGGTTTGGCGGAGGCTACGGTTCTTTATCGGCCCGCTACATCCTGAATTAACGCTTTGAAAAAAATCAGCCTGGAATCGTCCTGCAACTCATTGTTTCAGGGCGATTTTTTTCCTTACCAAAACCATGAAAATGAAAAAACTGCTATTGACATTAATAGTCTTTGGGGGAGTACTGGCTTCCTGCGCTTTGCATGCCCAGCCCTATCAGTCTGCCATCGGAGCCCGCTTAGGGTATCCCTTTGCCATTTCCTACAAGTTCTTCGTGTCGGATCCCGGCGCCTTCGAGATTTTCGGAGGGCCCAGAGGGTACAAGAGGGAGAACGGATTTTCCATCAACGGGCTGTACCAGCACCACTTTCCCATCACCGGGGCAGACTACCTTTCCTTTTACTTAGGTGGCGGCCTGGGGCTTCAGCTTTGGAACAACAGGGGAACAAGCGCCGCCCTGCTGGGAAACCTGGGCTTGGACTATAAATTCGTCAACATCCCACTCAACATCGGCCTGGATTGGGTGCCTATTTTCTATGTCAACTACGACTACGACGAAGGCCCCTTTGCACCTTGGGGAGGGTCCTTGTACCTGAGGTATGTGCTCAAATGAGCTTATCTATTGCGTCTCGCCTTATTATTCTTGTAATCCATAAAGATGAAATCGCCGAGGCCTTGCAGGCTGCTGTAGAAGGCTTTGCCGTTGTTGGCGCGGGTGAACTGGTCCACGAAGTTCACCAGGTAGGGATCGCGGGCGATCATGAAGGTCGTCACGGGAATTTGCAGCTTCTTGCACCGCATGGCCAAGCTGAGCGTGCGGTTCACAATGGTGCGGTCCAAGCCGAAGCTGTTTTTATAATAGCGTTTTCCCTTTTTGATGCAGGTGGGCTTTCCGTCCGTGATCATGAATATCTGCTTGTTGGAGTTTTTGCGGCGGCGCAGGATATCCATGGCCAATTCCAGGCCGGCTACCGTATTGGTATGATAGGGGCCAACCTCGAGGTAGGGCAGGTCTTTGATCTCGATCTGCCAGGCATCGTCGCCGAAGACGATCACGTCGAGGGTATCCTTCGGATAGCGCGTGGTGATGAGTTCCGACAAGGCCATAGCCACCTTTTTGGCCGGTGTGATGCGGTCTTCCCCGTACAGGATCATGGAGTGGGAAATGTCTATCATGAGCACGGTGCTCATCTGGGCCTGGTAGAAGGTTTCCTTTACTTCGAGGTCTTCCATGCCGAGTTTGAACTCGTCGATGCCGTGGTTGATCTGGGCGTTGCGCAGGGATTCGGATACGGCTAAGTGTTCGAGCGGATCGCCGAATTCGAAAGGCCTCAGTTCGGAGGTGTGTTCATCGCCGCGGCCATAGCGCCGGGTGTTGTGGTTGCCGGATTTCGACTTTTTCAGTTGGCCGAATATGTCTTCCAGTGCTTTGCGGCGCAAGGCAAGTTCCAGCTTGGCGGAAGGCACAAAACCGGGCATGCCCTCTCCCCCACCCTGCTGTTGGATGTAACCCCGGTCTATCAGATCCTGGATGAAATCGGCCATGCCGTAGTCGTCATCCGTAAGACCGTATTCTTTATCCAATTCGGTGAGCCAGGAGAGCGCCTCGGTCACATCCCCGGAGGTGTGTACAATCAGCTCCTGGAAGAGCTTGAACAGCTTGTCGAAGGTGCTCCCTTCTTCGCCGGGCGTGTATGCTGAAAATCTCCAACCGATCATAATGTGTAATAAAGGATTTTAGGGGCATATGGTTTATACCCGACGAAAAATGGTTTGCGAAAAAATATAAACCATTTTTCATCGGGATAACTGATAGCCAGTGATTTGCATACATCCAAATTCGCAAATCACCGGTTATCGGGTATAAAAAAAATTACAACCACCGCGTCAGCGCCAAATCCTGCCGGTGCGGCAGCAAATCATTTTTCGGGAAAATGCGGATGCCGTATTCGTACACGCCCGCCATACCGGGCTCTACGGAACAATCAAACACAGCCACCCCCTTGGCGCCTTTGCGCAACTGCATTTCCTTGCAAAGCCGGATTTGAAGTTCGTCTTCGTCGATGCGCTTGAAAAAGATGAGTTCCATACCCACGTCCTCCGCGCTGAGACCGTTGAGATCGATGGCGACCTCCGCGGTAAAGGCCTTGCCTGCCGGAAGGGCGAAGTTATCGGTATCGTACAGGCGCATGTCCTGCACTTGTATGCCCTCCCAGCGCTCCTCTACCCGCGCCTTCCATTCCGTCAGGCGCACGGCGTCGGCATACTTGGAGGCTTTCATGCGGCGGGTGCGCTCGAAGAGTTTGCCGTAGAAGCGCTCGTAGTAGTCGTCGAGCATGCGCTTCATGGTGAAGTGCGGGGCTATCTGGGCAAAGTTGTTGCGTATGAACCCCACCCATTGCGCCGGGATACCCTGTTCATTGCGATCGAAATAGGCCGGGATGATCTCTTCTTCGAGAAGGTTGTAAATGGTTTCCGCGTCCAATTCGTTTTGCAGGTTCTGGTCTTTGTAGGTGCTCTCCAGCGGCAATGCCCAACCGGCGCCGGGCACATAGCCCTCGGCCCACCAGCCATCGAGCACGCTGAAGTTGAGCACCCCGTTCATCACGGCTTTCATGCCGCTGGTACCGGAGGCCTCCTTGGGTCGCATGGGGGTGTTGAGCCATATATCCACGCCCTGCACCAGCAGCTTGGCCATTTCCATGTTGTAATCTTCGAGGAAAATGATGCGCCCCGCCAGGTCCGGCCTGCGGGAAAGCTGCACGATATGGCGTATCAGTTCCTGGCCCCCTTTATCGGCGGGGTGCGCCTTGCCGGCGTACAAAAGGATCACCGGCCGGTCGGTATGTTGCAGCAGGGATACCAGCCGTTCAATATTGGTGAACAGGAGATGGGCGCGCTTGTAGGTGGCGAACCTGCGCGCAAAGCCTATCACCATGGCAGAAGACCTGATATGGCTGAGCGCTTCGAAGATAAACCTCGGACTTTCGCCGCGCCGGGTGAGATCGGCCTGGAGTTTGGCTTTCACATGGCGAAGCAGCCGCTTTTTCAGTTCGGTGCGGATCTGCATGATCTCCTCGTCCGGCGCTTGAGAGATGCGCGACCACATGGCAGGATCGGATTGCCGGCGGAGAAAACCTTCGCCGAACAACCGCTTGTGCACTTCATACCATTCGGGCGCCACCCAGGTGGGGTAATGCACGCTGTTGGTCACATAACCGATGTGCAGTTCCTCGTGGTGATAACCCGGGTAGAGCTCGGCGAACATTTTCCGGGAAACCTCGCCGTGCAGGCGGCTCACCCCGTTTACCTCCTGGGAAAGGCGGATGGCGAGATGGCTCATGGAGAAGTTCTCAAAGGGGTTGGAGGCGTCCAAGCGGCCCAGGGCCATAAAATCGGCCCAGGATATCCCGAGGCGGTCCACAAAATCGGAGAAGTAGATCTTCATCAGGCTTTCCGGGAAGTTGTCGTGCCCGGCGGGTACCGGCGTGTGGGTGGTGAACAGCGAAGAAGCGCGCACCACTTCCACGGCCTCATTGAATCCGAGGCGGTCGGAATGCATGAGTTCGTACAATCGCCGGAGTTGCACGAAGGCGGCATGGCCCTCATTGAGGTGGTACGCTTCCGGTTCTATGCCGAGGGCTTTGAGGGCTTTGTACCCTCCAATACCGAGCAGTATCTCCTGGCGCAGGCGGTATTCGTTGTCGCCGCCGTATAGCGCGTCCGTCAACTCCCTGTCTTCCTTGCTGTTTCCTTCAATATCCGTATCCAGCAGGTAGAGATCGATACGGCCTACCTGCAGTCGCCACAGCTTGGCAAAAATGGTACGGCCGGGATAATCTAAAGCAATTTTCACCCATTCGCCTTTGTCGTCGCGCACGGCTTGTACGGGCAACTTGGTGAAAAGCTGCGGCGGATAATGGCTGATCTGGTCGCCATGCATGGAAATTTCCTGCTGGAAGTAGCCGTGGCGATACAAAAGCCCCACCGCCACCATATTTACGTTGGAATCCGATGCTTCCTTGAGATAGTCGCCGGCCAGAACGCCCAAGCCACCGGAATAGAGTTTCAGGGAAATGTGCAGGCCGTACTCCATGCAAAAATATGCCACGAGCGGCAGCTTTTGGGATGGCTTCTCCGCCAGATAGGCCTGAAAAGTTTTGTGGACGGATTTCATTTGCGCCATGAAGGCTTTGTCTTCCACCCATTGCTGCGCCTGCTGCGCGTTCATTTCGTCCAACACGGCAACCGGGTTGTACTGAAGCGATTCCCATTGATCGCCGGCGATGCGCCGGAACAGGTCGGTGGCTTCTTTGTCCCAACTCCACCACAAATTATCCGCAAGCTCCCGCAAGGGCGCCAGGGCTTCGGGTAAACGAGATTCGATATATATGCGTTTGAGATGCATGTCGTTGATTTGTTGCGTGAGCGATTCGGTCATAGCGATGTTCGTTTTGCAGAATTGAGGCGGCAAAATTAGGATTTAATGCGAATAGCCCGCCCTCCGGATTGACTTTCCTGTGCATTCGTCATACCTTTGTGCCTTCAAAATTAATAACATGAAGATTTTTCCTTTGATTCTATCGCTGTTTTTATCAGGCAGCGCAATTGCCCAAGCAGGCAACATGGTGACCCTCACTTGCCATTTGGAGGGTTGCAATGCGCCACTGCGTCTCTTCCAGTTTGACGGGCTGAGTTTCAGGCAAGTGCAGGAAGCGGCGGCAGCTCCCGACGGCAGCCGTACTTTTTCCGTGCCCGCCGGCGTCCCCCAATTCTACTACCTCGGCACCCGCAGCGATCAGGCGCTGATCGTTCTCCTCGGCTCTGAACCCAACGTAAAGGTGGAAGGCAATTGCGGCAATGTGCGGTCGGCCGCCATCGGCAATTCTCCGCTAAACGAAAGCTACAGCTGGCTTAAAAACAGGATCAATGTGTTCAAATCCCAGGCCGGCCAACACATACAGCAGTACCAGGCCAATGCCGGAAATCCGCAGCAGCTCGAGGCGGTGAAGGTCCAAATGAAAGCCTTGGACGATCAAAAGCTCCAACTCCTCGACTCCCTCAAGCGCAGCAACAAATACCTGGCCGCCGTAGCCGCTATCAACACTTACCTGAGCTGGCCCAACCAGCAGGGCAAATACAGCAACGAAATTGATTACTTTGCCAGTGAGTTCTTCGGCTACGCCGACTTCAAGGATGAAGTATATGACGTATTGCCCTGGATGTATGACCTTTTCCAAAACTATACCACCACGCTCATGAGCGTGGGCCTGGACGAGGCCGCGCAAAAGCGCTACCTCGAACAAACCCTGCAACGCCTTCCCAAAGGAACCATGCGCTATCGCATGGCCCTGTCGGGCAGCATTGCGGCATTCAAGCAGAAGAACAATTCCAATTATGTGCCTTTCGCCGAGATATTGCTCAAAGAACTGAAGGAGGAGGACGCCGCCGCGGCCATGAACCTCCAGCAGCAAATTGCCGGCATGCGCAGCTTTACCATCGGCGCCGAAGCGCCCGACTTCGCTCAGGCCACCCCGGAAGGCAAACTGCTCAAATTGAGCGACCTGCGCGGCAAAGTAGTACTCATCGATTTCTGGGCGAGCTGGTGCGGCCCCTGCCGCCGCGAAAACCCCAACGTGGTGCGCATGTACAATGTCTATAAAGACAAGGGCTTCGAGATTCTCGGCGTAAGCCTCGACCGCGACCGGCAGCGCTGGTTGGACGCTATACAAGCGGACGGGCTGACCTGGCCCCACGTGAGCGACCTCCAGCAGTGGAGCAACGCCGCCGCCCAACTCTACGGGGTCAATTCCATCCCGCACACCGTGCTGCTCGATAAAGAAGGCCGGATATTGGCCCGCAACCTGCGCGGCGAAGCGCTGGAGCGCAAGCTGGCCGAAATCTTCAACTGAGCCGATGCGCATTCCCGGTTGGAAACGCCTGCTCAGCCACCTCTTGGAGTTTCACATCGAAAGCGCGCCGAGCCGGATCAACCCGCACCTCTACGTTAGCCTGTACAAAGGGCGCTTCCGCCTGTGTACCGCCAATGCCGTGTATTCCTTCGCCGATCTGTACGACAATTTCGACAAGGCCTTCCAGCGCCTGTCTTTGGACGGAATGCGCATAGAGGATGTGCTCCTGCTCGGATTCGGGCTGGGCAGCATTCCCCTGATGCTGGAAAAGAAATACGGCAAGCGCTACCGCTATACCGGCGTGGAGGCCGATGAGTCTGTCCTATACCTGGCCGGCAAATACACCCTGCCGGAACTCGACTCCCCCATAGAACTGCACTGCGCCGACGCGCTGGCTTTTGTGCAGCAAACCCCGGAGCAGTTCGATCTCATCTGCATGGACGTGTTCCTCGACGACCAGATCCCGGAGGCTTTCGCCCAAAAGAATTTCTTAGAGTCCCTGCGCGCCCTGCTGCGCCCCGGCGGCGTGCTGCTGTACAACCGACTGAGCGCCACCCAGGAGGACAAGCGCCTCTCCAATGCGTTTTACGAGGAGGCGTTCCTGCCGGTGTTCCCCGGTGGGGAGTATTGGGATTTGGGGGGGAATGGGATGTTGGTGGGCAGGGCATAGGGCATAGGGCATAG
>CAZNYK010000014.1:0-8228 GCA_964577215.1 uncultured Saprospiraceae bacterium
TGGTACTTTCATTTTTTCCTTTTTTACCTCGCCGGCGACTGAAGTCGCCGGTACTTACGGGTTTTTCTGTAAATATTTTGTGATTTTTTTATTGAAAGAAGGCAACTATATATTGCAAGAACGAAAAAATTTTATATTTTTGCTCTTCGGAATTCTTATTTTAAGATTAAAGAATGGAATCCGGAACTTGATCCCCAATATAATTGATACCCAAACCCCCGGTTTTATGAAAATCATTTATAGAAACCGCCTTCCTCACATAGCTCCAGTAGGCGCGACTTTTTTTGTTACATTTGGCCAATACGACTCCTTGCCCAGGCACGTGGTAGAAGAGCTGAGGGCCGAATTGGAAAACGCCATCCGGCAGATCGAAAAACAGAATCCTCCTAATAAAGATATTCTCATTGACAGAACCAAGAAACGGATATTCGGCAAACGGGAAGAACTCCTGGATCATTCTCCCCAAGGTTCTTGCCACCTGAAAAAGCCGGAAGTAGCCCGGATTTTGAAGGACAAGATTTATGAGTACCACGGCAATCTCATTGAAGTACATGCCCTATGCATCATGCCCAACCATGTGCATATGTTGTTCTCCACGGAGGTGCAACTTCGGAATGCATCCGGAAACCGGCTTGAGAAAGTACCTGCCGGTTATGTGCAACTAAGCAAGATAATGCAATTGATCAAGGGCGGCTCTTCCCGCAATATCAATACATTCCTTGGCACAGCTGATACTTTCTGGGCAAAGGATAGCTACGACCGTTATGTGCGCACGGACAAAGAGTGGTTGAGAATTATGCATTACATCCTGCGGAATCCGGTGAAGGCAAAATTGGTTTCCCATTGGGAAGATTGGCCCTTTACGTTTTTAGAGCCGGCGGCGCTCGAAATTTATCGGGGTGCATATGGCTGAGCGGGCTTGCAGTACTTGTAGTACCGGCGACTTCAGTCGCCGGCATGGATAGCAGTACCGGCGACTTCAGTCGCCGGCATGGCCCGGCGACTGAAGTCGCCGGTACTGCCTGCATGGCATGGCCCGGCGACTGAAGTCGCCGGTACGCCGTTGCTGGTACTTTCATTTTTTCCTTTTTTACCTCGCCGGCGACTGAAGTCGCCGGTACTGTACTTCAGGGGTTGTGATACGGCTCATTGCGCAGGATGGTCATAGCGCGATAGAGTTGCTCCAGAAAAAACAAGCGCACCATCTGGTGGGAGAAGGTCATGGGGGATAAGGCTACCCGGTCGTCGGCGCGCTGATACACTTCCTCGGAAAATCCGTAGGCGCCGCCGATGAGAAAAATGAGCCGGCGTTGCGACTGTTGCAGTTTTTTGTCCATCCAGGCGGAAAATGCCACCGAATCCATGGAACGGCCCCGCTCGTCCAACAAGATCAGCATATCTTCGGGTTTGACCTTGGTCAGAATGCTTACGCCTTCTTTGGCTTTAATTTGCTCCGGCGACAGGTTGCCGGCGGCCTTGATGTCGGGTATTACGCACCACTGAAAAGGCAGGTAATGCCTCAGCCGTTTTTCATAGATCGCCATGCCCTCCTCGATGTAGCGTTCGTTGGTTTTGCCGATGGCCCAGAGTTCTGCTTTCATAGCGGTCAGGTTCAAAATTCTTGTAACTCCTCGCGAAGCGTATGGCGTTCGGGGTATTCGGCGCGGATCATTTCCACCAGCGCATCGGCAATGGCCCCGGCCCCGGTGCGGTACAACTGCTCCACGATCTCCCTGACGCGCTGCGAAGGTTTTGGGCCTACGTGTCCGCGCAGGTATTGGTCCAACAGGCGGTGGTAAAGCTGGAGTACCTCCGTTTTCATCTCCGGGAGCAAGGCCGTGCCGAACTCCGCGAGCAGGTCTAAAGAGCCGGCATCCTGCAAGTAGGCGAGCAGCTCGCCTTTCCGGTTTTCCTCGGCCAGGACGGCGGCGATGACCCTGCGTTTTTGCTGGGAAAAAGGCAGCCGGCGCAGCCGGGTCAATATCTCGTCAGTGTGCTCTTGCCAATTTTCCGCTATCGCAGCTTTTAGTGTGCGATAATACCCGGTGTCCAGGGTTTTGAAGAAACGGCTCCGGGCAAGGGAGGCAATCTTGCCGGCGGCGTTTTCCCGGATGGCTTTTTGGAGGAGAAGTTCTTCCAACTCGCCTGCCGCAGCAGGCGGCAATGACAGTTTCAAGCCTGCTTCGGCCAGCATGGCCATACGATTCCAGTCGGACTTTCCGGCGGCGTGGCGCACAGCAAAGAGGAGGACTTCCGGGGCCGACAGGTACTCCGCCACCAGGTTGACGGCCTCCATGTCCTTTCCGCTTTCCTCCAGGAGTTGAAGCTGGAGGAGCACAAGCGCAGTAGGATCGCGCCCTTCGGAGATATACCGGCCCAATTGGGCGGCGATAAGCAGGCGCAGTTGCCCTGCTTTGGCTTCGGAGTCGCTGAGCGATCGGAGGAAGCTGAAGAAGTGCCGGTCGATGCCGTTGCTGCGGTAGATCAATTTTTGGCTTTCCTCCGCAGCGTAGGTCCATAGCGAGTCCAGCAAAGCCGGAGGCGCGTTGCGCTCCGGCAATTCCGAAAGTATGAGGAAAGCCCCGGCGACGGCCTCGCGCAATTCCTGTTGCGCTTCGCCGGCCCTGCGCAACAAAGGAGTGATCTTCTCAATAATGCTCTGGGCCATGTCGGCCGCATCGGTGAAGTGTTGCAAGGCCATGGCCTGCTTCATGTGGGTCTGCATTTCGCCGGCCACGCCAAGGATGCTCCGGATGCCGCGCTTGCTGATGGAGCGGTCGGCCTTGCGGGCGGCGTTGATGGCCCCGTCGAGCAGTTCGAGGAATTTGCCTTTGTTGTCGGGTGTGGGCACGTCCGGAGCGAACCTCGTTTTGAGGGCAATGGCGAAGCTGCGGTTGGTTTTGGCGTACTGGCGCACGAAATCGGCAATTGCTTCGGGGCTGATATTTTCGAGGATCAGGCCCGTGCTGAGGCTTGTCTTAGGCCTTTTGTTCCGCGACGGAGCGCGTTCGGTCTTTTTCTGTTTTTCGCTTATGTGACGGCGCAAAGCAAGCAGGCCGGCGGCGATGTGGGCGCATTCCCCCGCCTTGCGAAAGGCTGCGCAGTCGCAGGTGCTTTGCAGTACTTTGGAGGGGCTGATGCGCAACTCCACCTCGTACCTGCCCGCTTCATCTTCCACTTCCAAGAGCCAGAGATGCCGCTCCAGTTCCAGCAGCGCGTTTACCTTGCCTTCTTCCAATAGCTGTTCACCGCGGAGGAGGCAGTCCTCATCGAGATGAAGTTCGATATCTGCAAGAGGAAAGTTCATAACCCAAGACAAACATTCGAGGCTGGTAAATCGTTCTGGCTATCCGCAATTCGCGTTATATTAGCCGAAAATTTGCGACATGAAAACCAAATTTATGCTCCTCGGGGCCGCAGCGGCCCTCTCTCTGCAGCTTCAGGCCCAATCTACTCAAAAGCCGCTCCTGCACGGTCGCCACTGGATGGCCATCACGGGCAAACCCTTAGCGGCCACGGCTGGCGCTATGGTCTTCCAGCAGGGCGGCAACGCCGTTGACGCCGCTTGCGCCATGCTTGCCGCCACCTGCACCATGTGGGACGTGTTGAGTTGGGGTGGAGAAACGCAGGTGCTTATTTACAACCCCAAGGCCAATAAGGTCATTGCCATAAACGCGCTCGGCGTGGCCCCCACAGGCGCAACCCCCGCGTTTTTTAAAGACAAGGGCATGAAATATCCGCCCGAACATGGCCCCTTATCTGCCGTAACGCCCGGCACCCCCGGCGGCCTCGTCACCATGCTGGCAGAATACGGCACCATGAGCTTGGAGCAAGTACTTGCTCCGGCCATGCAACTCGCGGAAGGTTATCCCATTGAAGCGCAAACGGCCAATGCCATTGAGCGCGGCAAAGACAAGATCAAGGAATGGCCATACTCCAAAGCGGTCTTCCTGCCGCACCTGGGCCAGGAGCGCGAGGCGCCCCATCCCGGGGAGATATTCCGGCAAACCGACCTGTTGGAGACGCTGAAAAAAATGGTGGATGCCGAACGCCAGGCCCTCAAGGCCCGCAAATCGCGCAAGGAAGCCATATATGCGGCGTATGACCGCTTTTACAAAGGCGACATTGCCCGCGAATTCGTGCGCGGCTGCCAGGAACAAGGCGGGCTCATCACTATGGAAGACCTCGCCAACTGGAAGGTGTACCAGGAAGAACCCGTAATGACCTCCTACAAGGGTATCGACGTGTATAAGCTCAACACCTGGGTTCAAGGGCCCGCAATGTTGCAAGCGCTTAACATGCTGGAAAACTTTGACTTGAAAGGTATGGGCTATAATTCCACTTCATACATCCACACCCTCTACCAGGTGATGAATCTCGCTTTTGCCGACCGCGATTTTTATTACGGCGACCCCTACTTTCCACCCGCCGAGCCGGTCCGGGGCCTGCTCTCGAAAGAATACGCCAAAGCGCGTGTACAAGGTATCAACCCGGAGAAAAACGACGCCGGCGCCGCTCCCGGCGATCCATATCCTTTCCAGGGAGAGAGCAATCCCTACCTTGATTTGCTAAAAAACTGGAATGCCGCGCCTGATTCCTCATCCACAGGATTCATCGACGAGGCATTCCGGGAGTCTTTTCTCATGGGCACTACCACAGTAATGAGCGCCGATAAAGAAGGCTGGATCGTTTCGGCCACGCCGAGCGGCGGCTGGATACCCGCCGTCATTGCCGGCCGCACGGGCGTAGGCATGAGCCAGCGCTTGCAGAGTTTTGTACTCGATCCCAAAGAGAACCCGTTCAACGTGCTGGAGCCCGGCAAGCGCCCGCGCGCCACGCTCACGCCCAGCCTAGCCCTCAAAGACGGCAAGCCTTTCCTGGCTTTTGCAGTGCAGGGCGGCGATACGCAGGACCAAAACCTGCTTCAATTTTTCCTCAATATGGTGGAATTCGGCATGAACGTGCAGGAGGCCTGCGAAGCGCCCAATATCAACAGCTACCAGATGCGCAATTCGTTCGGCAAGCACGAAAGCCTTCCCGGCAGGCTCACCCTTTCGGAAGAAATACCGGACTGGACGCGCCGCGATCTGATCAAAATGGGGTATAGACTCGATTTCCAGCGCCGGACTTCCGGTCCGATCAATGCCATATTTTTCGATTGGGCCAACGGCGCTTTCCAGGGAGGCTCCAGCAACCACGGGGAGGATTACGGCATCGGCTGGTAAGCAGAGCTGATGGTCAGCCCAAGGGAAAGACTGCGCCCGGCGCCGGCCTCGAAGTATCTTCCGGCCGCTGCGTTGATGCGTATGTTGTTGAATACGCGCGCCTTGCCGAGATTGTCGAGTCCAAGGAAAAATTCCATACCTGCCTTGCCTATGGCGCCCCGCCGGCCTATGCGCATAGAGTAAACCTGGGCAGGGGAGATGCGCACCGCGTTGGCGTTGTCGGCGTAAAAGCTCCCGGTGAAGCGGCCTGAGAATTGGGCCAGCAGCCCGCTGCGATGGGTATAGCGGGCGCTGAGTTGGCCCAGGCTCCGGGGCAGGCCGGGCAGGGCTTTGCCGGAAAGGTCCTGTGCGCCGCTTTGAAACGCCTCGAATTTGAAATCTGAATAAGTGTAGTTTCCCCATAACTCCAGGCCTCTTGCCGGCGCAAAGCTCAGCGCGGTTTCCAGGCCGCGGCGCAGGGTGCTGCCCGCGTTGCGAAAAAAAGTACGCCCGGGTTGGTCAGGGAGTTCGTAAGGGCTTAGCTCGTCGCGGGTATGTGCCCGGAATACGGTGATCTCCCAAAACAGCCGGCCCCGGCCCCGGCCCCGCAAGCCGGCCTCCATGGAAAAAGTGATCTGCGGGCCGACAGCTGCCGCGAACCCGCCTGCGCCGGAGGGGTTGTTGGACAACTCGATCAGCGTGGGAGTTTCAAAGTTGGTTCCGGCATTGGCGTAGGCGTTCAGCCTTGGGCCGAATTGATATACTGCGCCTGACCATGGACTAAGGCGCCGGAAATCGCGCCGGCCCGATTGGTCCCCATCGGAGAGAAAGCGATCCCGCACGCTCAGGGAAACCATATCGGCGCGTGCGCCGCCCGAGAATGTGAGGCGGTAGGCAGGTTGCCAATGCCCGGCGGCAAAAAGCCCGATGCTGCCGAATAGCTCATCCTGGCGGAGGGAAATGGGTCCGCGTTCGCCGTTTTCGTTGTTGTAGCGCTGCCGGTCGTCGGATTGACGGTCGGCTTCCATCCCCGCGGTGTAACGAAAGCGGGCTTGCCCGTCCGGGGTTTTGACCCGGCTTTCCCCTTCATATTGCAGCAGGCCGCCGCCTGCCATCCTTTGGAACGCCACCTGTCCTCCTGCCCGGAAAGGGAGGCGGTTCTCGAAATCCCGGAGCACATACCAAGTCCTGAATTTTAGGACGTTGTGATGTGACAGGCGTTTATTTGCTATAAGGGCAATACGGCCTTGCCGGAGCGATTCGCCGGCCTTGAACTGGATGTTGGAGGGATGGGCGGCGCGGCGGTCCATGCTGTCCTGCGCAGCGCTGAGACCGCCCGGATCATCGCCTTGCGGGCTATAGGTAAAATTGGCCGATACGCTGAGATGGAAGCTGGAATCCCGGCCCGGATTGAGTTGGAATTTGGCGTTTGCCATGGTGGCGCTCATCGCGGCATGGCGGCGGAAGCCTTCTATTGCTACGTGAGTGATGCCTGCGGAAAGAGCGCTTTTTTCGCCCTTGTAATCGCCTTTGGCCTTCAATTGTTTGAAGCCGAAAGAGCCGGTGGCGGCTCTTGCTTCGATACCCGTGGCCCTGATATCGCCGGTGCTCAGGCTGAGGACGCCGCCGGATGCATTGCCGTAGAGGCCTGCGGAAGGGCCGCGAAGTACTTCGATGCGTTCGAGCATTGCAGGGTCGATGTTGTCCACCTGTGCCTGCCCGTCGGGCGAGGATTCGGGGATGCCGTCTAAGAGGATTTTCACTCCCCGGATGCCGAAACCAGCCCTGGCCCCGAATCCGCGGATGGACACGCGCAAGTCCTGTGCGAAGTTGGCGTCATTCATTACAAACACGCCCGGGACGAAAGGCAGGCTTTCCGCCAAACTGAGCAGGGGCTGTGCGACCCCGACGCGCGATGCATCGATAACGGAAACGGAGAAGGGCTCCCGGTCGGAACGGGAAGATGTACGGGTGGCCGTAATTTCTACCGCCGGGAGGGTGTCCATACGGATGGTATCGGCAGGCGGCTGCGCGGCGGCTGCGAGCGGGAGCAAATAGAGCGGCAAGGCAGTAAGCAAAGGTCGGGCAAGCACAATGACGATTTTGGAATCCGCAAAGAAACATAAAACCATTTTTCGTCGGGTATAAATAACAAAAGAGCTACTTTTGCGCCCTGAAAAAACAGTACACATCGCATGGGACGTGCATTTGAATATCGCAAAGAACGCAAAATGAAGCGCTGGGCCGGCATGGCCAAGACTTTCACCCGCATCGGCAGGGAAATTGCCATCGCCGTTCGCGACGGTGGGCCCGATCCCAACTACAACTCGCGCCTGCGATTAGCCATACAGAATGCCAAGGCGGCGAATATGCCCAAGGCAAATGTGGAAAATGCCATCAAGAAGGCTTCTTCCAAAGACGCAGAAAATTTCGACGAGGTCGTGTACGAAGGGTACGCACCGCACGGCATCGCCGTTTTGGTGGAAACCGCTACCAACAACACCACCCGCACCGTGGCCAACGTGCGCCACATTTTTTCCAAGTACGGCGGATCGTTGGGCGTCTCCGGCTCGGTGGATTACATGTTCACCCGGAAGGCAGTTTTCAAGATCGGCGCTGAGGGGCTGAATTTGGAAGAACTGGAACTCGACCTCATCGACCACGGCCTCAGCGATCTCAGGGAGGAAGACGACCTCGTTGCCTTGTATTGCGATTTCACGGACTTTGGAACATTGCAAAAAGCGTTGGAAGAACGCAACCTGGAGGTGCAAAGCGCTGAACTTATCCGCATCCCGGGGCATACCAACAAACTCAGCGACGAAGAGGCCGAAGACGTCATCAAGCTCATCGAAAAGATGGAAGAGGACGACGACGTAGTCAACGTTTTCCACAACATGGATATGTCTGAGTAGGTGTACGCCTTCCTCATTAAGGCTTCCAAGGAACCGCATAAGGTCTCCGTCCTACCTCCCGGAGAAAAACTCCGTCCACCCCTTTAACCTTTAACCTTAACCCTTTAACCTT
>CAZNYK010000014.1:8328-47828 GCA_964577215.1 uncultured Saprospiraceae bacterium
CCCGGAGAAAAACTCCGTCCACCCCTTTAACCTTTAACCTTAACCCTTTAACCTTATCTCAGATCACCTTCAGCGCCTTGGCCAAATACGTGAGCACAAAAGGAAGAGCTACCCAGAACCACTCATTCATGTACTTCAACATGAGGATCATGATAACAAGGGAGACAATGAAGATCAGCCAGTCCATTCTGGTGGAGGAAGTCGTTTCGGATGTCATGTCTTTGCAAATTTGATGCGGCAAAAGTAAAAAATCCTTTTCTACTTGCCCGGCAGAAATTGGCGAAAATATGGTTGCCAAATACCGGCGGGCAATGATCCTTACGAAAAATGGCTTAATTTTTTCCCCAAACCATTTTTCGTCGGGTATCTTTACGCCGAAAAAATTCCGGAATGCACATCTTCGACAAATTCAGACTCGACAATAAAGTAGCCATTATCACCGGCGCCAGCAAGGGGATCGGCGAGGGCATAGCTCTTGCCCTGGGGCAGGCAGGCGCAAAAGTAGTAGTGAGCAGCCGCAAACAGGAAGCGGTGGAGGAAACCGCCGGCCGCCTGCGCGAACACGGTGTGGAAGTGTTACCTCTTGCCGCTCATACAGGCCATGCCGGCGACCTCAGTCGCCTGGTTGAACAAACCATCGCAACCTTCGGCGGCGTTGATATCCTCGTCAACAATGCAGCGACCAATCCGGTATTCGGCCCGGTAGAGCAAACCGACCCCGGCGCTTTCGACAAGATCATGGAGGTAAACGTAAAAGGCCCGTTTGAACTGAGCAAATTGGCGCTTCCCTCCATGCAGGCCCGCGGCGGCGGTTCCATCATCAACATCAGCAGTATCGGGGGCGTATCTCCCGAACCTTTTCTCGGCATTTACAGCGTGAGCAAATCGGCTTTGGTCATGCTCACCAAAGTTTTGGCCAAGGAGTGGGGGCAATATGGGATACGGGCCAATGCCATTTGCCCGGGTCTGATCAAGACGAAATTCAGCCAGGCCCTGTGGGCTAATGAAGCCGTGCTCCAGCATGTGCTCCAGCAACTGCCCCTGGCAAGGGTCGGAACCGTGGAGGAGGTATCGGGCTTAGCCCTGTTCCTCGCCTCTGAAGCAGCCGCCTACTGCACCGGCGCCGTTTTTACAGCCGACGGCGGGCACACCATCTGATTACATCACCAACCAAATAGAAACCAATACATTATGGCTTCCGACATCGAAATTGCCAGAACCATCAAGCTCAAAGACATCGCGGAGATCGCCGCCCAGCTCGGCGTTTCCGAAGATCAGATCGAACGCTACGGGCGCTACAAAGCCAAATTGCCGCTTCACCTCATCGACCGGCAGAAAGCAACTCAGCGCAAGCTCATCCTCGTGTCCGCTATTTCACCCACGCCCGCCGGCGAGGGCAAAACCACCGTTTCCATAGGCCTGTCCCAGGGTATGAACCGCATCGGCCGGAAAACGGCCGTCGTACTGCGCGAGCCTTCGCTCGGCCCCGTGTTCGGCATCAAAGGCGGCGCTACCGGCGGCGGGTACTCCCAGGTGTTGCCGATGGAGGACATCAACCTCCACTTCACCGGCGATTTTGCCGCGGTGGAAAAAGCCCACAATCTCTTAGCCGCCATCATTGACAACAACCTCCAAAACAAAAAAAACAAACTCGGCATCGATCCCCGCACAGTTGCCTGGAAACGGGTGATGGACATGAACGACCGCTCCCTGCGCAAGCTCATCGTCGGCCTCGGAGGTACCACGGGCGGCGTACCCCGGGAGACAGGTTTCGACATCACTGCCGCATCGGAGATCATGGCCATTCTATGCCTCTCCGATGACCTGAGCGATCTCAAGCGCCGCTTCGGCAATATCTTCGTGGGATTCACTTACGACAAACAACCCGTGTTCGCCCGCGACCTGAAGGCTCCGGGCGCTATGGCCGCCCTCATGAAGGATGCCATCAAACCCAATTTGGTGCAAACCCTGGAAGGATATCCCGCCATTATTCACGGCGGGCCTTTTGCCAATATTGCCCAAGGCACCAACACGATCATCGCTACCCGCATGGGCCTGAGTTTGGCCGATTACGTCGTTACCGAAGCCGGCTTCGGGTTCGATCTCGGCGCGGAAAAGTTTCTCGACATCAAATGCAGAACTGCCGGGTTATCGCCCAGCGCCATCGTCCTGGTAGCTACTATCCGCGCCCTGAAATACCACGGCGGCGCGGGCCTTAAAAACCTCACCGAGCCGGACCCGGGGGCAGTGGAGCGCGGTTTGCCCAACCTGGAAAAGCACCTCGAAAATTCAAAACTCTTCAACGTGCCCTGCGTAGTGGCCATCAATAAATTCACTACCGACAGCCCGGAAGAGATCCGGGTAGTGGAAGAGCGCTGCAAAGCGCTCGGCATAACCGTTAAAGTTGCGGATGTATGGGGGCAGGGCGGCGCCGGCACTACCGAACTTGCCGCCGAGGTAGCAAAAATGGCAGATGCCCATTCCACGCCGTTCACGCCTTTGTACGACTGGAACTGGAGCGTGGAGCAGAAGATCGAAACCATCGCCATCAAATACTACGGCGCGGCGGCGGTCGATTTTCAGGCCAAAGCCAGAACTGACCTTAAGCGCATTACCACGCTCGGCCTGGACAAGCTTCCGGTTTGTATGGCCAAAACGCAAAAATCACTCTCCGACAATCCTGACCTGATCGGGCGGCCCAGCGGTTTTACCCTCACGGTCAGAGAGATTGAGGTGGCTGCCGGCGCGGGCTTTTTAGTGCCCATTACCGGGGAGATGATGCGCATGCCCGGCCTGCCTGAAGTGCCCGCCGCCGAAGGTATAGACATCGACGACGCGGGCAACATCAGCGGCTTGTTCTGATACGGCAATTACCGGTCCACTACGACCCGGGCGGTTTGACGGGCGCCTCTTTCACCGGTTGCCTGAATGAGATATACTCCTGCGGGCAAGCCGCTTAGCGGTATGTGCAGTGCGTAACCCTCTTCGGCGGCCCAGGTTCTCGTCCACATCACCCGGCCGAGACTGTTCATCATGGTCAGTTGCATGCCCTCTTGCGGGAATGCACCTTTCCACAACAGTTGCGTCGTTCCCGAGGCAGGGTTGGGGAATACCTCCATGCTTTCTGTTTCCATCTGTGCCGTAGCGCGCAAATCCGGGGTTCCTTCCCACAAAGGAGTAGAAGACCCGCTGAACGAAACATTGTCGATCACGGCGGAAGCCAACGCTGCCTGGTTGATGCTCTCTACAAAGATGCCCACATGGATGCATTGCGCCATTGCAATGGTGGACGCGAAACGGAAGTCCCAATTGGTGCCATTGGCAGAGGAGTAACCCGTAAAGACGTTGCCCTGGCGCACTATCCTGAGCCAGGGGTGGAAATTGGGATTGGGAAATTGCTGTGAATTGTGAGGGGTGTTTGGCGATCCGCGTACCTCCCGGAAGAGAAAAGCAGGAGAACGCAATTTCAGGGCGGCTTTCCTCGATCCGGGTTGCAGGGTCTCGCGCATCATGACGCCTGCCGCTGCACCCGGAGGGCCTACATCCGCAACCCGGGCGATGATCTCGCCGTCACCGCAGAGCGTGCGGTGTACGAACTGTATGGCGTCTGCGGCGCCTGAGCTGAACCCTAAAGAGTATAAAATGAAACTCTCGTCACAATTCCTGAATACGGCGCTGCCTCCGTTGGTGCCGATCCCGGTGCTCGTCCATGCGGAAGGCAGATTCACCACGTCGCTCACAGAGGCGCTCGTAGTGCAACTCGCGGTGTTGCCTGCCGCATCCCGCACGGTCACCGTAACCGGCACGGTCAGCCCGGCATCCTCGCAGCCTAAGGTGGCAGGCTCGATGCTCAGCACTGTGACGGGCCCGCAATTGTCGCTCATAGATTCAATGACATCGGCGGGTTGAATATCGTATGTGCCGTTGCTGCCGAGTGCCAGCGTGGGCGCCCGGCAAACGAGCGTGGGCGGCGTTTCATCTCTGACGAATACGGGAGCAAAGCAGAAATTGACGTTATTGCTCGCATCCGCGGCGAAGAATAATGCAAATGTATTGGCGGTCAAAGGCTGGCCCGGCGCAGGGATCTGCGTAAGGGTCGGATTGGGGTCGCAGTTGTCGTTGAGGGTTACGGTGGATCGCAAATCCGGCATGATTGCGGTACAGTCATTTCCCAGGGCCACTGCGTGTTGAGCCTGGCACTGAAGGGTGGGCGGCGTGAGGTCCTGCAAATAGAGGTTGAATCCGCAGCTCTCCTGGTTGCCGGACGCATCAGATATTTTAAAGGATATCCAGGTGTCTCCGTACACTACGGCGCCGGGTGCGGGCGATTGAATGATTTCGGGCGTGGGATCGCATTCGTCCACAACCAAAATCTGTGAGCGATAATCCGGCAGCGTAAAGGAACAATTGACGCCTGCAATCGCGAACCTGTCCACAGAGCAAAGCACCCTCGGAGGGGTTCCATCCTGGAGGATCACCTGGAAGGAGCACTGGCTGGAATTGCCGGACTCGTCCATTACGGTCAGTACGATGGTGGTACTCTGGCTGATTTGGGTGCCCGGCACGGGGTTTTGCATTACCTCGGGGCCGGGGTCGCAATTGTCAAATGCAGTAAGCATGCCGGTATAGTCGGGAAGGGTGAACAAGCATCCCTGGCCGGCCAATGCGGTTTGGTCTCCCGGGCAATTGAGGATTTGCGGCGCAATGCCGTCCGTTACAAAAAGCTGGAAACTGCAAGTGCTGGTGTTGTCATACACATCCCGGGCGGTGATGGTGATCAGGGTGTTGCCGGATACCACATCTCCCGGCGCCGGGCTTTGGCTCAGGGTGAAGTTGGGGTCGCAGTTGTCGGTGGCGAACACCGAGGATCGGTAATCTTCGATGGTGTAATCGCAGGCATCGTCGAGGAAGACCTCCAATTCGAAGGGACAAAACACCAGGGGGGCGCGGTTGTCAGTGCCCAACCCGCAGGTCATATCGCAAGGCGCCGGAAGCGCGAAGCGGGCGTTGTTATTGCCTTGCCAGTTGGCCTGGTTGTGAATGGCGGCGCGCAGGGCGGCAGCGTCGGGTCCTGTGATGGAACAGTTGTAGCGGGCATTGTCCACTTTGGGAACGATGGCAAGTGCATTGACCCCGTCGCTCAGGCCAGGGGGCAGAGCGGAGGTGTTGTCGCTTGTGGCGTCTCCGTCCCAGCCGCCGTTCATTTGGAGGGCGGCAATGAATTTGGCTTGTTCTCCCGGGCTGTTGTCGATCGGTTCCGGCCCCTGGAAGGCGAAGAGTTGATCGCCTGAGGAGGTGAGGTTGAGGTTGGGGCCTGTGCTGGTACCTGCGCTCATGCCGGAAAAATCAAGGAATATCCCGGTGGTAAAGGGTACCCGGAACTGTTCGCCTGTTACGCGGTCGGCGGCAAAGGTGAGGATGATGGTGCTTTCGCCGGGGCGAAATCCGCCTGCTGCCTGCCAGCCCCTGTCGGTAAAAGTGATGGTAGTACCGGCCTGCACATCTTTGAGCAACACGAAAGAGAAGTCGTCCGGGTTGTCGCTGTTATAGCCGGTGAATGCAATGTCGCCTGCTCCGAGCGGGGTTTGAGCGACGGCGCCGCCGAAGAGGCAGCACATGCCGATAGCGGCCACGATGGTCCGGGCCACTGAAGAGTGTCGGTTTGTTCTCATAGTATAATTAGTATGTAGTGTAAAATAACCTTCCAAAGCACGACCTGGCGGCGTCGCGTTCAGCGATGCCTAAAGCAAGAGGAGGAACTCAGATATAGTTGCTAGTTGCTGTTTCAATGGGGAAGCGGCAATTCGCCTCCCGCATCAATTTTATCGGCTTTGGGAAAGATGAGCTTACCTTTCAAGGCAACAAAGTTATTACTATTTAAGTATATTTGCAAATCCAAATTAAAAAGCCATGAAAGACAATTTCTGCGTATTTTTGGACGCCGGCCATGGGGGTATCGATCCCAATGGGAACTATACCACCGCTCCCTCCAAAATGTTTGATCACAGAACCGGCGTTTTCCACAAAGGATCCATTTTTTACGAAGGCGTATGGAACCGCACTTTGGTGAACAGAGTGTCTGAAAAGCTGAGCAACCTCGGCATTCGCCACCTGAAGGTGTATCATGAATATCTCGATACCCCGCTCCAGTACAGGGTGGATATGGCCAACTGGTATCACCGCAATTTCGCCCAGGGGATATACCTTTCTACCCATGCCAACGCGGCCAACGGCCAGGCGCGGGGGTTTGAAGTATATACCTCCAGGGGGCAAACAGCATCCGACCCCATCGCCACGTTGCTTTACGATACAGTAAAAGACCTATTCGGCAGCCGTATCAGCTACCGGCCCGATTTTTCCGACAACGATCCCGACAAGGAAGCCGCTTTCTTCGTACTGACCAAAACGGTCATGCCGGCCCTGCTCATCGAGCACCTCTTTTTCGACAATATCGAGGATGTGCGCCTGCTGATGAATGATGAGGTAGTTGACCTTTTTGCCGAAGCTCAGGTGCGCACCATTGTCAAACATTTTTCCTGAACAAGTCCTTGACCGACACCTACCGCACAATAGCCGCGCCGGCCACGGGTGAATATAAAGACCGGGGCAGCAAGTTCATCGCTTATGCGTTTCCGGCCGAAACCGAAGCGCAATGGCAGGAGCACCTGGAGGGCGTTCGCAAGTTGCACCCCAAGGCGAGGCACCACTGTTTTGCTTTCCGCCTCGGAACGGACGGCAACCAATACCGGGCCAATGACGACGGAGAGCCGGCCGGTTCTGCGGGGCGGCCTATTCTCGGTCAGATAGATTCTTTCGGGCTCACCAACCTCGTTGTGATCGTAGTGCGGTATTTCGGCGGCACGCTCCTCGGGGTGCCGGGGTTGATAGCCGCCTACAAGGGAAGTGCGCACGATGCGTTGCAACAGGCTGAAATTGTGGAAAAAATAATCCGGGAATTCTACCGGATCCGCTTTGAGTACGCCTTGATGAGCAACGTGATGAGCGCCGCCAAAAAACTTTCCTTTGATTTGCTCGATCAGCAATTCGGCGAGACGGATGCTGTTCTGGATATAGCGGTTCGCCAAAGCGAAGCAGAAAAGAAAATCCTGGAGTTCAAGGCCCTCGCCGGGAATCTGCATATAGAGGAAGCGGCGGAGTTGGAAAAGATACCGGGCATGGAGATTGAATTGCTCCACACCCGGTAAGATTACTTTTTCACAATCTTGGCAAAAGCATAGGCTGTGCCTGCGCGCAGGCGAAGGCCGTAGAGCCCTGCAGGGAAATGGGCAGTGCCGATACGGCGGCGTATTTCGCCGGAGATAAGCCCCCAGTCGCCGGCCAGAAGTACCCGGCCGTTCAAATCGATGATCTGCCAGGAAACATCGGTGGAGGACTCCAGATTCAAGTACAACTCTATATCGTCAGCCGTGGGGTTGGGATACACGTTGATGCCGCTTTCCAGAAATACCCCGGTTACAGCGCTCAACTGGCAATTGGGGATGTTTGGGTTGAAAGTGATCGGCAGAGAGAATGTGCTGGAACATCCTGTGATCAAATCTGTCACCTCCAGTGCGTAGTTCCCGGATTCGGTAATGCATAGCTCCGTTCCCGTTGCGCCGGGAATAACCTCGCCGTTGAGGTACCACCTGATGCGGGCCGCTTCCGGCAATGCATCTGCGTCGAAAAGAGTGAGCCGGTTTTGGGCGGATACGAATACGGGGACAACAGGCGGGGGTACGAATTCGACGCTAACGGGAGCCGATGACACCCGGCATCCGTCGGGAGAGGTGTACACTACCTGGAATACGCCGCTTGCTTCAATATCGAGAACGGTTTCATTGCCGGGGATGACCGGCAGGCTGTCGCGGTACCATTGAAGCGCTTCGGTGTAATTTGTGGTTACCGTGAGCACATCGCCTTCACAAACAGGGCCGTTGGGCAACCCGGTGATGAGCGGTGCGGGCGGCAGGGGGAAGACCCTTACCGTATCTGAAGAGCGAATGGTGTCGGTAGGGTGTATGATCTCAATGAAGGCTTGCAGCGGCCCTCCTGAGAGTTCGCCGCTCAGGGTGCGGTTGAATGAGATGACGCCGCACTCGTCGTCGGCCCCACCGAGTATCCCCGAATCTACGTCGATGACGCGCAGGCGGTAGTTGCCCGTTCCGAGCGGCAAATTGACGACATATTCTACCGGCGGCGAGGCGTTTTGTATCACATCAGAGGCGAAGACCTCTACGCTGTCTGGATCGTAAATTAAGATTTTCAGGTCGGGGCCGTTGAACAAGTCTGAACAACTGACCTGGTTAACGCGCACCTTGGTGAGAATATGGCCGGTGGTATCTACGATAGCCTGGTAATTGACGAGGTATTCACCCGGGGAATTGTAGGTTTGGGATACCGGATTTTCCCCGGGAGAAAAATTGCCGTTGCCGAAATCCCAGAAGTACGAGAAACCGGGATTGCCTCCGGAGGGCACATTGTTGGTAAAAGATACCGCTACTTCGCCGCATCCCGATGCGTTGTTCATCGTAAAGCCTTCGGTAATGCTTTGGGCGGGTTCGATGAGGATAGGGAAACTGAAGGTGGCGGTTTGAGACAAAACCAGGACTTGTGCGGTGATAACCACATTGACCATGTATAAACCGGGTTGGAGCGGGGTGCCGCAAATTTTTACGCAACCGTCGGTAGAGTCCGGAAGATTGAACACAGCCTGTGGCAATTGCCAATTCAGGCCCGGCGGCAAATTGGTGACCCCTGTAATGGTGATCTTATTGATGGTAATACCCGGCGGCACGGTGGAATCTACCGCAGCCACAGGGGTGGTGGTCTGGGGTACGCGGAAGGCAATGTCGGCGCTGTACCATTCACCCACCCTTCCCACGGCGGCGGGCGCTAAGTACAAGGTGTCGGCGGGTAAGTCCATTGGCAGTACAACAGCACATGCCGGGCAGGAATTTTGCCCTGGCAGGGATAAGGCGATGCAGGAAAAAAGCATCAGGCCCGGAATGATTTTTCGGATCATCGGCAGTAATGATGGTGAAACAATATGACAAAGGAGAGTCGTAGTAGGCGCTATTATCCCGGGCTGAAGGGCAGGATACGCAGCAAAGGTATGCTTTTTCACAAAATGAGCGCGTTTTTTTTCAATTTTGCCGGCGATATGGAATGGAAGAAACCGAATGAAACGCATCCCCGTCCGGATGCTTCATTCTATCGGAGGGAGGATGTGGTGCTCATAGCCCGCGAGTTGCTGGGAAAGTATTTGGTCACTGACTTTCCCGAAGGCCGTACGGCAGGTCGCATTGTGGAAACGGAGGCCTACCGCGGTCCGGAAGACCGGGCAAGCCACGCATGGAACAATCGCCGCACCGCCCGCACGAAGGTGATGTTTGAAGCGGGGGGCGTTGCCTATATCTACCTCTGTTACGGTATTCACCACCTTTTCAACGTGGTTACGGGGCCGGGGGGCATGCCGCACGCCGTACTCATCCGGGCTTTGGAACCTTTAGAAAACCTGGAGTTGATGCTCCGGCGCCGGTCTATGGCGGCGCTTTCACCCCGTCTCACGGCAGGGCCCGGGGCATTGAGCCGGGCGATGGGGCTGACTACCTCGCTCTCCGGCATCAGCCTGCTGGATGTTCAGTCGCCGGTATGGATAGAAGATCGCGGCGACCGTATCTCCGATGCAGAGATCATTTCCGGCCCCAGGGTGGGCGTGGAATACGCCGGCGCCTGCGCGCTGCGGCCATGGCGGTTTCGCATCAGGAGTGGCAACAAATAGCTCAGGGGTTCAATCGCGCGAAAACCAAACCCGCGATTACCGCCTGCAAAAATCCGTACAGCAACCAGCTCAATACCATTACCAATGAAACGGAAATGGCGCTGAAAGTGATCCACATAGAAGGCAGGGTGGCCACCACGCCATATACTAAACCCATTTCTGCTCCGCGAAACAGCCACTTGCCGGTATAGAGGTTTTTGGAGCGCTCCCAAAACCAGGCCAAGCATAAGCTGAGCACAAAGGGGTGCGCGAAAAACAACAGCGCCCTGTCGCCGCCCGGCCAGAAGATCGGGTTGTAGTATTCTTCCACCAAGGAGGGAAAAATTCGGATGGTGATGAATAAAACGATATAGCTCAGTGCCAACAGGATCAGGCTGGCTACGACACCGGAAATGACAATGCGTTTCATGGAGGAAATATTTGGTTTGCGTAAAAACCGTAAATGTAACGGCTTTCAGTCAAAAACCAAAGGCTTAATCCCGCACTTTGCCCCTGATATTCCAATTGATGCTCTCCCCAGTGCGCTCAGTGTAGGTGCGCCACTGGCTATCGGTGCTGAAGAGCCAGTCGCCGCCACTGCGGTTGGGTCCTGCATCGCAGCCGATCGTTTGGCCTTGCTGGGCATGTACAAAGGCGATGCCGATCCAGAGTTCTTCGCCTGTAATGGCAACGGGCGCATCCAATTCGTATTCATTCCAGGAGAAAGGACGAACAAAGCTGCTGACGTCTTTGGAATACAGCAAGGGGCCTGGGGCATTGCCGGAACCGGGGCCGTACACCCGTATTTCTGTTGTGGAAGCCCGCGGGCCGGTGTACCAGAGTACGGCGCCGAGTTCTTTGCCGGTAAACTGCCCGGTAAGATCGGGAGAGAAGCGGACTGCCGTTTCGTGAAAGCCGGCCTCCAGGAGCGGGCCGGTGAAATTTTCTCCGTCTAATTGGAGAATGTTGTCGGTACTGTCTTTGCGGCAAGCCAGGGCCATGAGTACAGCCGCCAGAACAAGGAAGAGTTTATACGCTTTCATATGGCATGTGATTTTTGACAAAAATAGGAGAACTGCGGCCTCCATTGTGTTAAGGACTGCTTAAACCCCGGTTAATGTCTTGATAAAGTGTGCACTCGATAGCCGCTGGTTGGCGAATTTAAACTTTTGCAAACCACTGGTCCCGGTGAAAAAAAACGCCTGGCAGGCCTACTTTACCCTGGCCAACTTCATCAGCGTCTCATCTGCCATGCGCAGTGAAAGCGAATCCCCGGCGAGTTTGATGATCTGCACTACTTTTTCGGAGGAGGCCTGGTTGAGGGTATCGGTAGTGTAAAGGTAGGAGCCTTCTATGACATAGCTGCCTGCTTCCTTATAGTACAAATTGCCGAAATATTGGTAATATCCGTTTTCGGTAAATGAAAATTTAAAATCTTCGATATTGTGTTCCGGCAGGGGAGCCTCGGATGTAATGGAAACCACCTGCCAGTCGCCGGCGATCCGTTGGTTGGGAGGGGGCGCGCAGGAATAAATGATAAAAATTGCGGCGATGATGATTTTTGGGCGCATGAGATAGTGGTCTGATTAAGGATGCTAATTGCCGAAAATGGGCGCCATAAGTAAAAAGACGATCGCCCCGGCTCCAAATCCCAACAGGGCGATCCAGGAAAACTTGCGCAGATACCAGATGAAGTCAATGCGTTCCATACCCATGGCAGCAACGCCTGCCGCAGAGCCGATGATGAGCATGCTGCCGCCGGTGCCTGCCGAGTATGCTATAAAATGCCAGATGTGGTGATCCATGGGGTAAAGGTCCATGGGGTACATACCCATAGAAGCGGCTACCAACGGAACATTGTCAATGATGGCCGACAAAAACCCGAGGATGACAATGACCACGTCCTGGTTGGGAATAACGGCACGGAGATTTTCAGCCAAAGAGGCCAAAAGGCCGAATGGTTTACCGTTGATCACCGTGGAAACCACGGACTCCAGGCCCGCCACCGCCATAAGTATGCCCAGGAAAAAGATGATACTGGTCATTTCTATGCGGGAAAGCGCTTTGCGGGCGGAGAACATTTCCTTTCGTTCCTCGTCGAAGTTCTCCTCCGGGTGGATGTACTCAGATATGAGCCATACCACGCCCAAAGAAAGCATCATCCCCATGTAGGGGGGCAAGTGGGTGAGGGTTTTGAAAATGGGCACAAAGATCAGGCCGCCGATACCGGCGATAAGCATGGTGCGGCTGCTGAGCAGGCGTTTTTGCTGAGCGGCGGCGGCAACTTGTTTTTCGGTAGGTTCGGGGAGATTGCCGGCAAACTGCTTGGAAAAAGTGCCGATCAACAAAGGTACTACGGCACAGGCTACCGAGGGGATGAACAGGCGCAGGATCAACTCCTGGGTAGTCAATTTTTTTCCTATCCAGAGCATCGTGGTAGTCACATCGCCGATGGGCGACCAGGCGCCGCCGGCATTGGCTGCAATGACGATAAACGCAATGAACCAGATCCGGTCGTTGCGATCGGGAATGATTTTGCGCAAAAGGGAGATGAACACGATGGTGCAGGTGAGGTTGTCCAGGATCGCAGAAAGGAAAAAGGCAAGTATGGACAGTACCCAGAGGAGTTTGCGTTTGTTGCGGGTTTGTATTAAATCGGTGATGACGGAAAAGCCCTTGTGTAAGTCCACCAACTCCACGATCGTCATGGCGCCGAGCAGGAATATGAGAATTTCAGCGGTTTTGCCGAGATGATGCAAGAGGCCGTCTTCGATGCCGGTCAAATGATGATCATGCCCTACGATATCCATTTGCCCAACGGCGATCAACGCCCAGATAGAGGCGCCCATGAGCAGAGCCGGCACAGACTTGTCCAGCTTCAGGGGATGCTCAAATACGATAGAGAGATAACCAATGATGAAACACAATACGATAGCGGTGAGCATAAAGATGGTTTTTCAACAGCGTTTTACGTATCCAGTTAACTGTGACCGGGGAACCCGTTTCCCGCAAGTCATTGTAAATCAATTGCCCCGAAGAAAATTGGTTTGATTTTGAATACAAACCATTTTTAATACGGAATAACTGTGATGCAAAAGTAAAAGTTATAGCCACTGTTTGGCAATGTAGCGCCTGAAGATTTGGAAAAGTTTTCGGCCCCGGGTTCCTTGGAGCGGGTGGATTGGAGTGCTGCGTTCCACATCTGAACTTTTCCCCTTACCTTTGCAGTTTATTCGATATTATGGTTAAAATCGGACAGGTAGAACTCGGGGAGTTTCCGCTCCTGCTCGCCCCCATGGAGGACGTCAGCGATCCGCCCTTTCGCGCTCTGTGCAAAAAATATGGAGCCGACATGATGTACACCGAGTTCATCAGCGCCGACGGATTGGTGTACGAGTCAGATAAAAGCCTTCAAAAACTGGAGGTCTTCGATTACGAGCGGCCGATAGGCATACAGTACTTCGGCGGCCATTTGGAAAACATGATCCGCGCCGCTCACATGGTTGAAGCGGCAAATCCTGACGTCATAGACATCAACTTCGGATGCCCGGTTGCCAAAGTGGCCTGCAAAATGGCCGGCGCCGGTTTGTTGCAGGATATCCCTAAAATGATCGAACTCACCGCAGCGGTAGTAAAAAGTACCCGGAAGCCCGTAACCGTGAAGACCCGCTTAGGATGGGACGAGAACAGCATCAATATAGTTGAAGTAGCCGAACGCCTGCAAGACGCCGGGATACAGGCGCTTACCATCCATGCCCGCACCCGGAAGCAAATGTACAAAGGCGAAGCCGACTGGACATGGATCGCCAGGGTCAAGGACAACCCGCGCATGTGCATCCCCATCTTCGGCAACGGAGACGTTGACAGCCCCCAACGCGCGCTCGATTACCGCAATCGCTTCGGCGCAGACGGCATCATGATCGGCAGGGCCGCCATCGGGAACCCCTGGGTGTTCCGGGAAATCAAGCATTATTTCCAAACCGGCGAGCTGCTGCCTCCTCCCGGTATTTCAGAACGGGTTGATGCGGCGCGCCGGCACCTCTTGGACAGCATAGAGTGGAAAGGCGCCAAACTCGGGGTATTGGAAATGCGCCGCCACTACGGGCCTTATTTCCAGGGCCTGCCCGGGATCAAGGCTTTTCGCTCGCGCTTGGTATCGCTGCCCGAACCGGAGGCGCTTCTCGATGTTCTGGCGGAAATTGAAGCGGTTTATGAAGGTGCTGATATGGTTTTATAAAATGCATGCGTAACAGGCCCATTGAAAAAATGATCTTCTCCATCCAACCATACGAACGCGAGATTTTCCGTATCATCAGCGAGACGGCAGCGCAACTCGGCTACCCGGTGTATGTGGTAGGCGGCTATGTTCGCGACAGGCTGCTGGCCCGCCCCTCAAAAGATATGGATATCGTATGCGTGGGAAACGGCATTCGCCTGGCGCAGGAGGTGGCAGGGAAACTGCGCCCCATTCCGCGCATTGCCGTGTACCAGCGCTTCGGCACTGCCATGCTCAAGCACGGCGATCTCGAGATTGAGTTCGTGGGGGCCCGCCGGGAGTCTTATCGCCACGATTCCCGCAAGCCAAGTGTGGAAGACGGCACCCTTGAAGACGACCAAAACCGGCGGGACTTTACCATTAATGCCTTGGCCGTCAGCCTCAATGAGGGTGATTTCGGAGCCATCATCGATCCCTTCAACGGGTTGATGCACTTAGAGGAAAAACTCATCAAAACGCCTCTTGAACCCGGTCGTACTTTTTCCGACGACCCGCTGCGCATGATGCGCGCAATTCGCTTTTCCACCCAGTTGGACTTTCGCATAGACCCGCCCACGCTTCATGCGATCAGCCAGTACCGGGAGCGCATCAAGATCGTCAGCATGGAGCGCATCGCCGGCGAGTTGAACAAGATCATCGGGGCGAAAACGCCATCCGTAGGATTCAAGTTGCTTTTCGATACGGGCCTGCTGCATATCTTTTTTCATGAAAT
Source organism: uncultured Saprospiraceae bacterium (assembly GCA_964577215.1). Lineage (GTDB taxonomy): Bacteria > Bacteroidota > Bacteroidia > Chitinophagales > Saprospiraceae > UBA2329. The sequence continues at coordinate 23,077 of CAZNYK010000014.1, forward strand.
GGCGGCCTTGCAGGGCGTGGAAAAAAAACAGGGGAAAGGGCACAAAGACAACTTCTACCACACGCTTGAAGTTTTGGACAACCTCAGCCGTACCTCCGATAACCTCTGGTTGCGCTGGGCCGCCGTGCTGCACGATATAGCAAAGCCGGGTACCAAGCGATTCGACCCCGAGCAAGGATGGACCTTCCATGGCCACGAAGTAGTGGGAGCGGCTATGGTGCCGCGCATTTTCGGCCGCCTGAAACTGCCCTTGGATCAAAAAATGAAGTACGTGCAAAAACTCGTACTGCTGCATTTGCGCCCTATCAGCCTTACAAAAGAGAATATCACCGATTCCGCCATTCGCCGCCTGCTCGTGGATGCCGGCGACGAACTGGAGGACCTCATGCTGTTGTGCCGGGCTGATATCACCTCGAAAAACCCCGCCAAGGTGCAGCGCTATCTCGAAAATTATGAGTTGGTGCAGCAACGCCTCGCCGAAGTGGAAGAAAAAGACCATCTGCGCAACTGGCAGCCTCCCATCACCGGCGAGATAATCATGGAAACCTTCGGCATTCAGCCTTCCCGCGAGGTGGGCCTTATCAAAAACGCCGTGCGGGAAGCCATCCTCGACGGTGTGATAGAGAATAATTACGATTCCGCTTTTGGGTTCATGCTGGAGCACGGCCGCCGGATCGGCCTGGAACCTGTACAGACCGGGGCATGATGCATGGCGGCATTTCGCCCATATTAATACGGCTTTTGTCGAGTTATCATAACTTTTTCGGGAGTTCAGCGTACTTTTATGCATTAAGGGTTGCCATTTCCTGTGAATCGCAATCCCGCAGAAGCGGGCAGAAATCCGCAAAAGGTATTACCAAAACGCAATAAAAGATGAATTTTCGCGCAAATGTCCGGTTTGGCAATAACAATCCCCTGGGTCTGGTCATAGGCATCATACTGCTCATCGCCATTGTTTACGGCCTGATCAAACTCACGCAGTGGATTTTTTCTCTTTTGTATTACGTGGCGCCCTTGCTGCTGATCGCCACCCTGATCATCGATGTCAATGTAGTGAAAAACTTCATAGGGAACTTGCGCGATCTTGCCCGCCGCAACCCGCCCCTCGGCATAGCGGCCATTGCGCTGTCCCTGGTATTTTTTCCCATACCTATCGCATGGTTGTTTTTCAAGGCGGTAACGAAACGCCAGGTGAAGAAGTACCAGGAATCGCAACGGCGGATTGAAGAAGGCGATCTCGTTGACTTTGAAGAGTTGGAAAGCAGGCCTTTGGAAAAACGGAAGGTCACGCCTGATGATGAGGATATTGTCTGAAAAACAGTTCAGGAGTACCTGCGGGCAAAAATGCCGCCCGTCAATGCATCCGGTCGCCGCGCAACTCCAGCTCCTTCATGATCTCTGCTTCGCGCTCAAGGTATTCCTGCCAGCGATTTTTTACTTTTTCCTCGCCTGAGTATTGTTTGGCAAGGTCAATGAAAAGGCGGTAGTGCCCTGCTTCCGATACCATGAAGCGGTGGTAGAAATCTCTTAGGGCCGGATCGCTGATGTAGAGGGAAAGGAGCCGGAAGCGTTCGCAACTCCGGGCTTCGATGAGCGCGCACACCAGCAGTTTTTCCAGCAAGGCATCTTCGCGGCTGCCCCCTTTCCGCTGGAACTTGAGCAATTCGTTGACGTATTCGTCTTTGCGCTGCCTGCCGAGTTCAAGGCCGCGTTTTTCCATTTCGGTCAGCACGGCGCGAAAATGGCCCCATTCTTCAGTGACTATAGGGGCTAAGCTCCTGACCATATCCTTTTTATCGGGATATTGTTGAATGAGAGAAATGCAGGAAGTTGCGGCTTTTTGTTCGCAGTAGGCGTGATCCGTGAGGATTTCTTCGAGGTCCATTTCGGCTAAGTTCACCCAGCGGGGGTCGGTGGGCAGATGCAGGCCGAGCATTTGTACGCTGCGAAGTTCTGCTTGCAGCGCGTTGGTATCCACCGAACTCATTTTTCCAGGCATGCCAGTTGATTGATGAAAAAGTCGATTTCAAATACTTCGTATTCTTCGTATCCGCTGCTCCAGAACACGAGCACGCTGTCGGCTTCGCTGTTGCGCAAGAAGCTGATCTGGCTCCGGTCTATGGGGTAGTGCACGCTGTATGTGAGCAGGCCGGTAAGCGTATCATAGCTTCCTTTGTCCATTTTTCCGGAGCGGAGGTTCACAAAGGAGCCGTCTAATAGTTTAATAGTGAGAATACTTCCTTTTTCGATAAAGCCGTAGGCTTCGCGGGCATTGGGGTAGGCAAAGGTGAATTGCAGGGTGATGAACCTGAACCCGCCTATGGAGGTGGCAAAACCTTCACAACGGAGGTATTCTTTGTCTTTGAGAAACAGCCGGAGCCTTTCATCGGTATGCGAAAAAAGGGTCTGTTTTTGGACGTCGCGACGAAATTGCCTCGATTCGGGATCAGGGCCCTCAAAGGCGAGCCGGCAGGCAGGCGTGGGCGCGATGCGTATGCTGCCCATGGCGTCTTCCGCCAGGAAAGAGGGATTGTCGGCAAGCGCCAGCCCGGCGATAAAATCGGCGGATTGCAGGTCGGCGGCGCCGGAGGCGTTGCGTTGTTCCCTGATTTCCCGGCGTTGGTTGGTGCGCATTTGTTTCAGGTAGGCTCCTTTCTGCGTGAGCACCTCGGCGGCGGCCATGGTTTGTTTGGCTTGCGCAGCCTCCATGAGGGCTTCGTTCTCTGTTTTGCGGGCTGCATTGAGGCGAAAAGCGATCCGGCGCATTTCGTCTTCATCGGCATCTTGCCGCGTAAGGCGCGCCATTTCTTCTTCCAGCTTAACTCTTTGCAATTGTGCTTCGACAGAGCGTTTTTCGGCAATTTCTTTGGCTTCGGCAGCGATCTGAGCTTTGCGAATGGCAATGCGACGGGCGTATTCCTCAGAAATGGAGAAAGCCAGGTCCATAGGAGCAATTTCTCCTTTGAACACAGGGTATTTGGCGCCAAAGTCCGGTTCTTCGCCGGGCTGGGAGGCGTCTTTGGAATCGAACAGAACGTCTTTGGAGCCGCCAAACACAGTGAAATATTGCCAGGAGCCGTCGGGATACACGATGATCTTTTCGCCTTTTTCGTTCACCCGGATTTCCTGAGCTGGTACGGCGGCGGGAAGGAGGCAGGCAATCGCGAGGGAAATGATACAGGCCGCTGCTGGTTTGTGTGTAATCATCGGTTAATTTTGGTTTGTTGCATGGAATCTATGCAAATTTACCGGTTTTCTGTATTTGGCCGCCGGAATTTTCATTTTTTTGTGCATTGAAAAGCGAAAAGAATTGTTTTTACAAACAAAAAAGCATTGCTGCTGCCCGACGATATAGTATTTGCTGCCAGAATTGGCTTCCTGCCCATCAGGATATGGGACTTGCTCGACATTTTGATCGTAGGGTTTCTCATTTACCAGTTATACAAGCTGCTGCGCGGCACTATTGCCTACACCATTTTTGCGGGGTTGCTGGTGTTGTATGTGGTCTGGTGGCTGGTTGACCGGCTCAAAATGGACCTGCTTTCCGCTATTCTGGACCAGTTTGTGAACGTCGGGGTAATCATCCTGGTGATCATTTTTCAGCAGGAGATCCGCCGGATATTGCTCTTTCTCGGCAATACGGCTTTTAAAAGGCAAACCCGCCTGCTGGGCATATTGCTGGATTCCAACCTTCCCAAATCCCGTTACAAGGAAAAACAGATAGATGCGCTTGCCAATGCTATGATGCGCATGGGGCGCAAGAAAACCGGCGCCTTGATCGTATTTGCCGGCAGCGTAAAGTTAGATGGCTTGGTCACGCAGGGCACTTCCCTGGACGCCGAGGTCAGCGAGCCGCTTTTAGAGAGCATTTTTCAGAAAGAAAGCCCCCTGCACGACGGCGCCGTCATTCTCGGAGGCGGCAAAATATTGTCTGCCGGATGCATACTGCCTCTTACCGATAAAACCGATTTGCCCAAGGGGGTGGGGTTGAGACACAGGGCGGCCGTGGGCATTACCGAGCGCGCCAATGTAACGGCTTTTGTCGTGTCGGAAGAAACAGGGAATATCTCTATGGCCTTCGAGGGCCAATTGCAGCGAAAATTAGGAGAAGAGGAGTTGCGCAAGCTCCTTCACCAGCACTATTCCTGAAGTTTTTCATATTTTAGCCGGTCGAAAAATAAAACCAGATTACATATGCAACAAGTTCAAAATTATATTGGGGAAAACAAAGCGCGCTTTCTCGAAGAATTGCTCGATTGGCTCCGGATCCCTTCCATCAGCGCCGATCCGAAGTACAAATCCGATGTGCAGCGCATGGCCCAGGCAGTAGCCGACAAACTGAGTGCGGCAGGCGCCGATAACGTGGAAGTCTGTCCCACCCAGGGACATCCCATCGTCTATGGCGAAAAGATCATTTCCTCCGCATTGCCCACTGTGCTGGTGTACGGGCATTACGACGTGCAGCCGCCCGATCCGCTCGATCTTTGGGAATCGGGCCCATTTGAACCGGTTATCAAAAAAACCGAATTGCACCCCGACGGAGCTATTTTCGCCCGCGGCTCCTGCGACGACAAAGGCCAGGTGTATATGCATCTCAAAGCCTTTGAAGCCATGATGGCCAACAACGCCCTGCCTTGTAACGTGAAATTCATGATCGAAGGCGAAGAAGAGGTCGGCTCCGTCAACCTCGGCAAATACTGCGAAGCCAACCGCGGGAAATTGGCATGCGACATGGTATTGATCTCCGATACCGGCATTATTGCCAACAACGTACCTTCCATCACCGTGGGATTGCGGGGGCTGAGCTACGTGGAAGTGGAAGTGACCGGCCCCAACCGCGACCTGCACTCCGGAATTTACGGAGGGGCGGTGGCCAACCCGGTGAACGTGCTTTGCGATATGATATCCTCTCTTCACGACGAAAACCGCCATATTACCATTCCCGGTTTTTACGACGATGTGGAAGAAGTGAGCGCTGCAGAACGCGAGGAAATGGCCAAAGCCCCACATGACGATGCAGCCTACAAAAAAGCATTGGACATTGCTGAAGTGATGGGAGAAGCAGGCTTCAGCACCCATGAGCGCGTTTCTATCCGCCCCACCTTGGACCTGAACGGCATCTGGGGCGGCTATACAGGCGAAGGCGCCAAAACAGTACTTCCGGCCAAGGCTTTTGCCAAGATCAGCATGCGCCTTGTCCCGCACCAGCACCCCGATAAGATCACGGAGCTTTTTGCCCGCCATTTCAAGGCCATCGCGCCGCCCTCCGTTAAAGTGGAGGTAAGGCCGCACCACGGCGGTTTTCCCGTAGTGACCCCCACCGATACGCCGGAATACCAGGCTGCCCACAAGGCCATGGAAACCACTTTCGGCAAGGCGCCCATCCCCATGCGCGAAGGGGGCAGTATTCCAATCGTGGCCCTTTTTGAAAGCGTGCTCGGCGTCAAATCCGTATTGATGGGCTTTGGCCTTAACTCGGACGCCATTCATTCCCCGAACGAGCACTACGGATTGTTCAATTTTTACAAAGGGATTGAAACCATCCCGTACTTTTACAGCAATTACGCCGAATTGAAAAAGAAATAACCATGGTAAAGAACACCCTTTTTGCGCTCGCCTTCGGGGCGGGGCTTTTATTGTCAAGTGCCGCCCCGGCGCAATACCACTTCTCTGCCCAGGTGGATGACTTAGCCAAAGCCATCGAACCGAAGGTGATTGAATGGCGGAGGCATTTTCACCAGAACCCGGAGCTGTCCAACCGGGAATTCAAGACGGCTGATTACGTGGCCGGCTACCTGCGTACATTAGACCTTGAAGTGCAGACCGGCATTGCTATAACAGGGGTAGTGGGGATACTGCGTACCGGAAAACCCGGTCCGGTGGTAGCCTTGCGCGCTGATATGGACGCGCTGCCCGTGGTGGAGCGGGTGGAACTGCCTTTTGCATCAAAGGAGGAAAGCACCTACATGGGGCAGGAAGTGGGAGTGATGCACGCCTGCGGCCACGATACTCATGTGGCCATGCTCATGGGAGCAGCCAAGGTGCTGACGCAGATGAAAGACCAGCTGCGCGGCACGGTAGTGTTCATATTTCAACCCGCAGAAGAAGGTCCGCCGCCCGGTGAAGAAGGCGGCGCCAAGCTGATGGTGAAAGAAGGCGTAATCAGGAACAACAAGGTGGATGTCATTTTCGGCCTGCACATCAATTCGGCTACCGAGGTGGGCACTATCCGGTACCGCCCGGAAGGTACTATGGCCGCCGCCGACCGCTTTGTCATCGGGGTAAAAGGGAAACAAACCCATGGTTCTACGCCATGGACGGGCATTGATCCGGTGATCGTCGCCGCCCAAATTGTGGAGGGGCTTCAGTTTATTATAGGACGGCAAACCGAACTCACCAAAGAGGCTGCCGTTATCAGCGTGGGACGCATACAAGGTGGGGTCAGAAACAATATCATACCGGAGGAGGTGGAAATTGAGGGCACTATTCGCACCTTGGACACCAGTATGCAGCAGAAGATACATGCAGATATCCGTCGTATGGCTGTGAATGTGGCGGAAAGCATGGGCGCTTCGGCCGAGGTGAAAATCTTCAGCCATGTGCCAGTTACCTACAACGATCCGAAACTGACGGAGGAGATGCTGCCGATCCTGCATGCTACGGCAGGCAAAGAAAAAGTGCAGCTTACCAAAGCGGTTACCGGCGCCGAGGATTTTTCCTTTTTCGCAAAGGAAGTGCCGGGCTTGTTCCTTTTTGTGGGGGGAATGCCATTGGGGCAAGATCCCGCTACCGCCGCGCCGCACCATACGCCTGATTTCTTTATCGACGAGGCCGGTATGTTGCTGGGCGTGAAAACGTTATGCAATTTGACCATTGACTACCAGCAAAGGCATTAGAAGCGCGCAACAAAAAAACTGTTACAACATGAGATTAATTTTCTCCCTGATCATCACTATGGTTGCCGCTACCTGGGGCCATGCCCAAAAAGCCGGCTCGCCCGAAGCGAAACTCGAAGAGTTGGGCATTGCCTTACCGGCAGTATCCGCGCCGGTGGCCAACTACGTCAATGCAGTGCGTACAGGTAAGCTTATCTTTCTGGCAGGCAAGGGGCCGCGCCGGGACGACGGCACGTATATCACCGGCAAAGTGGGCAAGGACCTCTCCGTTGAGGAGGGATATGAAGCGGCCCGCCTTGTGGGGATCAATCAACTGGCAGCTTTGAAGGCCGAAGTTGGAGATTTGAGTAAGGTTAAGCGTGTGGTCAAGGTGTTGGGAATGGTGAATGCAGGGCCGGAATTCACGCAGCATCCCCAGGTCATGAACGGTTTTTCCGATCTCATGGTAGCGGTTTTCGGCGAAAAGGGCAAACACGCCCGCTCGGCGGTGGGCATGGTTTCATTGCCGCTTGGCATTGCCGTGGAAGTGGAAATGATCGTGGAGTTGAAGTAGTTTATTTTCCGGTGGAACTCCTCAAATAGCGGTTGCGTCCGTTTCTCCGGATTATGCGATAATAATTCAGCCCCGTGTTCCGACAATTCTTGCCGGAACACGGGGCTTTTTATATTCAATAGCCGGTTTCTGTATTTTGAAATCTATTACCGCACCACCGTCACATCGCCAACCAGTATTTCACCTTCAGAAATGTTAAGTCGCAGGATGTAGTAGTAGGTGCCTTGCGGCAGTTCCTGCCCCGACTGATTGGCGCCCCTCCAGTCGTTGAGGTAAGGGCTCGCGCGGAACACGATATCGTTCCAGCGGTTGAAGATGATCAATTCATTGTTGGGATACTGGTCTGGAGCGAGCAACAACTGTTCGAAGATGAGTTCGTCGTTGAGACCGTCGCCGTTGGGCGTAATGGCGTTCGGCCTGTTGTACACCACCTCGGTTTTCTCCACGTTGATCTGCACGAAAGCCGTAGCGCAAAGGTCCGGGCATTCCGAATTGCATATCTGGTAGCGGAGTTGGTCCTGGCCGGCTGTGCCCGGCGCTACGCTAAAGAACAAAACGCCATCGACGATGCTGTCCACCTGGCCTATGGTGGGCGCAGTCAATACGGTGAGGACGAATCCAGGGGCGCCAAACAACTGGTCGTTGGCCACCATGTTGACGGAGCCTCTCAACTGCCCTGAGGCTAAGGTGAGCTGGTCATTTCCGGCAACGGGAGCGCGTTGTACGCTTATGGTTATGGTATCCGCACTGTAGTTGAGGCATTCTGCCGTGGAGAGCGTCCATACGAAACGGTTATCACCGGGCTGGGCGTTGCTCACCGTCGTTGAGGCGGAAGCCGGCATACTGACCACTGCGGATCCAAGGCTTGTCCATCGGCCGGTGACGCCGGAAGGCAGTATTGCGTTCAGAGTGATCTCACCCCCGCACACCTGCTCGTCTTCCCCTGCCATGGCATCGGGAAGGTTGCCGGCGATGCGCACCATGACAGTGGCCGTGTCGCGGCAGCCGTTTACATTGTCGGTAACGATGAGTTGATAGGTGCCTGCCGTATTGACCACGGGGCTTGCAATGCTGGTTCCATTGATGGGGCCTCCGCCGCTGATGGCGCTCCACGCGAAAGTGATGTTCCCTGCAGGGCCGGATGCCGTGCCGTCCAGGGTGACATTTGTGCCGTTGCAACTGATTTCACGATCGGCGCCGGCATTGGCGACAGGCGGGTTGATGTCGGCTTGTACGGTTACCGTATCTCTTGCTTCGCAGCCGTTGGCGGTGTTGAGGATCACTAATTCGTACCTGCCCCCGGTAGATATATTTACCTGGAGCGGGTTTCCGGCAGGGGAAACGACGCCGCCGTCGAGGCCGTTCCATGTGATATTGAATCCTGTTCCGGAGGAAGAGCCGTTGGCATTGAGCAATACCTGGGTGAGCAGGCAACTGAGGGCTTGCGGTTCGGCTATGGTGGCGGTGGGCAGCACCCTGTTTTCAGTGATCTCGATTGTATCCCTGTTGATACACCCATTGGCGTTGTCGGTAACAACCAATTCGTATATGCCCGGCGTGCCGGTGGTCACTTGCAGCGGGGTAACCGGGTTGAGCGGGCCGCCCTGGATGGCATTCCATTCATAGCTGAAGTCCGGACCGGTAGAAGAGCCGCTTCCGTTCAGGCTTAGCGTAGAGGTAGTGCAATTGATCTCCGAACCCGGCGTGGCGTTGATGACCACATCGGGCAGGTCGGTATCCAACTCTACCACAACCTCGTTTTCTCCCACGCAACCGTTTTCCGGATTAATGACCCGGATGGTATATATTCCCGGCTCATCTACTGTGATCGACAGGCTGTCGGCAGAGATGGATACAAAGTTGCCGGTTGGGCTGCTGATCGTCCATTCGATATTGAATTCGGGATCGGCAGGCGTGTAGGCAATATTAGCGGTGACCTCGGGGTTGGTACATGTGATAAACAATTCAATGGACTGGGTGAGCACCGAGACTTGCGGCGGTATGCCGTCCTGGCTGATAACCGCGGTATCGGTAGCTACGCATCCATTGAGGGAGTTGATGACTTCGAGGATATACGTGCCGGCCGTTTGAATGATATGCGCATCCGTGCCGCCGGCAATCAGGGAGTCTAAGCTGCTCCGGTACCAATTGTAGGTAATGTTGGGCCCCTGAGCGGAGCCTTCCGAACTAAGGCGGAAGGAGGGCGTAGTACAATTGAGCGTAAAATCAGGCCCAGCCATGGCAACCGGCGGTTCGCGATCGGCGATGACTACTACGGTATCGGAGGCGAAACAGAGGTTGGAAGTATTAGTGGCCCTGAGTACGTAAAATCCACCGGTGATGGTTCGCGGCGTTTGGCTCGTTTCCGTGCCGGGGATGAGTTGACCTCCGCTGAGAACGATCCATTCAAAAGTAAAATCTCCGGCAAAACTGATCTGGCCGGGGAGCGTGAGGGTGTCTGAGTTACAGTCCAGGCGAAGGGTGTCCTGTGCGTTGATGACCACATCAGGCACGTCGGTACTGGACAAGACCTGTACCGTGTCGGCGCCGACGCAACCGTTGACCTGATCGATGACCTGGAAAATATAAGATCCGAATTCAGAGACAGTAATGGTATCGCTGGTAGTGATCTGGTTGCCGTTCGGGCCAATCCATGCGAAAGAAACGGGATTCACGCCTGCCGTCCCTGAGCCGCTGAGGAAAACCGATTCGCCGCCGCAGCCTATCTCCCTGTCCATGCCTGCAGATGCAGTAGGACTGACGGAGTCGGCTTCCACGGTGGCCGTGGCTTCGCCTGCGCAGCCGGTAAATGGATTTATTGCGCGGAAGGTATAAACGCCCGGCGCCGTTATTACCGGGTTTTGCACACTACTGCCTACGATGCTTTCTTCACCTGCGCTGGACTCCCACTCGAAGAGCAGGCCGGGTACTTCGCCGGAAATGATAATGCCGCTCATAGGGATAGTATCAAAAGTGCAGGTCCAGTCAGAGGGAGGAGCAATGCCGACGGTCGGCGCGCTGAGGTCCCGGAACACCTGGATGGAATCAATGCTTACACAGCCTGTAACAATATTGATAACTTCAAGCGTATAAAAGCCTGGTTCTGAAGCGGTAAACGAAGCGCCTTGGTCGGCTACCTGGCTCCCGTTGAAGTACCAGCGGGTTTGGAACGGATCGCCGGTGGAAACGTCGGCACTTACCTGTATTTCAAGGGAATCGCAGGTGAGCGTGTCCGGCTGGTTGAATGCCAGCATTGGCAACACTGTACCGTCTTCCACTATTATGGTATCGCTACCGACACAGAAATTGAAAAGATCGCGCACCGAGACCACGTATGTGCCGGGAGTAGTGGTGCGGGCGTTCAGGGAGGTTTCTGTTCCCGGCACTAATGCGCCTCCGCCCACGGAAGTCCATTCCACGTCAAAGGAACTGGAATTGGAAACGGTGGCCGAAAAGGTAATTTCAGATTCGTCACAGGTAATGAGTTGATCGGGGCCGGCGTTTACGACCGGTACGTCGGCGGTGGGGCTAACCGTTACCGTGTCGGTTGCTATACATCCGTTTACCAGGTCTTCCACCACTAAGATGAACGTGCCCGGCGTTCCGGTTTCGTAAGTGGCGGTGTTGGATAAAATGGTGTTATCCGGGCTTCGCCAGGAGAAAGCAAGGTCGTTGGCGCCCGAAGATGCGGAACCGTCCAGGGTGACGGTGGAATTGCATCCCAATACAGGATCGGCGCCTCCTGAAGCGGTGGGGAGAACGGCGCCGTCGGCAACGAGAACCGTATCGCGCGCAATGCATCCGGTGGTGGTGTAACGCACTTCGAGTGCATAAGTGCCGGCGCCTATTACTCTGGGCGAAGCGAGGGCTTGATCTCCTGCGGCAATGGCCCCCCCGTTGGAGGCCGTCCAAAGGTAGCTGACCGTATCGCCTGCGCTGCTGAGGCTTCCGTTAAGCGTTACGGTATCGGAGAGGCAGGTAGTGAGGAGGTCATCGCCCGCCTCAGCTATGGGAAGATCAGGCTCAAGCACATTTACGGTATCTCTTACTGTACAAGCGCTGCTTCGGTTGGTCACTGCGAAGATATAGATGCCCGGGCGAAGAGCAAGGCCTATGGAGTTAGTGTCGGGCATAGCCAACTGTCCGTCTAAGGTAGTCCACTGATAGCCGTAGTCGGGCCCTTGTGAGCCTTGGCCTGTTATGCCGATCAAAGTTGATCCGTCACAGGGGAAGAAGATGTCCGGACCTGCATCCACAGTAGGCGCATCGGGAGCGAGGGGCACAAAAAACGTGTCGATGCGGGTGGTGGCGGGTATGTTGTTATCCCTGGTGATGACGATGACCTGCCCAACGGCGAGGTTTCTGCCGAGAAGCGGCCCGAATTGGAGGGGTTCGGTTTGCCAGGTATTGCCATAGGGTGGCCTGCCGCCTTCAATTACCAATTCAATCTGTCCGTCGTTGGCGCCCGGGCAGCTTACCGGGGTAATGATGGCTTCCACCAGGATGAGCTTGTCGGCGACGCAGACGCTTCCGTTTCTCCAGATCAGGCTACCCAGACCGGCTGTAGTGAGGACTCCCGGCGCAGGTTCGCGGATGACCTCTATGGGGTGGCAGGCGCCATCGGCATCTCCGATGGCGGCGAAACACAACTCGAAAAGCACGGTGCTGTCGGGCAGCATACCGCCGGCGAAGTTGGTCCAGTCAAACTCGACAAGCCCGACATTCGCCTGTGAGGTATTGAACGATCCTAAGCTAAGCCCGGTAAGGGAGGCGAGGTTTTGGATGCCGGTGAGTTGCAACTGGTTGGGGTTGAAGCTCACATCGAAATGCGCCTCGGTGATGTTGTCGAAACTGGCAACCCGGAACGGCACGCACACTGTATCGCGCCAGAAGGTGTTGAGATTCCCTATGGTCATGAAGAATCCTTCGGGGAAAAGGGAGCAAATCTGCCCGTCCTGGGCGGCGATGCCTACGTTGTTTCCGTTGGAAAAAGCCGTAACAGCTTCGCGTGCAAGCGGTTCATCCGTAATGGAGACGAATTCACAATCCCCGGGTTGCCCGATTACTACAAAACATATTCGGAACAGGGGCGTACCGTCGTCGCGGCTAACCGGCGTCATCGTGCTCCAGTCAAAAGAAAGCGACCCTGATGCCGTACCCTGCTGGTTGAAATTGATTAAAGGTACTACCCCGGGCAGGGTTAAACTCTGTATGGAAACAAACTGGAGGTGCAGGGGGTCCCAGTTCAGGGAAAACCTGAAACGGGTAATATCCGTGAAATTGCTTGCGGAGATATCCACACACACCTGTTCGTTGAGCGTGGCTTCGCCGCCGGCTACTGTGAGGGTTACGCCTGAAGGCTGATTGACTACCACCTCGCAGTTGGTGGGATTGATGCCGATATTGGGCGCGTTGAGGTTGCCTATTTGCACAAGCGGTACCTGGCCGGTGAACAAAACCGGGCTGTTTCCTCCCACGCCAATGACGGTGAAGCAAATTCTGTAGTGAATAGTTCCGTTGGGAATAAAGGCGTTATTGTTGCCGGTTCGTACCCAATTGACGCCCAGAACGCCCGCCTGAACGTTGGTAGTGATAAAACTATTGGCCACGTTGAAGTTTGAAATGCCGTTCGTCGTTACGTCCACAACATTCTCAAACCTCAGGATGGCGGGGTTCCACTCTACCAAATAGTTGAAAGCGGCTACATTGAAAAAATCCTGGGATGTTACTTCCACGCAGAAAGTTTCCCCGAGATTCCTGTCAGGGCCGCAATTGGCAATGAGCGGCATGCCGGTGGGGTTGCAATCCGAAACCTGAACCCGGCCGTTTTCGGGCAAAACCATGATGTTGAAATTTTGCACAATGGTGTTGCCGAATTCAATCGGGGTGGGGTCATTTCCAAAGGAGATGAGAGAGGCTGTTTCACAATCCCCGACTATCCTGAAACAGACCTGGAATATCACCGTGCTGTCCAACAGGGTAATGCCCGTACTTTGGGGATTTATGAATGACCATGAAACCGTGATAGTTCCTTCGGGCAGGGTAGGGGGCGTGCCGAAAGAGCCGGCCTGCGACAAGTTGGGCAGTGCGCCCGGGATGATGACGTTTTCAAAATTGAGTACCGTCGAGTCGTAATTGATCGTAAACTGCATGCTGTTGAGATCATCAAAGCCGATGACGCGAAAGTCCACGCACACCAAGTCGCCGGAGTTGCCTTCTCTTTGGGAAGCGATCAGCTCTACCGGACGCACGCAGTTGACCACGATGCCATCGTTATTGATCAAGCCTACGTTGAGGCAGGAACTGTTGTCTTTGGTCACATAGGGGTTCGGCCCAACGCCGATGGTGGTACTTTCACCGTATGTATTTGACAACATTATGAAACATAGCTTGAAAATGGTGGGCCGGCACTGCCCGAAGCAGTCGTCTAATGTGACGCCCATGGCGCCGGGGGCATTGCATGCTGCCACACTCCAACTGATAGTAAGGATGCCGCTTGCCGCTGCAGACGCATCGATGTTGGCGGCGGTGAAGCCCGGCAGAGTGGCCATTTGAAAATTATCATACTGGATAACATCCGGGTTCCACCTGACTTGGTAAGTGGTGCCTGTGATGTTGGAAAAGTTGTCCACGGTCACGTCCACACAGAAGCTTTCGCCCTGGCAGGCAGCTTCGTTGCTGAAATAAAAACCGGGTTGAGCCATCAAACCGGCAATGGATGCCAGGCTCAACGACAGCAATAAAATTATCTTTTTCATGCGGCGGTTGGATTTGAAAAGAATGGTTTCAATAGTCATGGGAGAACATATTGTGTCTGAGAAAAACAGCATCAGCGATCCAGCGAAATGGTCAGGTTGATCTCGTGCGTTGCGCCTACGGAAGGCCCGAACGAACTGAATGAGTAATCAAATCCATAGCCGATGCGGAAAACATTGTCGAAGCCGAGGCTTTCCCCGAGCAGAAAGCCGGTTTCCAGGTGCACCGCTTTTGCAGTGGACATACCCGCTCCGACCCAAAGGCTTCCGGGTATCTGGTAGCGGAGGTTGAGGTCCACGTTGAGCGGAGCGTTGGGAGCGTATTTGAAAAGGAGGGAAGGTTCGAGGAATCCATCGTCGCCGACGAACTTGTAGAACCCGAGGGTTCCGTAAATGTGTTGGACCCGCTTGGTGTAGAATTGCCCGTTTTCGTTTTTGAAAGTCAGGTCGAGGCCCAGCGCCTGCGGCAGGGAAACGCCGGAGTAGAACATGTCGCCGCTTCCGAGCATTTGGTAGTAATACACTCCGAGGCCTACGTCGGGGAATATCCGGGTTTGGTTGGCGGAGCCCAGCACGTCGCCGGGGTCGCGCAGGAACAGCTCCGAAGCCTTTACCCGGTATTGCACGGCGCCCGCTGTGAGGGCAATGGCAAAGCCTCCGTATTCGGGATCGGAACTGACCACGCCGCCGAACCGGCCGTAGATGCCGGTAAAGCCGGTGGGGCCTGTTTGGTCATTGATGATGTGGCCGCCGAGCAAAGGGGTCACACCGGCAAAGCGTTTGTTGATGAAAGACATGCGCAGCGTTTGGGTGCGCGGCCCGGCCGCAAGGCCTGCCCACTGGGCGCGATACGAGGCGCCGAAAGTCAGATTGGAGCCGAAAGCAAGGAAATCACTCTCCATCGCTGCCGGATTGAGGATCACGGCGTTTTCGCGATATTGCGTGAAGAGGTTGAGCTGTTGGCCCGTAAGGGAGATGCTGCAATGAAGCAGCGCCACGGCTGAAAGCGTGCGTAGTAATACATTCATGGGATGAGTGCGTTTTTGAGATTCCCAAATTAAAAAACCAATATTGTTGCGCCACCCACGAAAAGGAGGCTGTTAACATGCTGAAACGTTAAATAATCGTGGGCTTTCTCACAGCAGCTTTTGAAGAGATAAAAGCGGATGCAAATATCGGAGGGTTTTGGGAAAAAAGCATCACCGCTCGTAAATAATTTACGAACCGGCGAATTTTTAACTTTTTCGCGTTGCTCCGGCTATCCCCCGGAACGCTTGGTGCGGGAATACCCCTCCTTGAGGAGAAGTTGCATCACCCTGTCGCGGTGATCTCCCTGTACCATGATCTCTCCGTCCTTCACCGCGCCGCCTACGCCGCATTTGGTTTTGAGCATTTTGCCGAGAAGTTCCAAGGCTTCCAATGGGCCGACAAAGCCGGTGACGAGCGTCACTTCCTTGCCGCCCCGGTGTTTGCGATCCAATGACACCCTCAGGTTCTGTTTGTCAGGAGGCAAAAGCCCTGGTTCTTCCTCTTCTTCATACCGGAATTCAAAATCCGGATCGGTGGAGAACACGACGCCGTCGCGGTTTTTGTTTTTTTTATTTCCCATTGCTGTTGTCTGTTTGCTTTTTCCCTTTTACCACGCCTTTGTCGTGGCAAGCCTTTTTCCTTCTTCCGGCAACGTGTGGAAGAATCTGCACCCCCATCATCTATTTTGCCTTACTTGAGAATCACTGTGCCCAGTTCTGCCGCAAGGCCGTTCCGCAGTTCAAGCAGCCGTTGATGCACCTTGAGATGGGCCATCAGGCGTTCGGAATCGCCAGAAGCGGTCAGTTCGTTTATCCGGACCTGGTTGTGGTCAAACATGCGCATGATCTTTCGCAATTTGAAGCGTTTGAGTGCCTGTATGCTGTCCTCCAAGAAATTCTGTTCGGGCATTTTCTGCATGCGCAGGTAGATGTCCCATTTATTTGCCCAGTTTTCGCTGTAGTCATAAGGCTCTGAGAGGAGGTTTACTGCCAACCGGCTAATGTCCGGATCGGAGTGGTGCAGGAAGTAGTTGGGGTTTAAGGCTGTTCTTTTGTTTTCAAGGCATTTCATCGTTTCCTTCACTATCCTGGCATACAAGGCGTTGTCAAATTCGTCTAAGACGTCCTCTATATTGCTCAGCACAAACTCCGCCACCGAGATGTGGTCTTCTTTGTCAAACTCTTCTTTACCGAAGGCGATGAGAATGCGGGCGATGTCCTTTTCCTGGAATTCGTCGCCGGCTACAGCTGCCTTGCGGGCTTTTTCATCCGTTTCCATTTGGCCTGCGGCCACAGGCGCCGCGGTATCAGAGTCGCTGACATTACCGGTGGGCGGGCGGTTGTTTTCCCTGCCCGGAGCTTGTTTTTTCTGAAGCTGGGCCGCTACTAATTTATTGGTTTCACTCATCAGGACTTGCTCATCCACCTGCACAACGCGTGCGCACTCCTGTACGAAGAGGGAGCGTTTTACCGGATCGGGAATGCGGGCGATGCTGCTCACGATGTCCCGCACGACGCCGCTTCTCTTCACGGGGTCGGCCCCGGCTTCCTGTAAGAGCATATCTGCTTTAAAGAGAATGAAATCTTTGGCTTCTGTTTCGATGTAAGCGGCAAAAGCGGCTGCTCCCACTTTGGAGAGATAGGAGTCGGGGTCCTCGCCGTCGGGCAGCAGCACGATGCGTACGTTGAGGTCTTGTTCCAGCACTAAGTCGAGACCGCGCAAAGCTGCTTTTATACCTGCGGGGTCACCATCGTAGAGTATCTTGACATTGGGCGTATTGCGCTTGATAAGCCCTATCTGTTCCACGGTCAGCGCCGTGCCCGAGGAAGCCACCACATTTTCGATGCCTGCCTGGTGCAGGGAGATCACATCGGTATAACCCTCCACGAGAATGCATTCGTCTTTTTCGCGGATGGCTTTGCGTGCCTGGTATGCGCCATACAGCACCTTGCTTTTCAGGTATATGTCGCTTTCCGGGGAATTGATGTACTTCGGCGCTTTGGCGTCTTTGGTCATGATGCGGCCGGCAAAGGCGATGACCTTGCCGCTCAGTCCGTGGATGGGGAATATGACCCGGTCGCGGAAGAAATCGCGGGGGGGCAGGTTGCGGGCCGGATCCCCGGGGCTGGCAAGGCCGAGTTGCACTAAGAGGTCCATGCCGTAACCTGCGCCGAGGGCGGTGGTGGTGAACAAATCGCGCTGTTCGGATGCATAGCCGAGGCCGAATTTTTGAATAGTCTCCTCGCGAAACCCTCTTTCGCGGAAATAGCTGAGCCCGATGCTTCGGCCTTTATCGGTATGAAAGAGCTGGTTTTGGAAGAACTCCAGCGCGTATTGATTCACAAGATAAAGGCTGTCGGCAATGCGGCGCTCTTCTATGGCTTCCTGGGAACTTACCGTTTCCTCTACCTCTATGCCGTATTTTTTGGCGATGTAACGCAATGCCTCCGGGAAGGTGAAGTGCTCCAGCTCGATGAGGAATTGCACGGCGTTGCCGCCCTTGCCGCAGCCGAAACACTTGAATATATTGCGAGTAGGAGAGACGTTGAAAGAGGGCGTTTTTTCGTGGTGAAAAGGGCACAGGCCGATCAGGTTGGTACCCCGGCGGCGCAGCGCCACGAAGTCTTGAACGATATCCTCGATCTTGACGGTATCGAGGATTTCCTGAACGCTTTTTTGAGTGATCAAATCGATGGTGTTTTATACCCGGCGCCTGCCCGGATGCGGCAGGGAAATCCGGGGAGCCCGGCGGCTTGAGCATAGAACAGCAGGAAAGGGGAAAAATATTATTTCACTAAAAAAAATTCTACTGATTTAGGTGAGAACCTGATGTTTTTGACGTGCTCCGGGTACTTGGTCAATTGCAACAGTACGGTGTTGCGCTGTTCCTTTTGGAGTCTCAGCCCTTCGAGATCGGCAATGATCTCGAAGTCCCCTGCATCAATCTGGTCGTAATGGCTCAAGCCCACCACGCATGTCAGTTGTATGGTTTGGGGGAACACCCGCACGCTGTCGGCGGTGCTTCGCACCCTTACAGGTACCCAGAACGACTGCTCGGAGAATTGTTCCACCTGGACTTTTACCTCCACTTTGTCGGCCGTTACGTGTACGCCTGCCGGCGGTTGCCGGAGCGCAACCGACTTTGAGACGGTAGCGCGCAGATCGGTAAGTACCAGGGAATCAGTTTCCCATTGATCGAAACCGGAGAGCACGGATTCCGGGCCGGTGAGGGTTACGGAGTCGGGAGCGACTGCCGGCTTGTCCAGCATTTGGTATCCTTGTTCAAAAGAGAATCTTTGCAGAAGCCGGACGGGAACGCGCCTTGTTTCTTTGGGCTCGAGCAACAGTACGATGTCGTCGTAGTTCAACTCCATTATGCTCATATTGCCGGAGGATAAGCGATTGAGGAGATCGCTGCGCAATTGCCCTCTGCTCAGCACGAACCGGTCCTGAACATTGCGCAAATCGTAGGAAAGCCCGATCTGCGAACGCCGGAGGAACTCGTAGAGCAATTCCCATCCTGTGCCCTGCAGGGTGGCCACGATATCCTGGGGCGGCATTTCAGAAAATGCCTTGCCTTCCGGAAGGCTGAAATACAGCTCTACGGTTTTTTCTGTCCGGTAGGTTTGGGAGAGTTTCACCAACAACCAGAAGAAAAGGGCGATTCCCATGCAGATACCCAGCAGGCGGCGGTCCTCGCCTTTCGGGAATTTAATTGGAATCCTTGTCGTCCTCTTTCGGCTTGTTTTTTCCTCCGGCATAGACGGCATCGGTCATCTCTTTGGAAATGGAGTTTTTGGTTATGCGCACGTAGTTCTTGTTCCCCAGTTCAACGGTTACGATCTCGCCTTCAATTTTGTTGATCCGCCCCAGGAAACCGCTAGAGGTCACAATGTCGTCGCCTTTTTGGAGCGAGTCCATAAATGTACGCTGTTCTTTCTGACGCTTTGCCTGCGGCCGGATGAGAAAAAGCCAGAAAACCAAGATCATGGCGCCGAGAAAAAGCAGGCTGCCCGCATCAAATGCCTGAAGGAAAATGGGCTGGATTTGGATAGTCATTTTTTGTGGTATTTATTGTTGTTTTTTACGTTCCGGGTGTAAGCAATTAAATGAAATGAAGGCTTGTGTGGCAAACAGGCGCAGTTTTTGAAACCCGTTTATCCCATATTATTCTCCGTTTGACCCGTCACTGCTCGATGCCGGTTTAACCCTTGCCGACACGTAAATATTGGTCGTGTTGGGATAAGTATTGGCGGTGATGGTGATCGGTTTGCTTTGAGGCCCTTCCTTGCCGGACGGATCGAATCTCACTTCAATTTTTCCCTTTCCGCCGGGTGGAATGGGGTCTTTTGGCCAATGCGGAACCGTGCAGCCGCAGGAACCGCGGACCCTGGCAATGACCAAAGGAGTTTTGCCGGTGTTTTGAAATTCAAAATCGTGCCTGACGATCTTATCGTCGGGAATTTCGCCGAAGTCAAAGAAGGTCTGGTCAAGCTGTATCCGCGGCAGACCCGCAGTATCCTGGGGCGCTTCGGCGCTGACGGGATTGCGAATGAGGTCGGCATTGCTCACCTGGTTGCCGGGAAGGTTTTCCTGGACGGCTCCGCCGGAGTCGTTTCCATTGTTCCGGCATCCGTTTGTCAATAAAAGCATCCCGGCAATTAAGGGAAGGACGGCAAAATAAAGCGGCTTCGGCATACAGAACGAAATGCGGTTGACATCCCGGTGATTCAAATCCCTCATCTCAAGTTTCTTTTTCGGAAGCAAAGATAACACAAATCTTCAGTTTACGGCTGTGTAGGGAATGCGTGTTGTGCGCAATACGATATTGCCGTCTCTTTGCTCCCCGGGCACAGATATGCGCCGGTAAACGGTAAAGGGTTCTTCGCGCCAGGATCGCGATACCTGGATGGCAAGGACTTTCACCGAGACGTTGATCCCGTCGATCATGTTATCGTTGAAAAACTGCAGGGTGAAGTCTCCCTGCAAGGGCGTTTCCATTCGCCGGTAGGCCGTGATGCTGTTGCCGGAGTCAATTTGTTCGCCTTTATCGTTCCAAAGCGCGTAGCGAACGTTGTCGCCTTTGGGGGGATTGCTGAACATGGAAACCCCTTTGAGGGCCAGCAGGGCCAGGGCGCCGTATCCGGTAGCGCCCGAAATGAGTTTGAAGCCTGCAGCGGCATCGGCCAATTTGCTCACTGCCTTGAGGTTGGCGTCGCGATAGCTGCGGTCGGCTTCATCGCCCACGCCGATCCAATATGCCCAACCGGTCACTTCGGCGCTGAAATCCGGATTGCCCCGGTCGGGCATGTATTGATTTTGCGGCAGGCGGAATTTGATCTCGGCTTTGTTGCTGCCGTACAACATGCCGGAGCGGGAAAAAATGCGCTCTGTTTTTTCCATAATGGTAAGGGCGGAAGTATCTGACCGCACCAATACCCGGCGCATTTCCGTCTCCTGGGAGTCTGTCCAGGCAGGCCATTCCTTATTTCCCTTCCGGTAAAACGTATCCAATCGCTCTTCCCAGCGCACCCCGGTGTCAAACAGGCGCTGCTGGTCAGAAGCCGGGCGCCGCCGGATAGAAATGCGAATGACCCGTTCTGCGCTCAAGCCTGTGTTTTTAAACCGGAAGCGATATACCCCCGTAGCGGGTACAATGATCTTTTTATCCCTGGCGTCGGTGATTTCGTAGTCGGCGTAGCGCACCTGGTTTGGCCAGGCGCTTACTTCTACCTCTTTGATTTTCCTGTTGTTGGTTTCAAAAAAAGAAAATAAAACCTCATCGCCCGCGGCAAAGCCGTAGTACAATTCTTTATCTTCTCCTCCGGAAACTGCAAGAGTGAGATCAGCCACGGTGACGGGTTGCGCAAATACCCCCGTCCCGATCCAAAGCAGGGCAAACCAGCAAAGTGCATTCTTTTTCATAGAGACCTGGAAACAGGCCGCTAAGGTAAGAACTTTTGCCGTTTCCGCTACGGGGCCTGTAGATTGTTGCAGTCCAGGCCGGTAATGATCACCGTGTTGGTGGAAACTGCCGCAAACGGCCTTGTTCTGCCCGGCATTATGTATTCAACAATAGCGCGTACCCTGTATTGCCCGGGCCAGGGAACGGGTACCCAGCGGCTCGGCTGGTTGGAAAACCAAACCTTGGTACCGTTTTCATGCTCGGCTATCCACACGAAAGCCATACTCGTTTTTGTAGTCGTGTTGAATTGTGTTTTCATTGCCAATGCAGTGACCTTCACCTGGTTGGCTGACGTGAAACCGGCACAAACCTGAGGAGAGCCCTGTACTTCGAGAATAACCGATTGGTTGAAGGCAAAAGCCGTAAAAAGTAGTGCAACTCCTGTAAGCAATAGCTTTCTCATGTCCTTTCTTTTTGGATGTTGACCAATGTTAAAGCTATTGCATAATGCATGCTTTTTGGGGGATAACCGGTAGCAAAAGTCATTGGAAAGGGGTGATTTTTGTCAGGAGCGGCAAAATGGTAGTCCCGCCAGGAATCGAACCTGGATCTAGAGTTTAGGAAACTCCTATTCTATCCGTTGAACTACGGGACCTTGAGGGATTTGCGGAAAGCGCGGCAAAGTTACATCTAAACCTGCAACCTGAAAAGAAAGTTTCCTTATTTTTACCCCATGAACGTCGAAGCATTCCGCGAGCATTGCCTTTCCAAAAAAGGGGTGGAAGAAACCTTCCCCTTTGATGAGGTCACCCTGGTTTTTAAGGTCATGGGCAAAATGTTTGCCCTCACCGGCCTGGATAACGAGCATTTTACCATCAACCTCAAATGCGATCCCGAGTGGGCCATTGAACTGCGCGAAGAACACCCGGAGATACAACCCGGCTTTCATATGAGCAAAGTGCACTGGAACACAGTGGATTGTGAAGGCGCGCTCGATGACGTTTTCCTTTGTAAACTCATCGACCACTCCTACGACCAAGTGGTGAAAAGCCTGCCCAAAAAAGTGCGCCGGGAGTTGGAAAATGCCTGAGCTATGTATGATTTTCTCATTATCGGACAGGGATTGGCGGGTACCCTCCTGACGCATTTTCTCCTCTCTGACGGGTGCTCCGTGGCTGTAATGGATGATGCGCAACCCCGCGCTGCCACGAGGGTGGCGGCAGGCATCATCAACCCCGTCACCGGGCGCAGGTTCGTGAAATCCTGGCGCATAGACGAACTGCTTCCCTTTGCCCGCCAAACCTACCGGCAGTTGGAATCCGGCCTCGGTATCTCCATTTACCACGAGCGGACCATCTTCCGGGCCATTTATTCCGTAGAGGAGGAAAACCTCTGGCTGGAGCGCTGCGCCGATCCGGCGTATGGGCAGTATGTGTCTGATAAAGCGGATATCGGCGCATACCGGCCCTGGGTAGTGGCCCCGCGCGCCTTCGGGGCCGTACTGGGCGGGGCGCAGGTGGAAGCAGGCGCGCTGGTGGAAGCCTTTCGGGGCAAGTGGTTGTCGGAAGGCGTATTGCTTTCCGGAAGCCTGGAATTGTCCCGCCTGGAAATTAGCCGGGCCGGGGTTCGTTATGGCGACGTACAGGCGCGCGCCGCCGTATGCTGCGACGGGCGCTGGGGCAAGGAGAATCCGTTTTTTCGTCATCTTCCCCTGACCGGGGATAAAGGCGAGATACTTCTCGTGCGTTTCCCGGATGAGGTGCAAATCGACGCGATTCTCAAGCACCGGGTTTTCGTGGTGCCCCTTTCGGGTGGCACCTATTGGATCGGTTCCAACTACAGCTCCCGCTACGATTCCGACGCGCCCACTGCTCAGGGCCGGCAATGGCTGGAGGAAAATCTGCGGCGCACACTCGCTTGTCCTTTCGAGGTGCTGGATCACAAGGCTGCCATACGGCCCACGGTGCGCGACCGGCGGCCCTTGCTGGGCAGGCACCCGGAGCATGAAAATCTTTTATCCTTCAATGGTCTGGGCACAAAGGGCGCCTCGCTGGGGCCGTTCTGGGCGAGGCACATGGCTGATTTTTTGCAGGGAAGGAGGGGCTTGGATGGGGTAGTGGATGTGGGGAGGTTTGGGGAGTAGAAAAGTTATCTCACCAAAGTAACCTCCCCGCTAAAAACGGCGCGATGGCCGTCGCGGAAAGTGATGTCGGCAAAATACACATAGAGGCTGGCGGGCAGGGGCTTGCCCTTGCGCTTGCCGTTCCAGGCGGGTAAAGTGTCGCCGCCTTTCCAGTCAAAAACCATTCCGCCCCAGCGATCGAATACGCGAAACAGATGCACTTCGGCCACATCGCCGCCGTGCAGCGGCCCGAACCTGTCGTTGATGCCGTCGTCATTGGGGCTGAAGGCGGTGGGGAAATACACTTCCCGGCAATTTTCGTAATCCACGTGCAGCGCATCGGAAGCAGTGCCGCACACGTTGGTCACTGCCACGCTGTACGTTCCAGGTTGCCGGACCAGGAAGGTATCAGCCGTGGAACCATCCTGCCACTGGAATTCAGATTCGGGAAACGATGCACTCAATTGCAGTGTTTGCCCTTCGCACAGCACCGTATCCCTGCCCAGATCGGCGATGGGTTGCGGCTCGCCGGTGAGGGTGACCTCCCCCGTGGAGATGCAGTATGGGCTGTTCCAGGATACGGTGACGGCATACGTGCCCGGACTGCTTACTTGCAGGGTGGGCGTAGTAGCCCCGGTGGACCACAGGTGGCGGTCGCCCGGCAGGCCGGGGTTGAACAGCCTACGGGCCGTGCCTTCGCAGATGATGCGGTTTTCCCCGAGGTCAACCACGAGGCTGTCGCCGGAGACGGTGATGGTGACCTCGTCGTAGAAGGGCCGGTTGCAGGCATCCAATATTTCCACTCTATAGGTGGTGGTTTGAACGGGCGAGGCTATGGGGTTGGGAATATTGGGATTGCTCAACCCTTCTTCCGGCGTCCATCGGTAGGAGATTCCACCGCGCGCCTGAAGCGGGTAGCGGGCGCCGGGGCAGATGGTCACATCTTCCAGTTGGTCGAGGAAACTGGTATAGTCAAAGCACACTTGATGGATGTTGTTGAGCGCTCCGGTAGCGGCAGTGAAGCCCCAAAAAACCAGGGGGTCGCCTCCAAAAATCTGGTTCACAATATCCCCGGTGTAGGTGAGGCGCAGTACGCAGTCGAAATACACCTGGAGCCTTCGCTCCGGGGCATTCCAACTCACCCGCAGGTCGTGGAAGTTGCAGTCTTCGATATTGGGCGAAGTAGCGCTTGCCTGCACCGGCCCGGCAAGTGTGTTGCCTGTGTTGTGATTTACATTGCCGTTGCGCGTGATGGCGACATGGTCGTAGGTGGGGTCTCCAAATTCTGTGTTGTAGTGGGTATCGATTTCAATGCCGATAGAGGGTACGATATTGGCAAAACCCATGCCTCCGCCCGCGGTACCGATGGAGGTGCTCAACGGCTGGAAGCCGAACACAATCCCGTCGGCGCCGTCAGAATCCTTGCAGCCTAAGAAAAGGCGCACCACCACATCGAAAGACTGGTTGAGATTGATCTTGTCGCCGTTCCAGA
>CAZNYK010000015.1:0-11631 GCA_964577215.1 uncultured Saprospiraceae bacterium
TGCTCTCTGCCGCAGACCGTAAATCGAAAAAACATGACCGATCAAGCCACACACATCCGCCCGGGCGAAGAACTGCCGCGGGAAGCGCTGGAAAACTACCTGAAGGGGCGCCTGCCCGGCTTTGAGCGTATTACCTCTATCCGGCAGTTTCCCGGCGGCTTTTCCAACCTGACCTACCTGCTGGAGACCGATGCCGGCGATCTCGTGCTGCGCAGGCCGCCCTTCGGCGCCAATATCAAATCCGCCCACGACATGGGCCGGGAATTCCGCGTGCTCTCCATGCTGCGCGGACATTTTGAAAAGATACCCCGGCCGCTGCTTTTTTGCGAAGACCAAAGCGCTATCGGCGCGCCGTTTTATCTCATGCAACGGATGCAAGGGGTGATACTCCGCAACCGCCCGCCCAAAGGCATGGAGCTTACACCCGGACTCATGCGCCGCATCTCCGAAGCCACGGTAGATACGCTGGCGGAGTTGCATGGCATCGACATCGAAGCGAGCGGCCTCATCCAACTCGGCAAACCCGAAGGCTACGTGGAACGCCAAACCACCGGCTGGATTGAACGCTACTACAAGGCCGAAACCGACACCGTGGAAGCCATGAATGCAGCAGCCCAATGGATGCAGCAACACCGCCCACCCGACGGGCTTCCCGCTTTCATTCACAACGACTACAAATACGACAACCTCGTACTCGACCCCGCCGACCCGGGGCGCATCATAGCTGTGTTAGACTGGGAAATGGCCACCGTAGGCGATCCGCTCATGGACCTCGGCACCTCATTGGCCTATTGGACGGAACCCCGCGAGGCGGAAGCGCTGCAATTGGCCGCCGGCAACCTCACCTGGCTGCCCGGCAACCTCAACCGCGCGCAGGTGCTGGAGCAGTACGCCCTCAAAAGCGGCCGCCGCGTGGACGATTTCCTTTTCTACTTCGTGTTTGGCGCTTTCAAGATCGGCGTGATCGTACAACAGATCTATGCCCGCTACAAAAAAGGCCATACGCAAGACCCGCGATTTGCCGGCCTGCTCGATGCGGTGAAATATTTCGGGCAGATGGCCGTCTCCGCCATAGAGCAGGGAAAGATCAGCGGTTTGAGGTAGTTTGAGACTGTTCGCGGTAGTGAGTTGAAACTGGTTTTTCCTATCATTTTAATAGGAAAATCCTAAAGCTTTCTTATTTTTGCACCGCTACATTTTTTCACAAACCATTTTTCGCCAGGTATAGAAGCCATTACCTTCAGGCAGCGAATTGTTGAATTCCAGCCTCTTCTTTTGCATCACTAAAATCGAAATTGACATGAAAAAGTACCTGTTATTGTTTACCCTCCTCAGTACTTTGTCCTTGCAGGGCCAAATCTGGTTGGACATCGGCGCTAAAGGCGGCTACGGGCTGGGCGTACTGCTTAACTCCAACCTCATGGAAGACAATACGCACCAGATGCGCCTCGGCACCGGTTATACTTACGGAGGGAAGGTCGGACTCAATTTCGGCGACCGTCACGGATTCACCTTCGATGTCCTCCTGGCCAATAACACCCAGAAGTACGACTACAACCCCGGCCTCGTGGAAGTGCAAAACAACCAGCTCAACTGGGAACAACTCCACATGTACGTCATGTACCGGCTGCAAACCGACGGGGTGTATTTTGAAATCGGCCCCCGCTTTTCCAATATGCGCAGCGTGTCGCATACCTTTGCCGGGATCGACATTGCAGGAGACGGCAACTATGCCGACAAAGCCACCGGCGCTGCGTTGGGCTGGGGCGGATACCTGTTCGGCAACGAATTTTTCGCCCTGATGTTCGGCATGAGGGTCGATTACGCCATCACGGACTTAGTGAGCGAGGAAGGCCAAAAAAACGGCTTTCCCGCCCCATATCGCATACCGGGCTACCCCGAATACAAACCCACCAATCCCATCACCGGCCAAATCATGCTGGAACTCAACTTCGGCCTGGGCGGCTACGCAAAGCGCAGATGCGGGGACAGGGCGTTCGTGTTTGGGAGAAGGTGGTAAGACGAACCTGATGACCAACGGCGTAAGGCATACGGTTCAGGCTTTCTTTTGGCAAAATAGTGAAGGGGTGACTGCCCTGGCATTGCCCCGATAGTCACCCCTTCACTAAACCCTGAATATAATAATTACTTCCCTAATCGCGTCTCACTTCCTGTCCATTCTCGAAGCGCGCAGTTCAACGCTCACACAACCTTCTCACCTGCAAAAGCGAGCAAAGACTCGAACAGCCCGCGGCCGTCGGTATTGCCGAGAATTGATTCCGAAGCGCGTTCGGGGTGGGGCATCATGCCGAACACATTGCGCGTGCGGTTGCAAATGCCTGCTATGTGAAGCGCGGCGCCGTTGGGGTTTGCGGCATCGCTCAGTTCACCTTCCGGTGTGCAGTACCTGAAGAGTATTTGATCGTTGGCTTCGAGCTCCTGCAGGGTGGCCTCGTCGGCATGGTAGCGGCCCTCGGCATGGGCGATGGGAATCTTGAGTACCTGCCCGGGAGTAAGTTCGCCGGTGATAGGTGAATGGGAGGTCTCCACGCGCAGCCAGGTATTTTTGCAAATGAACTTCTGGTTGCTGTTGCGGAGCAATACGCCGGGAAGCAGTCCCGCCTCGCACAATATCTGGAAGCCATTGCAAATGCCCCAGACATAGCCGCCTTTGCCGGCAAACTCGATCACCGCCGGCATAATATGCGCAAAACGGGCTATGGCGCCGGCCCTGAGGTAGTCACCATAGGAAAAACCACCGGGCAGTACAATGCAGTCTCCGGTGTCAAAACCGTTCAAACTGTATTCTTTATGCCATATTTTTACCACTTCCTGCCCCATGACATCGCCCAGTACGTGTACTATGTCATCATCACAATTGGAGCCGGGGAAGACTACTACGCCGAATTTCATGGTGTGTGTTTTTGCCGGGCAAAGGTAATTTTTTTCGGGTTACCGCGCCCAACTGAAATCAGGGGCGCGGCTATTTGCTCTGTGTATCCTTGTCGGTAAGTTCCTCTATTCGGCCCATCGCCTCCACCGCCGAGCGGTAAATGCCGGATGCAAGCTCCGACTGATCCACGCGGGCGTAAAGAGCCATTTCTGCGGTGTGGAGAATGTGCTGGACCCGGGCAGAAACAGATTCATCTATTCCACGTGCAGCGAGCTCCTGCCCAATTCGTTCTTTGGTCCATTCTGCAGGAGGAATGTCAAAGCGTTCGGCGCAAAATTCATACAAGGCCTGTGCAGTTTCGTAGTAGAAGGACTGTATTTCGCCGAGGTGGAGATACTTCGAGGCCAGTGCCATGCGCTGCCGGGCGTTCAGGCGTTGTTCCTCTGTTTGAAGCGCAGAACGCCTCTTTTTATGCCGTTGCAATACCAGGAAAAGAATAATAACTACAAGCGCCGCGCCACCCAAAGCAGGCCTCCAGGGGAAACGGCGTTTTACTTCCTGCCCGGGCAAGGCGCCGGACTTGCCCTCCCCAATGCCGGGCGTCTCCTTGCGCGTACCTTGTCCTTGCGCCACATCAATAGTGAACGGTCCTGCAAAAACGGTTACATATCGCGCACTGTCGGTATCGAAATAGCTGAATTCCGGGCGAATTTCATACTTCCCCGGAAGAAGAGCGGTGATCAGATACTCGATGGTTTTTTCGGCTGTCAGCATCTGGTATGACCTTGGTGCGCTTTCGTCAGTTGCCTTGGGGTCGTAGCCCTGCAGCCCGGCAGGCAGGGTGAGGAGAGGCGCCTCCACGCGCTTCATATCGCCGTTGCCGGCAATGCTCATGCGCAGGGCGAAAGTCTCATCGGTAGTACCCCGCGTTCGGTTCATTTCTGCATTCATCAAAAAGCGGCCTACCGCGCCGGAAAAAGAAGCAGGCGCTCCGGCAGGCAGGGGTATCACTTCTACGGAAACGGCCTCGGAAGCAATGCTCATCCGTTTGGTTGAATGACCGAAAGGGCTGAAGGCATCGCGTTTCCATTCCAGCACGTCCAACTCAAGCGGTTCAATGTTCAAGACGCCCGATTTTTGCGGGTAAAGGCTGATGCGTTCGGTGAGGACATTGTATTCGACGCCTTCCACCGTTTCGGAGCTTTCCATGGTATTTTCCCAGGGCACGGCCAGGAATCCGGCATAGTCCGATTCCCGGCTTACGTTGGCCGACCAGGAAGGATCGGAAAGATATATGGCATAATCCAGCATTATTTGCTGCCCGACCCATGCTTTGGAAGCCGAGAGCCGGGCTTCCACAAATGCCTCGCCCCGCCCGGTGGTTTTGCTTTCTGTCACTTCAATGCGCACCGGCTTGGTTTGCAAGTTCCGGCCGCCGGCTTGCACCGATGCGTTCCCGATAGTGAAAATGCCAGCGCGGCGCGGACGCAGGATAAAAACATAGCTCGATTCCCGCGTTACCTTGCCATTGACAATGGAAGCATTGATGCGCGCGGACGGCCCGGCCTCCACTTGAAAGTCGGCAAGGTTTGGCGCACGAAAGCCGCTGCCCTCTGCATCGAAGAGCGTGAATGTCAATTCAAAGCTGCTGTTCACATTCACTTTTTGCCGGGATACTGATGCCTCAAAGCGGGGCGCAGCCTGCGCTCCGGCCAACAGCGGCAGCAAAGCGGCAGCCATTCCGATGAGAAAAAATTTGTTCAAAGCGTACGGTATAAAATGGTTTTTGTGCTTTGTTGAGTTTTGGTTACCAATCCTTAGACGATCTCGGAGGGGCAGAAGTTGCGCGCCGCACGCGCTGTTGGACTTTTTGCTCCTCTTTTTCCATGATTTGAAGAAGTTTTTCCGCTTCGGTTTTATTCATGGAGGGCTCCGCCTCCTCATCCCCGGGTTGCCGGGTTCCATCGCGGCGCCGGTCTGAAGTGGATCGATTGCCGGTAGCAGGTTGAGGATTGCCGCTATCAGATTGCGATTCCCGCGGTTGGGCTTCCTCGCTTTGTTCGCTGCCTTCGGAACCTTGGTCTTGATCGGAAGACTTTTGATCCTGTTGCCCGGCATTTTGCGATTGCTCTGCTGCTTTTTGGGCCTGCTCTTCCGCTTTTTGCGCTTCCTGTATTCTCAAGGCCAAAGCCAGGTTCTTGCGGGTATCTGCGTCTCCAGGACTGAGGCGTAGAGCTTGTTTGTAGGACTCGACAGCTCCGGAGGCATCCCCTTGTTGGAGTTGGGCGTTGCCGAGATTGTGCAAAGCGCGGGAGCGGAGAGAAGGTTCCGCCGAACCTTCGGCGGCTTTGCTGAAATAACCGGCAGCTTCATCAAATCGCTTTTGTTGATATAAGGAATTGCCGAGGTTGTACCAGCTTTGAGAACCGGGTTGTTTAAGTTCTGCGCGACGGTATCGCTGCTCCGACTCCGAATAATCTCCCTGCCGGTACGCGCGGTCGCCCTGCAGCAATTCGCGGTGTGCATTCTGGGCCAAAAGGGGCGAAGCTGCCATAAAGAGCAAGGTGAAAAGCGTATTGAGTATAGATTGGATTGTCGTCATCGTAAAAAAGTCCGGGTGCAAAAATAGGTAATCCTTTTAGCCCGATATGTTATATTTACGCCTGCCAAATACCTCTACTATGCAGAAAAACGCCATTATCCTGTTTCCCTTTGTTTTGTTCATTATGGGGTGTGTACAGCCCAAGCGCTACTCGCATGCAAGTCCCGTTAAGGATGAAACCGTTAATGCCGGCATCATTGATCTGAAATCTCTTTACTGGCTGATCGACGATTGGGTGCTCCTCAAAGACGGGCAACCCTCTCAAACTTACGAGTCCTGGCAGCGGGTCAACGATAGTTTGTTCCAGGCGGTGGCATACACCTTGCGCCCCGCAGGCGATACGCTCATTACCGAAACCATTGACCTGGCTGTACAAAACGGCGCCATATATTACTCCCCTGCGGTACGAGGACAAAACGACGACAAGCCCGTACCTTTCAGGCTTTCCGCGCAGGAAGGTGCGAATTGGGTTTTTGAAAATCCCGGCCACGATTTCCCCCAACGCATCCGGTACGCGCTTGCCGGATATGACACCCTGTACGCTCAGGTTTCAGCGCCTGGAAAAGAGATCAATTTCGTATTCTTGCGCAAGCCCCGTATCCAGCGCTTTGAACTTCCCGGCGAGAAAGAGCCTGTGGTCATGCGCAAGTTTTGGCTGCTCAGCTATTTGAGCGGCGCCAACAGGGGGCAGTCCAAAGAGGAAGCCGCCCGCATTCAATCCGGCCATATGGGGCACCTCTCTGCCATTTACCACGCCGGAAAATCCTGTGTGGCGGGCCCCACCGACGGGGAGGGGGAGGTTCGCGGCTTCGTGGTATTCACTACAGGCACCCGGGAAGAAGCAACGTATTTAGCCACGTTGGACCCTGCGGTGAAAGCAGGGCGGCTGACTTTCCGGATTGACCCCTGGTGGGCAATGGAGGGCGCTGTATTGAAGTAAAAGCGGAGTAGAATACGCTTAGCCATGAAAGGACCATCCGACTTTTCAGAAAGTGATCTCCGGTTCCGTTTCACCGGCGATTGGGTGTTGTACCGGTACGATACCCATCGCTACTACAAAGGATGGAGCGGCTCCGGGCTGAAAGGCGTGGACTTTATCGGCATCCTGGATGATGCAACCTTAGTGCTGATCGAGGTGAAAAACTACGGCTTCCGCTCCGGGGGCAGGCGCGGGCATACACTGGATGCCATACGATCCGATTCGAGCATTCTCACGGAAGATTTCGGGCATAAAATTGTCGATACTTTTACCGCCATCGATGCCGTGCGCCAGTATTGGCAGCGGCATTGGTGGAGGCGCTTAGTATGGCGCCGGTCCGGCCGCCGGAAACCGGAAAGCAGCGAAACGGCATTCTGGGCGCGGATATGTGCCCTGGCCGAGAATCCGGCCAACTGCATATTGGTGCTTTGGCTGGAAAGCGAAGATATAGACGAGGTCTTCAGGCAACGGATCGCCGCACAACTTTCCGAAGAGCTTGCCGCGTTTGCCGCAACGGTATATGTGGCGGATTCAAAAACGAATCCGCTCGAAGCGCATATCGAAGCGCGCCCAAGCGCATAGGCGGGCCGCTTATTTTCATCCGGCGCCGGGTGATGCAAGAGCGCTCACCGGCTCTTCACCAGCTTTTGGGTGACTACTTCATCACCAGCTTGTAACCTTACAAAATATACGGCGGGGGGACAAGTACTGCCGAGTTCGTCGCGGCCGTCCCATTCCAGGTAATTCCAGCCTGCCGGTTGCGGTATTTCCGTAAAGCTTCGAATGATTCGCCCCTGGATGTCGAATATTTGGATCGCACAAGCCGAGCCTTGCGGAAGGCGATAGGCTATTCTCACCTGATCCGGGAAGGGATTGGGCGCGAGCTCCAGTTGAATGCGGAACTGAACCGGCTCCGGATAGGTAGAGGTAATACCGGGTATCAAGGTGAGCGCACCCACAGCGTAGCATCCGTCAATCAAACTGAAATCCCTGATTTTGGTGCAGGTATTGCCGGCAGGATCGAATTGAAAAACAACGCCTTGCTGATAATTTCCGCCGGTGTGTGTGCTGCCGTATAATTTGCCGCCGCTTTCTGCAAGGTCGCCCAAAGGCAAAGCGCCCATGGCTTCGTCCATATCAATGCGTTTGGAAAAAATGCCGGATACCGGATCGAATGAAAATATCGCGCCCTTGTCGTGGAGGCCGCCGTAAGTGGCGGCGCCGAAGAGCACGCCGTTGTAAACGATGAGGTTGCCATTGGGCCAGCTGCCGTGCGAAGCGCCGTCAAAATCCAGTATCTTGGTGAATAATCCGTCAGAGGGTCTGAAGGAAAACAACACGCCCTTGTTGTGTAGGCCGCCCCGGTTGGTCATGCCATAGAGCCGGCCGTTGTGTACGGCGAGGCCCCTCAACGGCGCATCGCCATTCAGCCCGTTAAAATCCATCAATTTGGTGTAGTGGAGCGTCGCAGGATTGAAGGAGAAAAGCACACCTTTGCCGGAACTGCCCCCGGATGCAGTCATACCGTAGAGCAGGCCATTGAATACGGTAAGATCGTTGACGGGCGAACCTCCGTTGTCGCCGTTGAAGTCCAGCCTCCTGGAAAAAGCGCCGGATTCCGGGTCGAAGGAGTATAAAACCCCCTGGTCATATGTTCCTCCATTGGAAGTCATCCCGTACAGCAGGCCGTTGTAAACGGCAAGGGTACTGAAAGGATTGGCGCCCGTTTCGCTTCTGAAATCGAAAAGCCTTGCATACCTCGCTGTGCCCGGATCGAATGAGAACAAAACCCCTTGATCGTCGATGCCGCCCCGGTAAGTAGTGCCGTAAAGCAAACCATCGTGGTACAACAGGCTCCGAAGGGGGGAATGGCCTGAGCTTTCCCCGAAATTCCAAAGTTTGCGAAAAGATTGTGCCTGAGGATCATAGGCAAAGCAAACCCCATAGCCCGGGAAAGCTCCGTATGCGCCGCCGGATTGGGTGAATCCAAACAATTTTCCATCAAACACGGCAAGACTCCCTGCGGGCGCAACCCCGTTGGGAACCGAAAACTCCACGCGTTTGGTAAATACCCCCCCTGACGGGTTGTAGGAGAAAAGTATGCCGCCGCTCGCACCTGCATCACTCATAGAACCGCCTTGCAAGGTCATGCCGTAAAGGATGCCGTTAAAAGCAACAAGACTGCCTGCCGGTTGGCTGCCGTTGCCGCCGTTGAAATCCACCATCTTGGAATAGACGCCGGTTAAAGGATCATAAGAAAAAAGTACCCCTTGTGCAGCCGCTCCGCCTTCCGGGGTCATGCCGTAGAGCAGCCCGTTGTAGGAGAGCAATCCCCCCAATGGGCCTTTGCCGTCGGCGCCGTTGAAATCCATTCTTTTGGCAAAAGTGCCGGTGGCTGGGTCGTAAGAAAACAAAGTGCCGAAGCCGTTTGCGCCGCCCTCGGTGGTCATGCCGTATATCATACCGCCGTGCAGTACCAGGTCTTTGGCGGGCCGCCGGCCTTGGGCATTGTCAAATTCTGCCAGTTTGGAGTAAGCTTCTGTCGCCGGATCGAAGGAAAACAAAACGCCGCCGCCATGCGTCCCGCCTTCGGTCACTGTGCCATACAGCAATCCGTTATGCACAAGCAGGCTGCCGTAGGGGCGCTTGCCCCTGCTTTCGTTGAAATCCATCAGGCGCGTTACCGCCCCCGTCATGGGTTCGTAAGAAAATATCACCCCTCCGGCGCATTCGCCTCCCGACAGGGTCATGCCGTACAGCCGGCCGTTGAGCGGAGTAAGCCGGCCGTAGGGATTCCGGCCTTTGCTATCGTCAAAATCGAAAAGTTTGACAAATACTCCTGTACCCGGTTCGTATGAAAAAATCAGGCCCATGTCGTTCGTGCCGCCATGCGCGCTCATTCCGTACAGCAATCCATTGTAAGCCAATGGCCCCTCGTAAGCGGCAAAACCGGGATAGAGCACCTCAAAAGGGCGGGTCACTCCGAAATCGCTGCCGTCCGTTTTGATCCGGAAAATGGAACCGGGATCATTTTCTGAGCATCCGCCCCGGTGCATTCCGTACAGAACAGGCTCCTGGGCCGGGGCAAAAAGCGGTAAAAAGAGCGCCGTGAGGAGGAAAACCGGGACGCGGAAATGCCGCTTGTACAAATCAGGATTTTTCATGGGAAGTACTTTTGATGAAAACTTCTAAATTTGGAGCATATTCGGGATATTCGCGGCCCGGCACAATGATTTATGTCAATGGATTACATAACAATTAACCGCCAATTGTGGAATGCCCGCACCGATGTGCATGTGGCATCCGGCTTTTACGGCCTTGAAGCGTTTTTGCAGGGTCGCTCCACCCTCCATGATATCGAGTTGGAACTCCTCGGCGATCTGAAGGGCAAAAGCCTGCTGCACTTGCAGTGTCATTTCGGCATGGACACGCTTTCCTTAGCCCGGCTGGGCGCTCGCGTCACCGGGGTGGATTTTTCGGATGCCGCTATCGCCAAGGCAAAACAATTAGCCGACCAACAAGGTATTGCCGCAGAGTTTATTTGCTGCAATATTTACGATCTGCCCGAGCTATTGAACAGCCGTTTCGATATCATTTTCACATCCTATGGCGTAATCGGCTGGTTGCCAGACCTCGACGCATGGGGGGGCATCGTGGCGCGCCACCTCAAGCCGGGCGGCCGGTTTGTCATGGCAGAATTCCATCCGGTGGTGTGGATGTTCGACGATGATTTCACTAAAATTCAATATTCCTACTTCCAGGAAGATGCCATTGTTGAAACTGAAAAAGGCACCTATGCCGATCGCAATGCCGACATCGAAACTACGGCTGTGAGTTGGAACCACAGCCTCGATCAGGTATTTCGCGCGCTCCTCGGCCGCGGCCTGCGCATCAATGCTTTCCGCGAGTACGACTATTCTCCGTTTGACTGCTTCGCCAAGACGGTAGAAACAGCCCCGGGCCATTTCCAGATCAAGGGGATGGAAGGGAAGCTGCCAATGGTGTATGCCCTGCGGGCAGAAAACCGCTAAACCAAAGACCATGCATAAATTCTCTGCTGATTTCATCTTCCCCGTTTCCTCCCCACCGGTTGAAAAGGGGGTGGTCGTCACCGATAACAAGGGCGCCGTTTTGGCCGTGGAAAGCCGCGACATGCACGATCCCGCCTCGCTCGATATCCGCTCCGGGATCATCGTGCCGGGCTTTGTCAATACGCACTGCCACCTCGAACTATCCCACATGCGCGGCCGCGTGGACACGGGCACCGGTTTGCTCCCTTTCCTGAGGAATGTAGTGCAATTTCGCGACATCGCCGAGGATGAGATACTCGATGCCATACAGCGCGCCGATGCGGAAATGTACGAAGCGGGCATCGTAGCGGTCGGCGATATCTCCAATAAATTGGATACTGCCGCAGCCAAAGACCGCAGCCCGATACGATACTATACTTTTATAGAAATGTTTGATTTTCTTAAAGATGATTGGGCGGAACGCACCTTCAACCAGTACCTGCCCGTGTTTGAAGGCCAAAGCACAGCTCACGGCAATCGCAAAAGCGCCGTGCCGCATGCACCCTACACAGTATCCAAGGAGCTGTTCCGCCGCGTAGCCTCACTCAATGCGCCCGGTGCAACGGTGAGCATCCACAACCAGGAAACGCCGCACGAGGACGAGTTCTTCCGCACCAAAACCGGCGGCTTCCTGGAGTTCTACGCCATGTTCCAGATACCTGTTGACGAATTCCAGCCCAGCGGCCGCAACGCGATCTATTATGCCATGGAGAACCTGGATCCCGCCCAGCGCATCCTCTTTGTCCACAATACCATGACCAGCCCCGAAGACATACGCGCCGCCCAGGCCTGGAGCCCCAATGTTTTCTGGGCCACCTGCCCCAACGCCAACCTGTACATCGAGAACCGGATGCCCAATTATCATCACTTCATAGAGGCCGGCGCTCAAATGACCATCGGCACCGACAGCCTGACCTCCAACTGGCAGCTCTCCGTGCTGGAAGAGATGAAGACTATAGCAAGGTACCAGTCATATGTACCCTTTGAAACCCTGCTTCAATGGGCTACCCTCAACGGCGCCCGCGCCCTCGGCTTCGACGCAGATTTCGGCAGCATCGAAGCGGGCAAAACGCCGGGCCTGAATGTA
>CAZNYK010000015.1:11731-34094 GCA_964577215.1 uncultured Saprospiraceae bacterium
GTTCCGCAGCCCGGCGCCCCTTCCTTATGGAGACTTGAAGCTAATACGCAAGTGGAGCGCTTGATCTGAGATCGCGGAGGTCGCAAAAAAGGAGTTGTAGCCCATTGGCGAGAATCATTGCAAAAAAGCAGTTTTTTGCAACGAAAAAGTAAATGACGTCGCAAAAAGGCACTTTTTTGCAACATAAAGAGCTGGTTTGTCGCAAAAAACTATATTTTTGCGACAAAAAAACACCTTATGTCGTTTTTTGCAACACAACCCTTTTTACCTAGACCTTTGCCGCCTGCGGACTTGTCGCGGCCCGAGGCCATCCAAAAGGCGGTGTTCAAGGCCAGGCTGGAATTGGCTGAGCTAAATGGTTATGCACATGCCATTCCCAACCCTTTGTTGCTCATGTCTCCGTGGGTGGTCAGGGAGGCGGTAGCCAGTTCTGAAATCGAGAATATTAATACCACCATACTTCTTGCACTTCAAAATCAATTATTGCCCCAGGATTCTCGATCAGGGCCTGACAAAGAAGTACTTCGTTATCGCGATGCCATGATTTGGGGGTATGAAAATATGGCTCAACTTCCGCTTTCGGGAAGGTTGATCAGGGGGGTACACGCCCAACTATTGCCTGAAAGTGAAGGCTTCCGGCGCACGCAAAACTTCATCCAGAACAGCCTTACCCGCGAGGTCATTTTTACGCCGCCTCCGCCCGGTGAGGTGCCGGGGTTGATCAGCGATCTGGAGGTTTTTATTCACGAGGATCAATCAGGTCTTGACCCTTTGGTTAAAGCTGCCATGACGCACTATCAGTTCGAGGCCATACATCCGTTTACTGATGGCAATGGACGTACCGGGAGGATATTGATCGTACTCCAGTTGATACACGAGCAGATACTGCGCTATCCCATTTTGTACATCAGCGGGTACATCATACGCCACAAACAAATGTATTACCGCCTGCTGCGGGAGGTTTCTCAAAACCATTCCTGGACGGAATTTCTTCTGTTTTTTTTAGAGGCATTTTATCAGCAATCCAAGCAAACCAAAGATGTCCTTTTTGCTGTAATGGAATACCGGGAGCAATTCAGGGATAAGTTCCGGCAAGAATTACCGGCCCTTTTCAGCGTGGACCTTACCGATGAGTTGTTTTCCCACCCCGTGATTACGGCGCCGAAGTTGGCCGAGTATTTGGGTATTCACCGATCTACGGCCCTCAGATATCTTCATGCCTTAGCTGCCGCAGGCTTTCTGCAGGCAAGGCAAGAAGGAAAGCGACAGTTTTACCTTCATCTGAAACTGCTCGACATTTTGTCTCAATAATAGGCCCCTCATCTATACCTCCACAAGGGGAACACATCCCCCGCCTCAAAGCGATCCCGCTCTTGCGGCAACTCCAAAAAACCGTCGGCGTCGGCTAAGTTGGCCAAGTCGCCGGAGCCTTTGCCGGCTATCGGGTATGCAATGTTTTGCCCTGTTTCGGAGCATTGCAAGCGCACTTGCAGAAAATACGTCAGGTTGGGTTTGAATTCGAAGGGTTCGGCCAGCAAAGCCCACTCTGCGGGCAGGGCGGGTAGCCCGAGCGAATGCCGCAGCCAGGGCAAAAAATAACGCATGGTACCCACAAACGCCGATACGGGATTGCCCGGCAGCGCAAATACCGCCGCTCCGCCGGGAGCCTGCCCGAACCAGAACGGCTTGCCCGGCCGCTGGGCCACTTTGTGAAACAACTGCCTGACGCCCAGCGCTGCCAAAGCGCGCGGCACGTAGTCGAATTTTCCTTCGGAGACACCTCCGCTGAGCAACAGCGCATCATAGTCTTGCAAGACATGACCAAGCGCCCGGATCGTAGCGTCCAGGTCGTCGGAAATATGCAACCGGTCGGCGAGTACGCCCCGGGGCCTCAGCAGGGCTTGAATGCTGTATGCGTTGGATACCCGTATCTGGTGGGGTAGGGGATCGGCGCCGACTTCCACCAATTCATCGCCGGTGGTGACTATAGCCACACGGGGAAGCTTGGCCACGCGCAGCATGATTTTGCCAATGGTTGCCGCCACGCCGGCTTCAGCTCCGCTGATAAGCCTTCCGGCAGGGATGATCTCATCGCCGGCCCTGCGGTCGTACCCCCGCTGGTGCACGTTTTGCCCAGAAGAAATATCATCTGTTTGCACTATGGCTGTGCCGTTTGCCAGTTGAAGGTCTTCATAGCGAATCACCGTATCGGCGCCGGCGGGCAGCATAGCGCCGGTCATCACCTCCAGGGCATGAACGGGGTTGCTCAGCTGTATTTGCGGTGCTCCGGCGGCTTGTATGCCTTCAATGAAAAACTGCCGCTGCCCGGCGGCAAAGGATTGGAAAGCTATGGCAATACCGTCCATTGTCACGCGGGGGAAAGGCGGGAAATCGCGGTCGGCATTGAGCGGCTCGCGCAACACCCGGCCCCATGCCGCGTCTAACGGTACGGTTTCTTCGCCGAAATGGCCGGTGTGTTCAAATATGATGTCGGTGGCTTGTTTTACGGTGATCATGTGCGTGTATTAATAAATTAAAACCCTGCCCTCAAGGACACCACCACGTTCCTGCCCGGCGCTGTTATCCCTGAGGAGTAGGGCCGGTAGCGCTGGTCGCTGATATTTTCCATGCCGGCGGCAATGTAAATGTTTTCCCTGAGACGGTAAGAGGTTTTCAGGTTCAATGTAATCCATGCCGGCGTCCAGGGATTGCCCTCGGCGTCGCGGGCGTAGAGGTACTCCTTGCCCTGTTCTTCGGGCGCGAGGTCCGCGTTGCGCACGGCGGCATTGAACATCGTGTAGAACGCTGCCTCGAAACGGCTGCCCGCATAGTTCAGCCGGGTCAGGCCGAAAGCCGGAGCGGCATGGCGCAGGGGCGCTTTGCTGCCATCGTCGAGTTCTTCCTCGCCGAGTTGGAAGTTGTAGCGGGCGGAAAGACTGAAGCCCGCGGGGAGTTTAAGCTCCAGGCCGGCCTGAATGCCCCACACGGTAGCGAAAGCGGCGTTCTGAATGGCCTGCACCCGGCTCATGTCGCCGCCGAAGAGGATGCTGTCCTGCCCGTTGAGGGTGAAATTGCGCCTAACGAGCGCATTGTTCAAGTAGGTGAAGAAGCCCGTGATGTCCACTTTTAGTATATTCCCGAATGCTTTGGCTGCGCCTATGTCGAAATTCCAGGCGTATTCCGGCTTGAGGTCCGGGTTGGGCACTACTACGTTGCCGGGGGTGGAGTCGAACACCTTGCCCACGTCGTCCACGTTGGGCGAACGGAAGCCGGTTGCGGCATTGGCGTTCAACTGCCATGAAGGCGCAGGGCTGAATACCATACCGAGGTTGCCGGTGAGCGCACCGGCCCGCAGGCGCGCCTCGCTGAAAGGAAACGGGAAAAAGGCATTGTCGAGCTCAGCGTCCAGGCCGTTGAAGTTGTACCTCATGCCGGATTGCAGGGTGACGCGCTCGTTCAGCCTGTTGCGCCAGCTGAGGTAGGCTGCGGCCGAATGCCAGGTAGCGCCGTCGGGGTAGCGGGAGGCTGCGGGGGAGAGAATGCCCGTTTCGATGTTTTCATCTTCGCCGGTGGACTGCACCTTATTATACACGTATTCGGCGCCGTAAAACAGCCGGTGCTTGCCCGCACTCCATTGCTTTTCCAGGTCGATATTGGCCGAGCAGGCGTTCACCCTCTCGGTGCGGATCATGCGCTGCACGCTGTTGAGGTCGCGCTCTATGCGGCTTTCTTCGAAGAACTGGTGCGCCAGGCGGAGGGCGGCGTGGTCGAAAATCCCGGTTGATCCCGTGTGCGCCAGGGTGAGATGGTTCATCATCCAAACCTGTGGGCCGTAGTCCCATTCGGCGCTGCGCAGCGTATTGCCGCGGGGCCTGAGCAGGCGGTCGTAGCGGGAATAGCTGGAAGTAGTGGAATAATGCAAGCCATATTGCACATCCCAGCGTTCGGCAGGCCTCCAGCGCAGCTTTTGCATCAGGTTGAGTTGGTTGTAGCCGGTGGGTACCTGCCGCCGGGGGTTGGGATTTTGCACCACGCTGTCCCTGCCCGCTATTCGAATGGCGTAGGTTGGGCGCAGGTAGTCGTCGGGGCCGCTGTTTCCCATGAGCAGGTCGGCGTAGTCGCTGTAAGTGACGCTGCTGAGCAATGCCAGTTTTTTCCAGCCTGCGGAGAGGTTGAAGTGGCCGGTTTTCTCCGTATTGGCCGAGGCATACCGCAAAGCTGCCGAGCCCCTGACAAGAGGGGTGTCATTGCCGGAAAAACCCGGCGTGAGGGTATAAAAATTCATTACTCCGCCTATGGCGTCGCTGCCGTAGATGATGGAACCCGGCCCGAAGACCACCTCGGCGTTCTCTGTAGTGAATGGATCGAGAGAGATGACGTTCTGCAGGTTGCCGCTGCGGAAGATGGCCGTGTTCATGCGCACGCCATCCACCGTGATGAGCACCCGGTTGGTGGAAAAACCCCGGATCATAGGGCTGCCGCCGCCCAACTGGCTTTTCTGGATGAACACTTCCCCGGACAAGCTGAGCATGTCGGCAGCCGTTTGCGGGTTTTGCAGCATCACCTCCCGCGGGCGAATGACGCTGATGCGCGCGGGCGTTTCCCGGCGGCTTTGCTGCCAGCGGGTGGCAGATACGATCACAACATCCAGGCTCAGGCGGTCTTCTTCCAACTCGACGAGAAAATTGTGCGCTGCCAATTGATCGTAGCTGAACAGGGCAGGGCGGTAGCCAATGTAGCGAATGAAAATGGAATCGGCCCCTCGCATCGCCGAAATGTCGGCCTTTCCCTGCGCATCGGTGATGACGCCAACGTCGCTTGAAGCTACCTGCACCGTTGCGCCTTGTATGGGGCGCCGGGTGGCGAGGTCTTTTATGATAATAGTTTGGCCGCTTGCTACCTGGGCGAGAAAAAGCAGCCAGAGCAAGGCCAAAAAAGGTTGTTTCATGATGACGCAATTTTTTCATCCGCCAGTGCTTGCCCAGCGGACTGCGAAGCGAAAACCCACCCTGCTACACTTAATTGCAGGCGGTGAATTTAATCAAAAAATTGATCCGACGACTTCAGGGCCGAAGGAGAGCGGGAAGCAGGTTTCGTTGCTCCGGTGGCGGATGTGGTACATCTGAAAAACCGGGGCGGAGCGCCCCCGGGTTGCCGGGGCCGGGCCTGCATAAGATCAGGGTTGGGTACAACGCCGGCTTCGATGTGGTTTCAAAGAACAGGCTCAGCCAGAAACGATGCAGGCGCTCGCTGTTTTCTCTTTGCGCAGGGTCGCGGGCTGGAGTTTTATTTGTCTTTTGTTCTATCTGGTTATGCAACTCGGTGTCATCCCAATCCAGGATACACCAATACCAGGTGGTATCGCCGCGCAGTTCCTGCCGCGCGATGTCGTACATGACGCCCTGGTACCGGAACTCGCCGGCGTGCATGCGTTTGAAAGTGTGATCGGGATTTTTCTCCAACTCAAGCGGAATGCGCAACAACACTAATTCGCTATCATTTACGCCCTGTCGTATGCGCTTTTTTACTTCCGACGAGATCACGTGCTTGCGGTGGGCAAAGGCAAGCCATGCGCTGCCCATAGGAAGCCAGAGGGCGCAAAGCAGGAGCAGGGAAAAGAGCGCACGCATCATAAGCAAGTCAATTGGGCAAATTTCCGCTTTTTTGAGGAAAAACAGCAGCGGTATTGTCTATGGAGAAAAAAGAATTTGTGCGGCCGGGTCTGTGCTTCAACAGGAAAGTACCCGTTTTGCGGCCAATTAAGCTTTTTATCCGGCTCATGCTTTTTTATTGCCGCAAAAGGCTTTATCTTCGCAGGCTGAAACACCTTTTTATTCACTAAAATAACCACATTTGGCAAAGCGATTTTCCGGCCCCGACCCCAATCGGTCCCAACACCGGATAAATGAACAAATCCGCATCCCCGAAGTCCGCTTAGTAGGGGATGACCTCGAAAAAATTAGCGAAGTAGCGGGCCAGACCATTGAACCCGGCGTGTACCCCACCCGTAAGGTGAGAGATTGGGCAGAAATGATGGAACTCGACGTAGTGGAAATCTCCCCGAACGCCGTGCCGCCCGTTGTACGAATCACCGACTACAACAAGTTCATCTACGACAAAAAGAAGAAGGAAAAAGAGATCAAGGCCAAGGCCGCCAAAACCGTGATCAAGGAAATTCGTTTTGGCCCCAACACCGACGACCACGATTTCGAGTTCAAAGTGCGCCATGCCAAAGGTTTCCTCGAAGAAGGCGCCAAGGTGAAAGCTTATGTGCAGTTTAAAGGCCGCGCCATCGTGTTTAAGGACCGGGGCGAACTGATACTGCTGCGCTTTCTCAAAGAACTCGAAGAACTCGGCGCCGCCGAGGCGCTGCCCCGCCTGGAAGGCCGCCGCATGCACGTGGTGGTAGCTCCCAAAAAAGCTCCTAAAAAGTAGATATCGATACCGCGTACAAAAAATGATCGCGCTCAAAGTTTGTTTTTTCCGCAAGGAGGCTTTACCTTTGCGTTCCGTTTTTAAAAACCACGACCATGCCGAAAGTAAAAACCAATTCAAGCGCTAAAAAGCGGTTCTCGGTGACCGGTTCGGGCAAGGTAAAACGCTTCAAAGCCAATACCTCGCACCGCCTCACCAGCAAGAGCCGCAAAGCTAAGCTGCGCAACCGCGACTCCGGAATCGTCGATTCCGCAGATATGTCCTTGGTAAGGCGTATGCTCTGGATTTAATCCTTATTTTTTAACGAGAGCGCAGGCCGAAGTTTCCGCTCCTTGCGAAACCCTGCGTTGCACTAAAAACTTTTTATATGCCACGTTCTGTAAATGCCGTCGCTTCCCGCCGCCGGCGCAAAAAAATCCTGAAAGCCGCCAAAGGCTATTTCGGCGCGCGCAAAAACGTCTATACCGTAGCTAAAAATGCGGTGGACAAAGCCATGGGCTACGCCTACCGCGACCGCCGCAGCAAGAAGCGCGCTTTCCGCCGCCTCTGGATCGCCCGCATCAATGCCGGCGCCCGTCAAAACGGCATCTCCTATTCCAAACTCATGCATTTGCTCAGCACCAAGGGCATCGACCTGAACCGCAAAGTCCTGGCCGATCTCGCCATGCACCACCCGGATACTTTCGCCGCCGTGGTCAAGCAGGTGCTCTGATATAAGCTGACGGAGAGCGAAAAAGCCGCGATACAGACTTCTGTGCCGCGGCTTTTTTTTATTCCTCTATTTCTGCCAGGTGTACCAACCCATCCACGATAAAGATCGACTGGGTTTTTGCCCGGCAAAGGTAGAAGATTAGCATTGAACTAAACCTCCGTTCAGACGCTTTAGTGATTTGAATTAATCTTCATAATGTCCATGAATGGGATTTTCCGTGTGCTTTTGTTGTTGTCTTTGCTTTTTTTCAGTCTGCTGGTTTCCGCCCAAAACACGCGCATCAGCGAACACAACTCAGTGGGATGGTACAACTACTTCGGCACTTTCAAATTGAACAACAGGTACGGCCTCCACACCGAATACCAGTGGCGGAGAGACAATTTTCTCCCTCAATGGCAGCAAAGCTTGCTCCGGCTCGGGGTCAATTACCAGGTAGATCCCAAAATCCAGTTGCGCATAGGCTATGCCTGGATCGAAACTTTCCCATACGGCGAATACCCCATCAACGGGATGGGAAAGGATTTCACCGAGCACCGGGCTTTCCAGATGGCCATAATTAACGACAAAACAGGCCGGATCGAGTTCTCGCACCGCTTCCTGCTGGAGCAGCGATGGTTGGGACGGTACTCCAATGCGAACCTGAAAAAAGAAGATGAATACTTCTACCTGAACCGCCTGCGCTATATGTTTCGGGTACAAGTCCCGCTAAGTAAAAAAGGCACGGGCGACAAAATGCCCTATGCCGCGTTGTACGATGAGATTTTGATCGGCTTTGGCAAAAACGTAAATGAGAATATTTTTGACCAAAACCGCACGGGAATTCTGCTTGGCTATAAATTTGACAAAACTTTCAGGCTCGAAGCCGGTTTCTTCAATCAAACCCTGCAATTGGGCAGGGAGATCAACGGAAGAAACGTTTTTCAGTACAACAACGGATTTATCCTTAACGCCATCGTCAATTTGGACCTTGCCGGGGAGCGTTCCTGAGTGCGGAAGAAAAGGGAGTTTCTCCCCAAAGGCTCACCAGAAAATTGAAAATAATGATCACGCGAA
This sequence comes from uncultured Saprospiraceae bacterium, assembly GCA_964577215.1. Classification (GTDB taxonomy): domain Bacteria; phylum Bacteroidota; class Bacteroidia; order Chitinophagales; family Saprospiraceae; genus UBA2329. The sequence goes on from CAZNYK010000015.1 coordinate 19,932, forward strand.
GAAAATTCCTCTACACAGGGAGCATGGCGGCAGGAGCAGCCATGCTCAGCCCGCAAGAACTGCTTGCCGCATGGCTTCAGCGCCCTCAGGGCGACATGAAGGCCCTGCGCCGCAACACCGGCATTTTTACCGAACGCGGCGGCACCATCGCCTGGCTGCTCGATCCACAGGGTATTGCTGTGGTGGATACCCAGTTTCCGGAGCAGGCAGGCCATCTCATCGAACAGATCAGGCAGCAATCTCAGAAACCTTTTGATTTGGTAATCAACACCCACCACCACGGCGATCACACCGGCGGCAATATCGCTTTCAAAGACCTGGCGGGCAAGGTAGTGGCCCATACCAACTGCCGCACCAACCAGGAGCGCGTGGCTAAAGAGCGCAATGCAGAAGCAGGCCAGCTCTACGCAGATACTGTTTTTGACAAGCAATGGTCGCAACGCCTCGGCGACGAGATCATCACTGCCCGCTACTTCGGCGCCGGCCATACCAACGGCGATGTGGTGGTGCACTTTGAAAATGCCGACGTGGCCCACGTCGGCGATTTGGTATTCAATCGTCGCTTCCCCTATATCGACAAGTCGGCAGGCGCCGATATACGCTCCTGGATACAGGTGTTGCGCAGCATACGGAAAACCTATTCCAAGGATACGCTCTTCGTATTTGGGCATGCTGCCGAGGGTTACCCCGTCACTGGTTCCCACGCAGATCTCAAAGCGTTTGAAAATTACCTTTCCCGCCTTTTGCAAACCGTGGGCAAAGCCGTCAGATCGGGAAAGAGCAAAGAAGACGTGCTGGCCATAACCACTATACCCGGAGCGCCGGAGTGGAAAGGCGACGGCATTCAGCGCAGCCTGGATGCAGCCTGGGAGGAACTGAAGAAATAGAAGCGGCCGTATTATTCTTCCGCCCGGAAAAATGCCCGCACTTCCTCCCAGTTGTTCACCCGGATAAAATCCGTCTCCAATGCGTTGTGAGAAGCGGTGAACAATAGCGGCGTCCCCTGGAATGTGCGCAGGTTTTTCACATGGTCGTCAATCATGTAATCCCCTCTCAGGGCGCGCTTGTCGCCGCAGAAAATTACGTTGCGCCAGGGTATGAAAGAAAAGTGCTGCTCGAGCCAGTCGTACTTGTCCTGCAGCGAATGCCGGAACTCCATGGCGGCGGAATTGATAAAGACTTCGTAGCGCTCCATTAATTCGCGTATGACTTCCTGGCTGCCCGGCATTACAGGCAGGTCGGCGAAGAAGCCTCTGTCGTGCAGGAATTCCCTGATGCGGGCGGCGCCGGGAATGTCGTAGATTTTTTTGCCCCAAAACTCGGCAGGATCGGGGCGGCGCCCGAATTCCTGCTCAAAGATGTCCAAGAATTTAGGGTACACATCGGCGATTACCTCGTCCATGTCAATAAGGATCCTTTTCATCGTCGTTATTTTCCTTTTCCTTGCATTAATACCAGCAAAGTGTAAAACATGATCTTGAAATCGAGCGCCAGCGACATGTTTTCAATGTAGAGGATATCGAACTTCATGCGTTGCACCATTTGATCTACATTGGAGGCGTAGCCGTATTTCACCATGCCCCAGGAAGTGATGCCGGGCCGCACTTTGAGCAGGTGTTTGTAATGCGGCGCCCGTTTGATGATGAGGTCGATGTAGTACTGGCGCTCCGGCCGGGGCCCCACTAAAGACATATCCCCGCGCAACACATTCCAAAACTGGGGCAATTCGTCTAAGCGCCATTTGCGCATCACCGACCCCCAGGGCGTACACCTGGGGTCTCCGTCGTGTGAAAGACGCGGCCCTTCTACCTCAGCGTCAAGGGTCATAGAACGGAATTTGAAGATGAAGAAGGGCTTCCCGTTCAGACCGATGCGCTCTTGCCGGAAAAAGATGGGGCCGGGGGAAGAAAGCCTGACCCGCATGGCGATGTAGAAAAAAAGCGGAGATAAAAGCAGCAGCAGCAAACCGGAGGCGACTATGTCGATGACCCGCTTGATCAGGCGTTGCCAGCGAGCCATCAACTCCCGCCGTATTTCAATGAGTACCGCTCCGTACACGTGGTTCATCTTTACCGAGCCGAGCAGAATGTCGTACATATCGGGGATGATCTTGACTAAGATGCGGTCATCAAAATCGAACAGAACGTTGAGGATTTCGCTGAGGCGGTTGTGTTCAGAGGTTTCTATTGCAATGATCACCTCTTCCACGTTTTGCCCGGGAATGATCAGGGGCAAGTCTTCGATGCGCCCCAGCCGTTGGAGCCTTGTGGAAAGTTCGTTTTTGCTTTTTCCGTTGGTGTCGATAAAACCTACAAACTTGTAGCCGAGACCTTTCTCTCTCCCGGTGATCTCCTCGTAAAGATCCAACGCATTTTGATTCCCGCCTATGATGAGCGTGTTGTAGGTGATCTCGCCGCGTTTGAGCCTTCGGCTGGCGCGGGTGAGGAGGATCATGCGCGCCGTGCCGGTGAAGGAAAAATGCAAAAGGAAAAGAGTGAAAAAAGACTGGTAGTAGGTTGTGTAGTTCGTGACAAAGTCATCCAGGATGAGGGTGAAAAACAGGAACAGTACGCCGAAAAAACTCAGGAAAAGCGTACGGGTAAGCGTTGCGAGGCGCGACATCCGGTAGATGTCGTTGTATTGGTCAAATATACCGTAGAATAGTACCCACCCGGTGGGAATGATAAAGATGCCATACAGGAAATTGGGATCATCCAGCATAGCGAGGTGCACATCGGCGCCTTCTATGTGTTTGCGATACAGGAAAAAACACGCCCACGACAGCATGGCTGTGGTAAAATCGGCAACCTGGTAAAAAACGGTATGCCGGCGTCGCTTCTGTGTCATTTCATGTCGATGTGCCATGTGGGCAATGCTTACAACTGCGCGTTGGGTTAGAAATGCACCAATTTCACGTTGTCGATCCAGATTCTTGCCGTATTCCTTGCCGGTACTCCATTCTGAACAGGAATAGCCGCCAGCAGCACCACCTGGTACGCCTCAAACCGGGAGGTAAAGATCAGTTGGCTGAAATTGAAATATATCTTGTTCCATTCCTCCCTGGGCAGAAAACCCGCTTCGTAAACCGGCGTGCCGGATACGGGGCCTCCGCTCTCGAAACCTACCAACCCTACGGATACGGCCACCTCGGATTTGTAGTCCATTTCAAGGTACACGAAGGGAGATACGCGGTTCAGGTCGCGAAACATAGGCAAGGTGGCGATTTCCACCACCGTATTGGCCGAATCGAGCGTGATAAGCCCCGAAGCCTGTCCTTCAAAGGGGGCTTCCGTGCTTCGCTGCATGGCCTGGTTGGGGCCTCCTGTGCGCAGCGAGCGAAATATATGCACCGCGCCTTCAAAATCTTCGATGAAAGCGAAGCGCGTTTCCGGGAGGTAGCCCGTCACCGGCCTCAACACGGCGCTTTGGTTGGGCTGGAAGTCCACATCTATTTCTACCGGCGCATAAAATGGATAAATTTCAGGAAGAGCGCTGATGCCGTTGTCTTTGATGCCTGCCTGCAGGGTGATGCGCTTTTGGCCTGCGGCCAAGACCGGGATGAGCGCAGGCAGGGGGTAAGCGCCCAGGAAATCTGTGCCCGACGAAACCCACACCTCTGTGATCCTGGCGGAATGGCTGCCTTGTGTCGCCGGGTTGGTGCTGAGTTCAAACGGCTCCACTTCAATATATCCCGGCACCGGCTCTTCGGGATTGATCAATTCGCAGCCTCCCCAAACAGCAACGCCCGCCAGCCCTAAAATCATTCTCCAAAACAATCTCATTCCCATCGGTATTTGGCCCGCAATAGCAGGCGCCATGAAACAGAGAAAATCTTTTTCGCCGGCGCTACGGCGAAGCCCGCAACCCGGATTCCTTTTGCCGCCGTTCTATATCCTCTATAATGCGCCAGGCGAGTTTGAGCGCCTCATATCCGTCTTCTATATTTACCCGTGGCCGGGTATCCCCGATGATACTTCCGGCAAAACTCTCCAATTCCAATTTTATAGCATTCACAGGCTCGATGGGAGGCGTATGCACCCATACCAGCTTCTCCCCTTTGGGGGTGGCCAGTTCCATGACCGGGGCGCCGGATGTAGATTGACCATCGGCCTTATCGCGCAATTGAATTACCTGGGCCTGTTTTTCGAGCAGGTCCAGGCTGATATAGGCATCCCGTTGAAAGAGGCGCACCTTTCGCATCTGCTTGAGCGATATGCGGCTTGCGGTAAGGTTGGCCACACAACCATTCGAGAACTCGATGCGTGCATTGGCTATATCGGGCGTATCGCTTACTACCGCCACACCTCCTGCGCTCACAGTTTCCACTTTTGCATGCACCAAGCTTAGCACAATGTCTAAGTCGTGGATCATCAGGTCGAGGACTACAGAAACATCCGAACCGCGCGGATTGAATACCGACAAGCGGTGCGCTTCGATGAACATCGGCTCCACCCGGGTATCGCCCAGTGCCAGCAGCGCCGGGTTGAAACGCTCCACATGCCCCACCTGTACCTTCACGCCTGCGGCTTTGCTGAGAGAAAGGAGCGTTTCAGCTTCCTGAAGGGTATGGGTAAGCGGTTTTTCAATGAAAATGTGTTTGCCGCTGCGAAGCGCTTCGCGGGCCAGCGCGAAGTGGGTAGGCGTAGGCGTTACAATATCTGCCACGTCCACTGAGTCGAGGAGAGCCTGAACAGACTCGAAACGACGGACGCCGAAAGTCTCCTGCGCCTGCCGCGCAGCATCGTCGTCGGGGTCGTAGAATCCAACCAACTCATATACCTCCGAGGCTAAGCCGATACATTTAAGATGGATTTTCCCAAGATACCCTGCGCCAAAAACCCCAATTTTTAACATGCGCTCCGTTTTGCTGTTGCTATCAGGGGCAAATGTAAATCAATTTGCCGATTTTCGCCTTCCAACGACGCAGCAAACCTTCAAGGTATCGGATAGAAATGATTTGGTCGGCCAACAGACGCAGAAATGTGCTATCGGAAATACATGAGTACGGCCCCGAAAAGAGTGATCAGGACAATAAGCACGGAAGCCATGCGGACAGAAAGCCTGATGTGCCGTACAAAGTTGAGAATGTCGGCCCGGGAATCGGGATAACGGGGAAGTATCTCCTGCTCCAAACGGCTGCGGTCGAAAAAATGCACGGCGCCGAAATCCACGTTCTTTCGCTGTAAGCGCCGATACGTATTCAACACCCGGAGCCGAAAGTAGAAATTGAGAAAAACCATGGCCGCAAAAAGCCCCATCAGGGAAAACATCAAAACGATTTGCATGGAGAACAAGCGATATGAAACGTCCTAAAAATGAAAAGTGCGAAAGCCGGGCGGCTTTGCACTTTTCGGAAAAAAACTAAACCCCAGTTATAGATCTTCAGAAGAAAAAACTTTCTTCAGCTGTATTATTAAATTTGTATCGGGAATTTATTCCGATTGACAAATTGCTTTTTTTATTGACGGTGCGAAAATAATACGCTCAGGGAAAATGTCAAAGTTTTTTTGCTTTTTTTTTCGAGGTTGTTGGTTTTACAAACTTTGAAAGGTTTTGCCAAACGCTTCAAATTCATTCAATGAATTTTTCACAAGAGCAAATATACAAAGCATGATTCTAATATGCAAGCTTTTTTCAAAAAAAATTATCCCAAAGGGCAGCCTTGCACTTGCTTTTCTGGTCTGGAAAAGTAATGGAGGCGCGTAGTCCTCTCCCGATTCTTGCTACTGGTTGAGTATAAGTGGAAGCGCCGGGCGTTTTCCCTACGCCCGGCGCCGGAAATTCATGTTCAAACTACGGCAGCCAGCGCCTCGTCGATCACATCCTGCGGTATGGTGGTGGGGCAGACAAAGTCGGTCTTGGGCACTTGCGAAATTTCCACATCCCGCCAACCGCCATATATGTCGATCACGTTTTGGAAGCCGCGCGCTTTGAGAATAGATGCCATGATCATGGAGCGATAGCCGCCGAGACATTGCACGTAGTAAGTGCGTTTGGGATCGAGGCGCCCCATGTTGTGGTTGATGTAATCAAGCGGAAAATTCTCCGCGTCCACGGCATGCTGAGAGAGGTATTCAGTGGGCTTGCGCACGTCAAAGTAGTGGTCCACGGCGCCGGCCCTGAGGCGCAGCGCGAGTTCGTCAGCAGTGACGTGTTCGATGACATCCACTGCTCTGCCGGAAGCCTTCCATGCATCCACCCCTCCATTGAGGTAGCCGAGCGTATTGTCATAGCCCACGCGCGCCAGGCGGGTGACGACTTCCTCCTCGCGGCCTTCGGGCGCCAGGAGGACAATGGGCTGATGGAGATCAACTACCAGGGCGCCTACCCAGGGAGCGAAAGTGCCTTCGATGCCGATAAAAATGGAACCTGGAATAAAGCCATCCCTGAAGACATCCTCATGCCGCGTATCCAGGATGAGCGCGCCTTCGCTTTCCACGATCAGTTCAAATTCGGCGGGGCTTAAAGGCACTGCGCCGCGCTTCAGCACCGCATCGAAGCTGCCGTAGCCCTTCTTGTTGAGCATGGCGTTCTTGGCGAAATACTGGGGCGGCGGCATGAGGCCGGCAGTGACTTCGGCGATGAACTCGTCTTTGCTCATATCGGCCCGCAACGCGTAATTGGTCTTTTTCTGGTTGCCGAGGGTATCCCATGTATCGCTGCTCATATTCTTGCCGCAAGCCGAACCTGCGCCGTGAGCCGGATATACGATCACATCGTCGGGCAGGGGCATGATTTTATCCCGCAAGCTGTCGAAAAGCCAGCCGGCGAGGTCTTCTTTGGTTATGGAGCCGGACTTTTGGGCAAGATCGGGCCGGCCCACATCGCCGATGAACAGCGTATCGCCGGTGAAAATGGAATGCTCCTTTCCGGTTTCGTCCAACAGAAGAAAAGTGGTGGATTCCGGCGTATGCCCCGGGGTGTGCAAAATTTTGAGGGTTACCTTGCCGACGCGGATTTCTTCGCCGTCTGCCGCTTCGTGTTTGTCGAATTCCGTAACGGCGCCGGGGCCGTACACAATCGTTGCGCCGGTCTTTTGGGCCAGGTCGAGGTGGCCGCTCACAAAGTCGGCATGGAAGTGCGTTTCAAAGATGTACTTGAGCTTGGCGCCTTCCTTCTCCAATTTCTCAATGTAAGGCGCCGTTTCCCGCAGGGGGTCGATGATAACGGCTTCGCCCTCGCTTTCGATGTAGTAGGCTGCTTCTGCCAGGCAGCCGGTATAAATCTGTTCAACTTTCATGGTCAAAAAAGTGGTTTTAAAATTTTGAAAACAACGTTCAACGGACAATTATAACCAACAAAAAATGGATTGCAAAGAAGGTTTGACCATTTTTCATCGTAATTGACAATTGCGACGCAAAATTGGCTGAAATATAGCGCTGCTGTCAGTGATATTTTTCACAATAGGCAAAAAATTTTTCAGGCCGGGCTTTTATGCGTCCACTATCTTCGCCTGACGGTTCCGTTATAAATTTAAGGCGTGAAAGTCCAAGATATAGAAAACGCAGCCCGTCATGCAGCCCGGGTCACCGAATTGCGCCTGTACAAAACGGATGTGAGCGCACTATCCGCCCTCCTGCCCGGCATGCCCAACCTGCGGCTCCTGCACATTGAAAACTGCAGGCTCCGGCGGCTACCGGATGCCATTGGTCACTGCACCCTGATAGACACGTTGATCTTAGACCGCAACCTCCTCGAAGCACTTCCCGAGTCTTTGGGCAACTGCACCCGCCTGTTCAGGCTTTCGGCAGCGCACAACCGGATTGTCGCCTTTCCCGATTCCCTCAAAGCATGCCTCAATCTCCGCCGCGTCAACGCATCGCACAACAGGATCGCCCAATGGCCCGAACTGTTTGCCCGGCTGCCCTGGCTGGCACAGCTCGAATTGCCATACAACCGCATCGCCGCAATACCTGATTTCACGCCGGGGGCCTTTTCTCAGTTGAAATACTTAGACATCGGCCGCAATGAGTTGTCGTTCCTGCCGGAATTTACGGAACTGCTTCGATTGGAAACGCTTCTGCTCGGCGGCAACCGCATCGCGAAGCTCCCCAAACTACAGGAGAAAATGCCTGCACTGGAAAAACTGGATGTATCGGGGAATCCCTTGAGCGAATTGCCTCCGCTGCCGGAGAACTTGAAAAGCCTGAATATCGCTGCCTGCCCGCTGCCGGAACTGCCCGAACCGCTCTTTGCCGCAGAGCGCCTTCGCGAGATCAAAGGCTTGAGCAGGGGCGGCGGCCCAAAATTAGTGCAATTCCTCGGCGCCTGCCGGAAAAAAAAACTGCCGGAAGTGCTGCGCCCCGTTTTATTTGCCGCTTACCGCAGCGGTGCGGATGCTTTGAACAGCCTGGAACCCTCGGCCTGCCTTCAGGCCCTCGCATTGCCGTTACCGGTTCTGCGGGAGCGGATTATCCATCACTTGACCCACCGGTCGGCCGCGCCTCCTTCAATGCCGGCGGGAACAGAGTTTGCCTGTGCAGGCCGGTTCCCGCTTCCGGCGCCGGCCCTTCAAAAAAAACTGGAAATGGCCGGAATGGCCATGGCGCCTCTTGCGCAAGCCAAATGTATCGTGCTGGGTAAGCCGCCTTATAATATGATACCTGCCGCCATAAGGGAGGATGCCTGTTTCATCAGCGATAAAATGCTTTTCGATTTCCTGGATGCCGCAGATCCTGCCCCAACCTTGCTCCGTGCGGAACAAATTCTGCAACTTCGCCGCATGCTCTCTCTCTCCGCCGGCGGCAATGCCGCACTTGCCGCGCGCATAATACAGGCATCCGGCCTTCCGGATGGTTTGCACACCGAACTCCTCTACGCCTGGATGCAGGCCCCGCCCGGCTCCCTGAAATCAGACCTGCGCAAGTTGCTGGAGCGCCATACTCCCGCGGATGAATGCCGGATATTGCGCCTGCCCATTAAAGCATGGGCAGTACATGATCCCGGGCGCTTGGAAATGCGGCTTCGTGAAGCTTTAAAAAACACCGTTTTTGATGCCGAAACACTATTCCGCTTGTGGATGTCGCCCACATGATTTTTCTTTGCCCCTCAACAACTGGATATTTATAATGGAAAACGACCTGAAACGCGCGCTCATCACCGGGGGGAACGACGGCATAGGTAAATACACCGCGATAGGATTGGCGCGAAAAGGTTTCGCCGTGACCATTTCGGCCCGCAACACCGACAAAGGCAAGCGGGCAGTGGAAGAAATCAAAAAGGCCTCGGCAAATACGCACATTGACATGTTGCCGCTCGACTTAGCCGATCTCCAGAGCGTGCGCCGGGCCGTTGCCGAATACCGCGCCAGGTTTGATCGCTTGGACGTGCTCATCAACAACGCCGGCATAGTGACTTCCGCACTTGAAAAAACGGCGCAGGGATTCGAGATGCAATTCGGCGTCAATCATCTCGGCCACTTTCTGCTTACCCAACTCCTGCTCGACATGCTGGAATCCGCACCCGAACCGCGCGTGATCAACGTATCCTCCCACGCGCACTACCGGGGACAACTGGATTTCGACAATTTGCGGGGCGAAAAACCCGGCTATGACGGTTTGAAGGCATATATGCAATCCAAACTGGCCAACGTGCTCTTCACCCGGGAGTTTGCCCGCCGTTATCCACGTATCGCCTGCAATGCGCTGCATCCCGGAGCGGTGCGCACCCGTTTTGCAAACAAGACCGGTTTGCTTTACTCCTTCGGATGGACGTTCGTCAAACCATTTCTCATTTCTGTTGAGCGGGGCGCGGAAACTTCCATTCGCCTTGCTTCCGATCCAGGCCTTGCCGGCGTCACCGGCCAGTATTTCGATCCACGGAGAGGTGCGCGCTATCCTTCCCGCACGGCGCAAGACCCCGGGCTGGCGCTGCGACTGTGGGAATGGAGTGAAAAAGCGGCCGGATTCCGGTAGCCGGCGCTCCCTCCAAATGGCGGCAAACCTTGACCCGCTTCCGTTTTTGTCCCCCAAAGGACATACGGGAACTTAAATTTTTGGGATTTCCTGCACATTTGCTTAACATTGTGCCTTTAATTGGACAAACCTTCGCTTGAGTTGATTTAAACAAACAATGCATGATGCGAAACTTACTCTTAATCAGCCTTTTACTTTTATCGGGAACGGCTGCTTCGGCCCAAACGGCACTAAGCGGCACCATGAGGGATAGCGAATCCAAGGAACCGATCATCGGCGGTACCGTACTCCTTTTTAGAAACGGAGTGCAAATGACCGGTACCGTTACGGACTTTGACGGCGTGTACAACCTCTCCAATCTCGATCCCGGCACCTACGACGTGGAAGCCAGCTACCTGGGTTACCAGAGCCAGCGCATGGAAAAAGTGGTCATTTTTGCCGGCAAGGCCAACAAATTAGACTTCGCCCTGTCTTCAGGGGTCTTACTCACCACCGTGGAGGTGAAAACCTACCGCGTCCCCCTCGTAGAACAGGACAATACCACCCAGGGCCAAACCATTACCAGCGAGCAAATACGCAACCTGCCCACGCGGAACATCAACGCCCTGGCTGCTACCACAGCCGGCCTGGCTTCCGCTGATGAAGGCGGCGCCATCACGGTGCGCGGCTCCCGTGCTGATGCCACCAACTACTATGTGGACGGCATCCGCGTGCAGGGTAACCTCATCCCGGAATCCGAAATTGACCAGATGCAGGTCATTACAGGAGGGGTGGAAGCCCAATACGGCGACGTGACCGGGGGTATCATTTCCATCACCACCAAAGGCCCTTCCCGCAAATTTTCAGGCGGCGTCGAGGCGGAAACCTCCAAATATCTCGATCCTTATTCCAACAGCCTCATCGGCATCAACCTCACCGGGCCGATTTTAAAAAACAAACGCGGCGAATCGCTGATAGGCTACCGGTTCTCCGGCCGCTGGACGCACCGGGTTGACGATGATCCCCCGGGTATCCCGGTTTATCGCGTTACCGATGAAAACCTCAAGGCCTTGGAGGCCGATCCTATTCTCGTTGCGGACGGCAACCCCTTTGTGGCGGCTGATTTCATGAAGGCCGACGACGTGAACGTGCTCAAAGCAAGGCCTTTTGAAACGAGTACCCGCTATGATGTGACGGCCAAAATAGATGCCCGCATCAGCAAACAAGTAGATATATCTTTCACAGGGTCGTTGACCGACAATGAAAACCAGTTCACACCCGGAGGCTGGCGCGTATATAACAGCCACAACAACCCGACCGCATATTCCGGTACCAAACGCGGTATCGTGCGCTTGCGCCACCGCCTCGGCGGCGCCCCCGGCACCGACGAAAAGAAGTCGTTCATCCAGAATGCTTCCTATACCCTGCAATTTGGATATGAGCAATCCGCATTCGAGGATTACGACGCCCGGCATGGCCAAAATCACTTCGCATACGGTCATGTAGGCAACTTCGACGTCCAGTGGCACCCTACTTTTCTGCCCATTGAGGATGAAACCACAGGCGAGTTCTCCTTTGTTCATCAAGACAACCGCCAGGTGCTGCGCGGTTACAATACTGCGCAATCTTCCAATCCGGTGCTGGCCAATTACAACAATGCCCTGAACATTGATTTTTCCGAAGGGCTGAACGGTCAGATTCCCAATCTGATCATTGCCGGTGTGAACGACGGCATTCAAAATATTCTCCGCCGGGAAGCTTTCTTTGCGCCCAACGGCGCAATTTCAAGCCAGTTTACCGGCTCCTGGAATTTCCACAGCAACGTGGGATCAGTGTACAACAGGGTACTCAAAAACCTGGACGATGTCATTACCTTCAATGCCAACGCATCATTCGACCTGGTGCCCAGCGGCTCCCTGAAAGGACGCCACAACATCCAGTTCGGCGTGTGGTATGAGCAACGCGCCAACCGCCAGCATTTAGTAGCGCCGCGCGGCCTGTGGGACGTCGCCCGCCAGTTGGTCAACAGCCACATCCTCGGCATTCCTACCGACCCTGCAACCGGATTGCCGACTTCACCGGTGATCGGCACCGAGGAATTGACCAATCCCTTCACAGGCGAAACTGTGACCGTGAACCTGCACGATGTGCAAGTTACAGAAAATGCCGAGGCTGCCTTTTACAAAAGGGTGCGCGCGGCACTCGGCATCAGCAACCTCGGCCAGTATGTAAACATTGACGGCCTCGACCCAAGCCAGTTGAGCCTCAATATGTTCGCCGCCAAAGAACTCAACGACCAGGGACTGCTCCGCTACTATGGCTACGATTACCTCGGCAACACCTTCAACGGCACCTTCGAGGACTTCTTCACCGCCACCGATGCCGACGGCATCCGCACCTATCCCGTAGCGCCCAACCGGCCGATCTACCAGGCATTTTACATCCAGGACAAATTCACCTTCCGCGATATCATCTTCCGCCTCGGCCTCCGCGTTGACCGCTACGACGCCAACACCAAAGTGCTCAAGGACAACTATTCGCTTTACGAAGTCATGGGCGCCGATGAATTTCATGGCCGCTTCGGAGGGAACCGTCCCGGCAATATCGGAGACGAATTCAAAGTGTATGTCACCGGCGCCGGCAGCGACAACGTGCAGGCCTACCGCGACGGCGACCAATGGTACCTGCCCAACGGATCGCCCGTGAACAACGTGGCCCTGGCCATCCCTTCCGGGGTGGTAACGCCCAAGTATAAGGATGCCCGCATTGATGACAACATCAACTTCATCCGCGCCCGCGATTTCGATCCCAATGTGAGCTTTAAGGACTATGAAGTGCAAACCAACTTCATGCCGCGTTTGGCTTTTTCATTTCCTATATCTGAAGACGCCAACTTCTTCGCCCACTACGACGTGCTGGTACAGCGGCCTCCAGATAACACAATCGCTACCCCCCTCGACTATTTCTACTTCTTCGATCGCGCCGGCATTCGCAACAACCCCAACCTGAGGCCGGAAAAAACCATCGATTACGAAGTGGGTTTCAAGCAAAGACTCACCAATACCTCTGCGCTTACCATCACCGCTTATTACAAAGAAATGCGGGACATGATCCAGTCGCGCATCTTCTTCCCCGTGCCCATTGTAAACCAGTACGAAACCTACGACAATATAGACTTCGGTACGGTGAAGGGCTTCTCCTTTGTGTATGACCAGCGCCGCACGGGCAACTTCTCCATGAATGCCAACTACACGCTCCAATTTGCCGACGGTACCGGCTCTGATGCCAACTCACAGCGCGGCCTCACCAGCAGGGGCAACCTCCGGACGCTGTTTCCGCTCAACTTCGACGAGCGCCACAGGGTGGTACTCAGCGCCGACTATCGCTACGACAGCGGCCAGCGCTACACCGGCCCCCGGCTTTTTGGCGCAGACATCTTTGCCGCAGCAGGGGTTAACTTCCAGGCCATAGGCGTTTCCGGTCGCCCCTACACCCGCAAATTCCTGCCCACCGAACTCGGCGGCGAGGGCACCGTCGGCTCCATCAACGGCGCCCGCAAGCCCTGGAACCTGACGGTAAACCTGAGGATTGACAAAAACTTCAACATCGGCGACCGGATGTCCATGAACGTTTATTGCCGCGTGTCCAACCTGCTGGATCGCCGCAATATCGTCAATGTGTATCCCGCTACCGGTTCCGCCACCGACGACGGCTTCCTGCGTTCCGCATTCGGCCAAAACCAGATCGCTTCCATCCAAAACTCCCTGCGCGAAGTGGAGGCATATCTCGCTTCTTACCAGTGGGCTTTGCTCAATCCTAATAATTACACCCTGCCGCGCAGGATATTCGTGGGCGCCATCTTTGATTTTTAATGGCTCGCCCGCCGTTGTGGTTTTTGAATAATTGATATTAAAAACGCTGACAATATGTTCAACAGAAAGCTTTGGATTTTGAATACGGCCCTGGGGCTGCTGTTCGCGCTTTCGGCTCAGGCCTATGTGAACCCTAATCTCCAACGAGCCCGGGATACTCCCGGAACGCCCGGCAATGCCATCTCGTTCCGCTTCAACTGCGACGCCGCCCTGGCGCAGATCGACCAGGCTGTCAACAACGTGCGCGCCCGCCTGCTCACTGGCGGCGATGTATGGTGGGACGGCGACAACGGACGCTACGTCGTGCCCAAAGTACCGCCCGGCGTTCCCGAAGTTTCCTCTCTGTTTGCGGGCGCCGTATGGCTGGGAGGTCTCGACCCCGCAGGCAACCTCAAAGT